>CAZURU010000081.1:0-15460 GCA_964623585.1 uncultured bacterium
AGACAAAATACTGGTTTGTATTGTCGTTAAGTGCATAAGATGTATTGACTTTAAATAACACATCATCATCCTTGCGGGTGTTCTCAAAGACATCGGGGACGGGATTTACAAATATCAACCCGGTTTCATGACCGTGCGTCAATTTCTGATCAAAATATCGAAAGCCGCCGGTTACATCCCATCTATCGTTAATGTGGTAAGTCAACTCACCAAAAACTGCGAAATCCTTGAAGTCGTTTGTTTGGTTAAGGAGAAAAGATAAGTCCTTTTTTGTATTAACCCCTGGAAATCCAAAAAAAGTACCAAACCCGCAGGGCACGCCACCAAAAGTACCGGTCGAGATAAAACACGCCGTAGAGTAATCGTGATACCCGAAAGCGAATGAATCTTCGGTGTCCGTAGTCTCATGATCCTGGTAATACAAACCCAGGACCCAATCGAAAACACCATCAGTATTAGATACAAGCCTTGCTTCAACCGTCGTTGAATCGCTTTCAAAGGTATTAAATCCTTCGTTAAGGAAGCGTGGACTTGACCCGTAAGCAGTAGAGTAAAAGAAAAAGCTTTCGCTAAGACCCGTCGCATCATATCCCGCTGAACCTTCAGTATCATAATGTGACACTGACCCTACAAGCGTTGCAAACCCCATATCATATTCAGCCTCAATCGCGGCAAGCCACGTTTCACTTTCAGATGGTTGTTTTACTCTATGGGCATCTGTCAGGCTATCGTCACCAAACACACCTGGGGAAGTAAATGGACCATCATCCGATTCGCTATCTTGGTAATGGAATAATGCTGAGATTTCGAAATCATCGTTGGGGGCAAACAGAATTTCTGCTCGCAGGGCATAGGAGGTAGAGTCGTTTACATCATCTTCATCCACGATAACCGGCCCACCTGCAGTAAAGTTTGCCGCATCACCAATAGGGTCAGTAGAACCATTATCCAGAGCAGGCCGACCATCCGGATTTTGCAGATACTGTCCACGTTTATCGATGAATCCCGCATTATCAACATAGCCTGCATATACACGCAAAGCAGCATCTTCACCTAATGGCATATTACCAATTACATCCACCTCATAGTTGACACTGTCGCTGGATTCTGTGTTACCAAAACCAGCCGAAACGTCCAGTGTTTTTTCGCCTAACTTTGGTTTATTGTAAATGTAACGTACCGACCCGCCGAGTGCGCCGGATCCATACAAAGTTCCCTGAGGACCACGCAATATTTCAACTCGTTCGATGTCCTTTAATCGGAAATTGGCGTTTACTGGTGTTTCATTAATATATGTCGAAACCACGGGGGCGGTTTGAAACGCAGAGGCTACACGTGCAGCTGTTTCGAGATTTATCCCTCTAAGAACGATTGTCGAGTTATTGATGGTATTTCTAGACCCCATACCAACGTATGATGATCCCGGCACTGCCCGAAATAATTCAGCAGCATCAACAATTCCCCTATCTTCCAGCTCTTTGCCGCCGAGAGCTGTAATGTTGTATGGGACATCTTGAACTGATGTTGCACGTCTTGTTGCTGTAACAGTTATTTCTTCTATCCCATCCTCTTTTGCGGACGTCACCGTAGGAAATAATCCGATAGCGCCCCCCAGTGCTGCTGTTGTAGATAACAAAGTAGCCTTGCGTACAGCTTTCGCCATTGTTTTCATTTGTGGTTTCATAGTACCCTCCTCACACGTAGACAAATAGCTTTTTCATTGAACATACATTGTCCTCATAAGTTAGAGCCGGAATGTTTCCGGCCTCAAATTTCAATGACTTTCTCAGTAATTTTTCCTTGCAGGAAATTGACGGCTACTGCATTGAACTCAGTTGGTCGTTCAAAATAGGGGGCGTGAGCAGCACTGGACATTATTACCAATGGCGCACCGCCCAGAACCTCTTGCGAATCAAGTCCAACCTTTAAGGGCACCCACATGTCATCTTTTCCCCAAACTAATAGTGTTGGCAAATTCAATTTCGCATAACGATCACCTATAAAATCCTTCTGAACGCCATCAGCTATGTAGGCTGCCAACTTTTCTAAAACAACTTTGGCCTCTGGAGTTGAATTCATTCGAGTCTCTTCTGCCAAAAGTTGATTGGTAACTAAGGCGTTGTCATAAACAAGAAATTCGAGTTTCTCGCGCATTCCCTCAACGCCGCCTTTACTAATACCACCGCTCGGTACAGGCGGCATCTTTACGAAACCGGGTGTGCCAATTAACACAGCAGCTTTAACCAAATCAGGATAATTACAGGCAACTGTCCCAGCGACCATGCCACCCAGTGATGTGCCGAAAATAGTGACCTGATCTCCAATTATCTGGATAAATGAAGCGATAAACTCAGCAAAGGCTGGAGCACTGCACTCAATATCCCCAGTCTTTTGAGCGAGGCCATGACCAGGAAAGTCGATGGCAAAAACGTGGTAACCCTGCTCAGCCAGTGGCACTAGATTATGCCGCCATCGATCAGCGCGAGAACCAGCACCATGTAAACACACGATAGATTTATTGCCGGAACCACATTCCAGAACACGTGTCTGTATACCACTGACATCCATCGGATACTGTATAGGCTCCTTAAACTCCGGAAGTGTTATTTCCAGATGCTTATCCATATGATCTCATTTCGTGGCTTCCACTATTTCTCACTCACGATCACATTTTTAAGTCTTCCGATACCGGACACCTCAACTTCCACAGTATCACCGGGCTTCATAAAGCAGATCGGGTCTTGCTTCCATCCAACGCCGGCCGGCGTACCTGTAAAAATAAGGTCCCCAGGTTCCAGGGTAATCACTGAACTGATCGATTCGATGATGTGTGGGATGCTATACACCATCTTGTCGACTGTTTCGTCCTGCATTACTTTCCCATTCAAACGTGTAGTTACTCTCAACACTCTCGGGTCAGGAACCTCATCACTTAATTTCATGACGGGTCCTACAGGAGCGAAAGTATCGACAGATTTCCCGAGGGTATATTGCGTGGTTTGAAACTGGAGATCTCGCGCACTGACGTCATTTCCCATGGTATAGCCCACAACATAATCCAGTGCATCATCACGACTTACCCTGCTGCAATGACGACCAATGACCACCACAAGCTCACCCTCGTAATCTATTTCATGGGATGCGGTGGGGATGACAATTTCTCCCCCATCCGGGCATAGGGCGTTGTTGAATTTTGCGAAAATATTAGGTTCCGCCGGTATGTCGACCAACATTTCAGTAACGTGATCCAAATAGTTAAAACCAACGCAAAGAATTTTGGTGGGATCCGGAACCAGGGAATCAACTTCAATATCAGAAAATGGAATTAGGCCATCTCTCCGTTTGAATATACCTTCTGCTTTCTGTCGTTTCTTCTTCAAAAGTTCGGGGCCACCGGAAAGAAGAGTACGCATGGCCGATGCGCCGTCTGTGGCTTCAACCGGTATCGGAATAACATAATCGTCTATCAGAAAACCAACATGGCTTTCTTTCTTGTTTTTGTAGGACAATAATTTCATTCAGATGGGCGTCCGAGCAGATGTCATGTTTTTACTGCGACAGCTTCCACTTCGAGCAGAAACTCCGGTCGTACCATGCGACTAACTACTAATAGCGTGTTCGGCGGGTATTCGTTGGTCTCAAATAATTCTGGAAAAACTTCAGCGCGAACTTCGTAGAAGGCCTTGATATGCTCTGGGCCTCGAACATAAGAGGTAAACTTGGAAACTCTATCCAAGCTAGAACCACACCCTTCCAGAACGGATTTCATGTTCGCAAATACCTGACGAAATTGCGCCTCAAAATCACAATCGCCAACGCTGTTCCCATCTGCATCAACGGACAGTTGCCCAGCGATATACAACAAATCACTACCTGCTTTCACACATGACGCTACTGAATAAAGTCCGATAGGTACCACGCCTCCCGGTCGTAAATATTCCAATTTACCGTCTTTTCTAGGATCCATGTTTCCTCCGTTTGACAAAATAGCTTGTAATTCATGTAGTTAGATTTGAAATCTTGTCTCATTAACCTGCTGTTTTCAGTCAGGATAGACGCCAAATATTATTGAATGATTGAATAATAATATATAATGCATTATATTTGCAAGTTAAAATTCCCCAATGACATGCGTGTCCGGCCGCTCGATGGAGGGGAGAGAGATTCAGCCTCGCTAACTAGGCTGTATGCTTTAATTGGAGAACCTGGATTTCATCGTAAGACTGAAATTAGACAATAGGTATAACAACACAAAGCATATTTAAGTAAGACTGCCGAATTTATGCTTCAATAGAGATAAAAACGATGAGTGCCTTAGAAGCAACGAGCCAAGATTTAGCGCAATGGGCAGAAGCAGCTAGCAGCAAGTTTCTACCACTGCCCCCCTCGGTTTATACCTGTCCCGAATGGTTCCAAAAGGAAATCGAAACCATCTTTCATAAAGAATGGATATTAGCGAGTCATGTCTCAGAACTTGAAAAGCCCAATGACTACCTGACCATTGACATCTATGACAAACCTATCCTTGTCGTTTGTGATGAAAAGCAAAATATCCGTGCTTTTTCCAATGTCTGCCAGCACCGCTCAACCATCATTGCCAAGGGTAAAGGCAATAGAAAATTATTTTCCTGTCCTTACCATGCCTGGTCGTATGCATCGGATGGTAAATTAAAAAATGCCCCCTATATGGATAAAGAGGTGGTCAAAGATATATGCCTACCTGAATATAAAGTGGAAATATGGCAGGGGATGGTGTTTGTCAACCTTGATACAGAGGCCACGCCCTTAGCACCCGGACTGGAAGACCTTGAATCACGTTATGCTCCTTATGATCTGGAAAAATATCGAGTTGTATATCGAGAGACAGCTGAACTTGAATGTAACTGGAAGTTGTTGGTTGAAAACTTTTGTGAGACTTACCATCTCTTTTGTGTCCATTCTCAAACCCTAGAGCCAGATTATCCGACGGCACTGACTGGAAATTGGAAAGGCGGACCAGGGTTTAATCATACGACCTCCCGCAGTAAGTTGGTTGCAAGTAACTCTGCAGGACTATTATCACGACTACCCAAAGAGTTGCACGATATACAACACATTAATGCGATCTACCCCTGCACGCCTGGGCTGATAGACGCCAAGTTTGGACTTTGGATGCTCGCTCTGCCCACCGGGGCTCAGTCAATGAAATTCACGATTATATTAGCGGTACACCCCGAGAATGATGAGGATGATATTCCCGCAGACTTGGTTGAGACGGGAGTAGAAATAATGAAGGAAGCAACTGAAGAAGATAAAGCTATTCTCAGACTCGTCCAGAAAGGAATTGCTGCAGGTACAGGTCAAACAGCGCCATTGCATCCCTTTGAGCAGACCAACTGGGAGTTTGGACATTACCTTGCCAGGACTGTGTTAGGTATTGATACCATACAGCGCCCTGAAAACCCGCTCTGGCCACCTGCGATTACCAAAGTTGATTATAATTAACAGGAATAACTATCATGAGTACCTTAGAAGCGACCAGTCAAGATTTAGCGCGCTGGGCAGAGGCAGCCAGCCGCAGGTTTCTTCCACTGCCCCCCTCGGTTTATACCTGCCCCGAATGGTTCCAAAAGGAAATCGAAACCATCTTTCATAAAGAATGGATATTAGCGGGTCATATCTCAGAACTGGAAAACCCCAACGACTACCTGACCATTGATATTTATGACAAACCCATACTGGCTGTGCGTGATGACAAGAAAAACATCCGGGCATTTTCCAATGTCTGCCAGCACCGCTCCGCTATCATTGCCAAGGGTAAAGGCAACAAAAAACTGTTTTCCTGCCCTTACCATGCCTGGTCGTATGGGTCCGATGGCAAACTGAAAAATGCCCCTTATATGGATAAAGATGTCGTTAAAGATGTATATCTCCCCGAATACAAAGTGGAAATATGGCAGGGAATGGTGTTTGTCAATCTTGATACTGAGGCTACGCCCTTAGCGCCCAGACTGGAAAAGCTGGAGCCGCGTTATGCCCCTTATCGAATAGAAGATTATAAAGTTATTCTTCGCGATGAGATTGAGCTGGAGTGCAATTGGAAGGCGCTGGTCGAAAACTTTTGTGAGAACTACCATCTGTTTTGCGTTCATCCTAACAGTCTGGAACCGGATTTTCCGACCTTATCCACTGAAATCTGGGAGGGTGGCCCGGGTTTTAATCATGGAACATCTCGCTCTAAGTTGCACGCAGCTAATTCTGCAGAACTTTTGGCACGGCTACCCAAAGAGTTGCATGATATACAACATATTGGTGCGACTTTTCCCTGTGTTGCGGGAGGACTTGATCCGAAAATTTGTCTTTGGCTAATCGTACTGCCGACCGGCCCGCAGACGATAAAATTTACAGCGCTGGGCGTCGCGCACCCTGAAGTAGGCGAAGATGAAATTCCAGAGGATTTAGTCAAATTCTTTAAAGAGTCTATGGGTCCCGGTACCTTTATGGATGAAGATAAAGCTATTCTGAGGATCGTCCAGCGGGGGCTTGCAGCAGGTACAGGACAAGCTGCCCCATCTCACCCCCTTGAGCAGACTAACTGGGAATTTGGACATTACCTTGCCAGGACTGTATTAGGTATTGATACCATGCAACGTCCTGAAAACCCACCCTGGCCGCCGCTTGCCACCAGCCAATAAACAAAACAGCGACATTTCGACCGCTTTCTAACTGGATTTGATTAGTAGCAGCAGATCTTGAAAGAAAATCGGTAATGACACCAATAAAATCTTGTGCTTTATCGATGAGCCCCGGAACCAGACACTCGTAAATTCGAGATTCCCGAATAGCTTAAAACTTTATGCACCATGATCGATAAAATATTAGTGCATGATATATTGTGCCCAATTCTATACACTATTCACTCCGTGTTGCGATGAGTTTTAATACAAAATTTCCTGACAAATATGACTATGGCAAAGACTAATATACTCGAAATCCTTGCACCGGAGGAGAAGGCCCCGACCTATGATACAGTCCGGGAGAAACTTCATACCGCAATATTGTCAAATGAACTGCCAGCCGGCACCAGGTTGGTGCAATCGGCATTGGCAAAGCAGCTAAACGTGAGTATCACACCCGTACGCGAAGCTATCCGGGATCTCACCGCCGAGGGTTTTATTGATCTCGATCCGTTTCGTGGCGCCATTGTGCATACGCCAACGCTGGATGAAGTGGAGTATATCTACGCCATTCGCTCACAATTATTACCCCTCAGTACGCGACTTGGCATTCAGCATATTACGGATGAGACACTTGCCAAGGCCAGAGAATTGGCTGGTCAAATTGAAGCAGCTGATAGTCAGGTGGAATGGGTGGAGGCCAATCGGGCTTTTCATGTGACACTTGATACGGCACATCCCAATAAGCCTTTGTCTGATATTCTTGGGCGCCTGGCTAACCTTTCTGAACTCTATGTCAATATCAGACTCGGTGTGCGAATCGGTAGACGGGAAAAAGCCGAAGAGGACCACAGGGCCCTCATTAATGCCTATGCTGATCGGGATATAGAGCGGGCAATTGAGGTGGGCCGTTTGCATTTGCAAAGGACCCTGGATGCTGTCCATGCAAGTTATGAGGGTGAAAGCTAACCGTTTCCTGACGGTAATGTAAATATTGCTGCTGTTTAATTGCTGTATTTCTGAAAAATCCGGCCTGGCTTCCTGATCTTTCAAGGTGCAGTGGTTCGTGTGCCGGATTGGAGAAAATCAGGTAATCATGTATCTTGATATATAATGCATTATATTATATTGTGACTGTTTGCTATGTAATCTGCCTGATTTTGGACGTAGGGAGAGCCTCCAGAGCGCAAATGACACATTTCTTAAATGGAGTCTGTTAATAAATGAGTACAACACCAGATATTGATATTGCCGGAATTATTGACAGTTTAGATTTATCTACACTCAGTATCGAAAAGGCAAGGACGTTGCCTCCTGAATGTTACGTTTCAGACGTATTTTTTCAACATGAAATGGACACCTTGTTCAGTAAAAGCTGGTTATTTATGGGACACGAATGTGAAATTCCCAATGTCGGTGATTACATCGCCCGTGATGCTGCTGACGAGCCTGTCATCCTGGTACGAAAATCTGAGGATGAGATTCATGCGATGTCCGGTGTCTGCCGACATAGAGCAACCCCGCTTTTTCATAGAA
The DNA here is from genome assembly GCA_964623585.1 of uncultured bacterium. Classification (GTDB taxonomy): domain Bacteria; phylum Poribacteria; class WGA-4E; order WGA-4E; family WGA-3G; genus MSPOR6. The sequence continues at coordinate 8,193 of CAZURU010000081.1, forward strand.
AGGAAAAAGAAAAAGGCAACGTAAAGCGAATTAATTGTCCTTACCATAATTGGTCTTACGCATTGGATGGAAAGTTGATCGGTGCGCCCTTTATGGAGAAAACATGCCCAGCCAAAGAATTAAGAAGTGAAACACAACTCCCGCCGATTGCCCTCGAAAACTGGCATGGCCTTTTATTTGTCAATCTGGACGAAACCCCAGAGCCGCTGGCGCCACACATGGGTCATCTTGAAGAGTATCTAGATCCCTTCATAAACGAAGATATGATTGTTGGTACTGTATTGGATTACGGGATTCAAGAAGGCAACTGGAAAGCCTGGATAGAAAACGCCATGGAGCCTTATCACACCAATTGGGTTCACCCGGTGGATCATGATTTCCTGCCGCCTGCTAATCAGGAATTTCCTGAATGGAAAGAAAGCGATCAGGCTATGATGCGGGCAGCGTATACCCTGGGGTATTTCAAAGAAGACGGCCGGGAAGGCCCTGTTGAGTACCCAACGCTCTTTCCACAACTCAAAGGCATTAAAACTAAAGATCAGGCTAATCGGAGTATCTTTGCAACTGTTCCCCCCTACGCGTTTATTGCCACGTTACAAGATATGTTCTTTACGTTCAGGCTGGTACCTCACGGGCCTGATAAAACTGAGGTTGTTGCTACATTTTACTGGCCAAAAAGCCATACCGCAGTTCACAATTATAAGGAAATCGTAGATAGCCTGGGTCCCTGGTACTCTGTATTTTTTGAGCAGGACAAAGAGATAAATGCGGCTGTACAACGAGGACTTAAAGCAAATAAAACGGCCCATGTCAGAGGTCGATATTCACACCTTGAGTTATGTTTGCTGCAATTTAATCATTGGTATAAAAGAATGTGTAGTTAACCGCGATGTCTTTTGTACATTTGCAATAAATGGGTAACAAGGGGATGACAGAACAAGAATTAAAGTCTTTGAAAACTCGTCTGGATGTTCTGGAATCCGAAAATGATATTCGTCGACTTAAAGCAGCCTATGCCCAGGGATGTGACGACAACATTGGCCGCGCGATAGCGGATCTGTTCTGGGAAGATGGTGTTTGGGAAGTCTACGGACATTTCAATGATAAGGCCGCAGGGCATAAAGCAATTGCCGACATGTTCGAAGCGGGCGCGGACATGTTGCCATTTACCGTACATTATATTATGAACGAAGCCATTAAGGTTAATGGCGATTGTGGGACTGGTAATTGGAAACTGTTGGAGCCTTGTACGAATAAGGCCGGCGACGCGCTCTGGATAGCAGGTCGCTATGTAGATGATTTCGAGCGTCGGGATGGAGAATGGCGATTCAAGCATAGTCGTCTGACTATCGATTTTTTAACACCGTATGAAAATGGCTGGTCGAAAAGCAGGTTCGTGGATTTGCAGGTGCGGGAATAAATTGCCTAATCTGAATATTATTGAGTTCGACGGCACTTCTCATGAAGTAATTGTTAACGAAGGTTGCAGTGTCATGCGGGCCGTCATCGATAATGGTATCGACGGAGTGACAGCCGAGTGCGGTGGCGCGTTAGCCTGCGCCACATGCCACGTACTGGTAGACCCGGAGTGGCTTGACAAGCTGCCTGAGCCTACAGAAGCAGAAGAGGATATGCTTCAATTTGTATATTCCGAACAATCGGACAACAGTCGACTCAGTTGCCAGATAGCCATGTCTGATGAACTCAATGGTATGACTGTGCGGCTACCGGAGAGCCAATTATAGTAGATTCATCGGCCAAACCGGATCATCGATCTGGCTGGCGTACGTTCTTCAGGTAGTGCCTGGCACCAAACCGGAACATATTTTTGAACCACGTATTATCCTTGGATGATAACAACCATTTACAACATTCTAAATCCTGTCACTGACCTCAGATCAGACGTTCAATGGGTAAATGGTGAAGTGGTGGATACGCCGGATTCCGGCGCCGCAAAAAAAGGTTTTGAACTCGACGGTGGCGATTATTGGCTCCTTCCTGCTATCTATGATGCCGATGCACATATGTCCATGGAACCATTGGGGCTTTACGCATCGGATTTTCACCGGGCATTGGCAGGCGGGGTTACCCATATGAATGTGTCTGTGCCATGGCATATGACCAGGCAATACGCGACGGAAGCTCTTGTTACTGAACTGTGTCGCTCAAATTTTCCGTCAATAACTCCCATCATGCTTGTATTTCCAGATGAAAAAAGTCAGGACTTTCCTCTCTGGCTTGGAGAGAACAGGCAGTTATTTCAGACCTTAATGCCGCCAGTTTGCAAGCTCTATACTATGGACCCGAATTTCGATAGAAACCTTGAGGCGTTGCTGAGGGCAGAACTGCTTCCATTGATATGGTGCGAGACTGATGATGCGCTTGAGGAACTGTTGAACCGGGTGAAGGAACCTGTGTATATCAGGCATGCAATATCAGGAAATATGGCCTCTACAGTACGATCAAATCACGGGAATATTATTCAGACAAGCCCCCACATGCTGTTAAAACTAGCAAATGAAAAACGTGACGGTTTGACTGTTATGCCGACCCCTCCGGATGAAGAAGAAAGGGCCTCTTTAATCAACTCTTTGATCAACGACGTGGATATTATTGCAAGTGATCATGTTGCCCCGCAATTCGGCGACCCTATCGGACCGGGACTGCAGTCGCAACAACATTTCCTGCCAGCCCTGCTGACTTTATGTGAACAGTATGATCTGCCCCTGGGCAAGATTTTTGAAAAAGTAACCACTTCCCCAGCCAAAGTCTATGGCGTTAACCCGGAAAAAGGCTTACTCGTCGTGGACCCTAATCACCAGGAGAAGGTATCCGTCTGGCCAAATCAAGAAGCTGATCGCGCGCCTTTTGAGGGACAATCCCTGAAGGGGCGCGTGCTCGCTACCATCGTTAACAAAAAGGTCACTCTAATTTAATAATTACCGTAAATTCGTAAACCAAGAAGGAAGTCTCATGACCGGCTCACAAAATAATCTTAGTGATAGAATTAAATTTGGTGTCGTTGATGTCCCGATAGTGCCATTACCGCAAATGATCGAACAGTGGAAAACCATTGAAGAAATGGGATTCGATTATCTTTTCACACCTGACCATATTATTAATTTTTTGGAGCCGGCCGGACCATGGCACGATGGACTAAGTGTTCTGGGTGCAATGGCAATACACACCTCCATAATCCGGATTGGTACGCTGGTGACAAATCCAATAATGAGACCGGCCGCGACCCTCGCAAAACAGGCTACCACTATAGACTTCCTCTCCAACGGTCGCGTTGAACTCGGTATTGGCGGAGGAGCGGGAACGGGTGAGCATAATGCCACAGGCTCAGAAAACTGGAATCCAGTTGAGCGAAAAGATCGATTTCTGGAATTCCTGAATATTGTACATGGCCTGTTCAATAATGACGGCACTCCGTTTACATTTGAAGGAGAATATTATTCCTGCCGGGATACAACGCTCGTGCCGGCTTCCAACCAGAAGCCAATCCCCATCACCATCGGTGGTCAAGGACCTTCGATGTTGAAAGCTGCTGTAAAACAAGGTGATTGCTGGAATATTTGTCGTCCACAGGATCCTGATATGGATACGTCATTGAAAGCGATCAAGGAAAAGATGGCGCAAATCGACAAAATTTGTGATGAGGAAAGCCGCGATCCCTCAACCTTACGACGTTCCATGTTTTGTGAAGCCTCCTGGGCTACACCTGATAAGTTCCCTGAAATTGTTGAGAAATTTTCGGCTATTGGAGTTCAGGAATTTCTCACTATCTGTGTGGGCGATTTGGCAGGCGTCGAGAAAATTGCCAGAGAATTAATAGGTTTATAAACAGCTTATTGGAATAACCCGTTCTATATAGATTGAAACTATGAGGTGCGATATATGGCTAACGAACCGTTAATGCTAACCAATGGCCTGGTAGTCACCATGAATGAGTCGCGAGATGTCATTCAAAATGGTTTCGTTACAATCCGGGATGACGAGATAATAAATCTGGGAACGATGGAACAATGCCCTGCACCAGGTTCTGCCAAAGTTATTGAAGTAAATGGAAAGGCGGTGTTGCCTGGATTCATTAACGCACACAGTCATAGCATTGACATGCTGCAACGTGGGGGTTTAATCGATGACAGGGCATTTTTCGACTGGTTCCTTAATATCGGGTACCCCGCCCTTGGTCAACATACGCTGGAAGATTATGCGACTTCCGCGCGGCTATTTTATCTTGAAGCCATTCGATCCGGTATTACTACAGTCGTAGACATGGTCGAATTTCCGTTTGATCAATGGGAATCTCAGGCCGGGTCATTTATGCAAGTATATAGCGATGCAGGTGTTCGGGTAATCTATGCTCAATCCTTTTATGACTATGATCCGGTAGAACTACATGGAATGTACGAAGCTGTGATGGCCAAGGAACCTGACGTCATTCGCCCGTTTCCGGAGAACATAGAAACCAAGGCCGCGCTGGATAAGATAGAAAAACTTATGGACAAGTATCATGGTTATCTGGACGGCAGAATCTCGGTTTGGCCGTCGCCGGGGGTGGCTAAAATGTGCTCTAAAGACGCTTTCCTGGGCTGCAAAGAGTTAGCTCGAAAAAGAGGCGTCTCTGTTACGTCACATATAAGTGAAGCACCTGTAGATCGTTATCTACATGGTATTTCCGCAATAGAATACCTGAATAACATTGGCTTTCTCGGACCAGATGTACTCGCTGCTCATTGCGTTCAAGTGGACGACAAGGATATTCGTACATTAGCCAGGTCTGGCGCCAAGGTGGCTACTAACCCGGTCAGCAATATGTATCTGGGTAATGGGATCGCTCCTGTCACCGATATCATGGCGGCGGGTATTACTGTTGGTCTTGGTACTGATGACGGTATGGCAAACGGTAATGTAAACATGTTTTCCGATATGAAAATATTTACATTAGCACAAAAAGGAATTTATAAGGATGCAGCTGCGGTAACAGCTGAACGTGTTCTGGAAATGGCTACCATCGAAGGTGCAAAGGCCATTAATATGGAGCATAAAATTGGCTCTCTTGAGACCGGTAAAAAAGCGGATCTCTTTACATTAGATCTTACTCCTGTGAATATGATCCCTCGCCACAGCATCGCCTCTGCAATAGTCTATCAGGCGCTTGGAAATGAAGTAGAAATGGTGTTCGTAGATGGAAACATGATACTGGATAAGGGTAAACCATGCTGGCTATCAGAAAACGAAGAAACTGAATTTTTGAAAAAGGCCCAGGATACCTCCGAGCGCGTATCCTCGGCTGCGAATATTCCAATACGTAATGACTCGACATGGCTGGATCATAACTAGCAAAATTGAACGATACATGAAGAGTGGGGAAGAACTCGTAATACCCGTGGGTGGCGAATTATTAATCTGTCTGAGTATTACCCAATATTATTAGTCCTAGTTCACCCGAATAGCACTTCAGATAGTGTAAAGGAACTGATTTTAGGAAGTATGACTGTGGAGCAGGTAGCGAAAGTGCAACGACTGGCGCGAGAGTGGCAATGGCGTTAAACGTCTGTGGTTATTAGTTCCGGCAGCTAATCTTTAAGAAAAACCTCGTCGATGAGTATCTGCATCCTGTAACCACTTTTGGCAGCCCAACTATTACCAAAATACCGGCTAACCCTGTGTTTTATTGATTGACTGTTCGGAATGCACGGCTGAGCGTTTGATGATAAATATAGTTCATGCAGTCTCTTTCCTCTGCATGACGGCGCTGAGCGGCCCGAAAAACTTGACGCTACAGGTCGGCAGTATTATCTTTGCATTAGTGTTTGGAATGTGGAGGACATCCAACTATGTACAGCGAACGTAGAACTGCCCAAATGGCAGCTTTCATGTTGATTCGGCGTGGTGGACAAATGTCCCACTTGAAACTGATGAAACTGTTGTATCTTGCAGATCGCGAAGCAGTAAAACGTTATGGTCGGTCCATATCAGAAGATTATGCTGTAGCAATGCCCCATGGCCCGGTCCTTTCGATGACACTGGATCTCATGAGCGGCAACTGCGATTCAAAACCTGGGGGGTGGGACTCTTGGATCTCAGCGAAGGCCGACCACCAGGTTTCTCTCCTGGCCGATCCCGAAATTGATGACCTGGATGAGCTAAGCGTTGCTGACTTGGAAGTGCTCGATGCGGTTTGGCAAAAATTCGGCCCTATGAACCGTTGGGAAATTCGAGACTGGACCCATGCAAACTGCCCGGAATGGAAAGATCCTGGAGGATCGTCAAATCCAATTACAAACGAAGACTTATATAAGGCAGTGGGTTACACGCCGGAAGCCGCATCCGAATTGTTGGATGATTTTAAAAGTCATAGAAGAGTAGATGCTGTCTTCAGTAATTTGTGAGTCTGTTCATACCTTATTCCCGGGCTACTATCCTTATACCCTCAGGCCCCGCTTTCGATCCTGACCGCTATCACCTTTTCATTGTTATTAACGACCCTGTTCCGCATAGCGGTGAAGGGGAAGTTTTGCTGGTGTCTTTAAGTACTGTAAAAACGCTGTCCTATTACGACCAAACCTGCTTACTAAGTGCCGGCTGTCATGAATTTATCAAACAGGACAGCTTTATAGACTATGGAAAAGCACGGATCGAGACTGCTCAAAAACTCATGGATGGTGTGTCACAGGGCAAACTCATCCCCAAACAGCCAATGGATGACGAACCTTTTCAAAGAGTTTACGCCGGACTGTTTTCCTCGCCGCATATCAAGAAGAAAATCAAGCAATTTCTGGATCAACTCACAGATTAACCATATACGGATACATACAACCTTTAAGAACGGGTCTTGATGTTTCGCTTAATGGTAATAATTAAATTTTTCATGAGAAAACTTTAGCCTGTGTGATCAGTTTTAACAAGCATTCAAGGAGGCATCTTACCCAAGAGGCGTCACGACAGTTTTAGTAAACGACCCTTCAAGCATCCGAAGTTGTCCACAAACCGCAAGCACTCAAATAGCACCAGCACCGGCTTACGGAGGGAAATCAAACCCATCTCCGCAATAACTTTTGCAAAGAAGGATTCATACTAGGATACTCAAAGTTTTTGCGGCCACGTGAATACGAACGCCGCGAGGAGAGATACTCATAAAGTATATTGCGGCTTCCTCTCCGTGGTCCCGGATATAAAGCGCTACCTGACGACCCGCATAGCTCAGCAGGTTTCCTGCATTGGCGGAATCCAGTCCGGCCCGTACCTGTTCGCGGAAC
>CAZURU010000082.1:0-15451 GCA_964623585.1 uncultured bacterium
TACTACTTAAATACTGAATAGGCAATGAGGCAAGAGCGGTATGAGGGACCTCTGTTTCATTATTTTACCGAAAACACTCCTATTTTTAGTAGATTCCATAAAAGAGCTTATTCTCCCCTCCGTATAGCGTAACTCGTAAGGAGTAACCATAATGAAAAAGCACCTGATCGTGTTTGTATTAGCTGTAGCTCTGGCTGCAGGTATTACCTACCTAATATTTGCTTTTCAAAAACGAAGTGAGTTTGCGCGTCTTGCGCGTCTGACGCATATTCCACATTCTGAACAGCATCAACACGTTTCTCCGGATGGAAAAGTTGTTTCGCATACCCATACATACAACTCCCCGGAGTTGCTTCCGTCTCCAGAAATATCAAAGGCAGAGAACGATATAAGTATTGATACCGATACGAAAGACTATATGAAGACGAATAGAATTCAACGTATTTGGGCAGCTCTGGATCTGGATGCAATAAGAGCAGAATTCCAACCCTATACGCTTGAAGAGACCCATGAGAAGTGGAGCAATTCCCCTATCGTGCCGAGGTTCACAGGACGCACTGCTGGTACCGAAGAACGTCCCTTGACTTCAATTGAAAAGTTGGATATTTTGCGTCCTCGTGACGAATGGATAGCGAGACTTTATGAATACGGCTACCCGTTTTTACATGAGGCCCATTATGAGGGGGGCCTCAATGAGCGTTATGGTATAAAACACTACTTAAATGATGCGGACACAAAGCCGCCCCATGCGCGAGTAGGTCTTCCTGCGGAGGCGACGTGGGAAGAGATTGAAGATACCTATCTCAAACATCAAGTGATTACTGAGCTTGCTTGGACACGTGCTTCCCTAAGCGATTCGGGTATAGTCCACAGCATGCCTTTTAACGAGAATACGGTGTATGTGCATGTTTCTGAGGATAAACCGTTCTCAAAGCTTACGGGTGCGAAACTTACCGCTGCGGAAGAAGCTAAGTTAACGATGTTCGGTGTTGTGCCGGAAGGTATGCAAGTAATCTACACGGATAAAAATGGAATTCCGTTGCCTGCTGATCAGAAACCCCGTTATTACGAGCGTGCGATGGCAGGATTGGACGCTGCAGAAACCCACGTTGCGAAGTTGATAGCAGACCACGATGCGCTTTTTCAGGAAGGGAATGGTGTAGCAGTCCCGACCCTTGAGGGTGCCGCTGCGGTGCCACCACAAGATACTCCACACTTCCATCCGCATCCAGAAGAGTCTCCTGTACATAGACATCAGAGACCGGATATGCCATCTATCCCACCGCAAGTTTTGAAAAACAGGCTACCGCCCAACATACCGGGAGATCCGCGGGATCCAGCTCAAATGCAAAAGTGGTTTTCGGAACTCTTGCTTTTACACGGTGGGGATTTACCGAAGGATGTCAAAGCGTTGCAAGAAGCCATCAAAGTTCTCAGTGAGATCCGCGAACGTGGCGAGTCTGGACCGCCAAAACCACCAGAACGTTCCGTTCCACAACAGCCATCAAAGAAATGAAGTTTATTCTACTATCTATCGCTATCGGTGTTGTTGTCGGTGTGTTCGGTGGGGTACTTTTATTTAGGTCGCCAGCAGACAATCCGCCTCTCTCTGTGTCTCCCCCCAGTGTGCCCCTTGTTGCGCCTGTGGATCAGGGGGCAAAAAGGGGTGAGTCTGTTGTGCGTCTTGAGCCCTCCATGGATATTGATGCGTACTATCAAACGATTATTGACAAAAACATCTTCAGACCGCTCAATTGGGAACCACCACAACGCGTCTCTCGGTATACACTACTTGGTACTGCCATAGCAACAGACAGGAGCAGTGCTGAAGCCTATATCCAAGAACGCGAATCAAATCAGTTTTATACTGTCTCTGTCGAGTCTAAGTTGAAGATCCAGGAGATACCGATTACCTATCATCCGCGAGCCGGTGACTCTAACCTAAACGCCATCAGAGACGCGGCACGGCATATACGCTTTATGCTCAAGCATAAAGTTACCCCACTCAGAGAGTGAAAATGACATCCGACCCTATATCCGTACACGCTCCGAAAACCGTAGACCGGTGGTTAGCACAGATGCGGTTTGCGAAAGTCCAACCTTATATACCCGCAGGGAGCTCGGCTTTAGAGAGACGAGTTGTCACCGTCAGAATACCATATTATCCACTACAAATTACGCACACAAGTCATGCTCACGGAACACAGAACGTTTTTACTTGCAATGACTACAGAATATATGGTATATTTTAAGTAGAATATATGAAAGAATACATGAAACAGGAAAAATATACCAAAGGCACAAGTGAAATTTACATTAGTCAATCCATACTTGACGCATCAGCAGATACCACCACCGCACAGTTACCGCTATCGGCAGTGGGTTGCAAGGGGATTTCAACCCAATCTGAACCCTATTTCACCCGATACTGAATTAGGTGCCTGTATCGGACAAATGGGATGGGTTGGCATGCATGCACACGCTCACGATTACCTATGGGCATCCGCAGGAAATATGGGGGTGTTATTATCAGAACCAATAGAAACAAACTGTCTCATCAACTATGACGATGCACCACGATACGCACTACCTGAAGCAATTGTCGTCAAAGGATTAGCAGGTAGACATGTGCTACTGACAAAATCTGGTTCCCGGTTGGACATGATCGCAATTGAGCATCCAGCACTTAATGTGACTGTTATAGAGGTAGAACCAGATGGCACACACTATCGCATGCGCTTTGGCACACAGACACAGCACGAGCAAAACAGTGAGGTAAAACCTTGTGTACCGACAAGTGAGATGTTCCACTATCTACTCATTTTTGAACAGCTCGAAAAAAATGGATTCAATGCATTAGTCCATTTACAACCAAAGTTCTTGAACCTAATATCACGGACTGAACACGGACAGCCAGACCGTTTCTATCAATTCCTTAAAGGGTATGAACCGGAAACACCAATCATATATGACGCTTATGGTGGAATCGGGTTTGTTCAGGAAAGAGTTCCAGGAATTCCTGAGTTATCCTATGAAAGTTTAAGACTCTTTGAAAACGGTACTGAACCCATGCGGCATATACTTTACTGGATCGGACACGGTACATTTTCAAGAGGCAGCGACCTATTAGAGGCATATAAACATGCAGAATACTTCGAAGCGGTTGCAAGAATGGCGTGGGAAGCAAATCAGAAACAGGTTTCAGCTGAAGCATACAGCGAAGAAATCGTAAACTGCATCCTGCAAGAATTCAACGCAAGTCGCACACAGACAGACAACGAATCCGAACAGGAAGATAAACTTTCAATACAATTAGACGTTGAACGGGAAGACCAGAAACCTGATAATCTATATAATTATCCATGATATATACAGATTACATTGGAGATAATTGATGAAAGAAACACAGCAACCACCTCTGATAGATGATACACAGGAGACACAACAAACAGTACCGCAAAACTTAGAAGCCTATCTCAGAGACGCTATATTTGGAGCAGACTTTCGTAAATACAACGATCAACTTGATAACTTGACAATAGAACTTAGTAATGTGCAACACACTGTCACCGAAATAGAAGCAAGATTGCTAAAAGAAATATCGGACATCAAAGCACAATACGGAAATACACCGGACAACATAATGCTTCACGTAGATAACCGTATTGACGACCATATTAGTCGTACTGAAAATGATCTTGAAAAACTATCCATGCTTATCAATGAGTTTGCAACTGACTTCCAGTCACAAATTGAGGGTCTTCAGACAGAAACACAAAAAATACAAAACACCGGTCAATCTGAAAAACAGACACTTGCAGATGCTCTGATAGCAATCGGCAATCAGCTGAAAAAAGAAAAATGAAAAGTGTAATAGTTATCATCTTATCTATCGTTCTAATTTGGCACAGCGGTATCCCACTGCGCGCATCGGAAATAGAAACCGATGAAATAACCGTCCTTGCTGTCGGAGATATCACTATCGGAAGTAGTCTAACGCCGATAATAGAACGTCAAGGAGCTGGTGTGTTTTTTGAAGGCACAGCATCCATCATTCAATCTGCAGATGTGGCAACTGTGTCACTAAACGCCAGTATTTCTGACAGAGGAGACCCAAGCATAATACAAAAACATCATTTTCGCGCAGCACCAGGACTGGCACGCGCTATTGCTAACGCAGGTTTTGACGCAGTTTCTTTAGCATCTCCAAATATTTTAGACTTTGGAATCGTCGCTCTTGAAGATACAGTAACCAATTTAGCGTGGTATAACGTCAAATCAATGGGAGCAGGTGTTACACCTGCAGCAGCAACTTTACCCGCATGGCTCAATGTCAAAGGTCATAAGATAGCACTCTTCGCTTATTTAAGAGGAAATGAATTCAATATGGCTTCTCTCAATGTAGTCGCTTCTGCAGCATATAGTCAGATGATGCACGCAGTTAAACAGGTAAAAAACGAAGCAGAACTTATCATCGTTTGGCTACATTGGGGAAAAAGAGAAGCGAAAAAGGAAACACGAAAAGCAAGTATCGGTAGACAACGAATATTCGCTAAAGCACTCATTGATGCAGGGGCAGATATGGTTCTGTGTCAACAACTTCATACCTTAGGAGGTATTGAAATATACGAAGGAAAACCTATAATATACAGCTTAGCTGACTTTATCTACGACACCTATGCAGTACAGCACGCCAGAACTATTATACCCAAAGCAACTTTTAAAGATGGTGTGCTCAAATCTATTGAAATAATACCTATTCTAACTGATCAGAAAGGTGTCTCAATACCACAACCAATACTTCTCAGAACCGAACACCATAACGCATCAAATGCGAATAAGGTTTTGGAAGAAACAGTTGTCAAAACACTGCAGAAATACCAAAAACTATGCGCTGCACTTGATACAGAACTCATCATTGAAGGTGAACGCGGATGGATTCACAGTGTCAATAATCCCAACACAACGGTTGTGAACGAAAAATAATACTTACTGAGGCACCTGAAATAGCTGGAAGGAGAAATAGCAGTGGAAAAAGACTATGAAAACAACAAAGACACAGAGAATAGCAAAGAAAATAAAAATGCTGAAGAAAAAGCAGAAACGTTAGAAGTGGCAATTCTACCCGTAGATGACCTCGTGATCTTTCCGTATATGCCACCCGCACCACCAGTCCACCCGAACCACGTCGCTTTAACCGGAAAGATCGCTATGGATTCTGTTGAAGATGCAATGTTGAATAGCGAAAGAGAACTCTGTATCTTCCAGACAACTTCAGGACGAAGCTTAGACACAGACCCGCGCGCTGTAAAGGATATGACAATAGATGAATTAAGTCCTATCGGAAGCCTAATTCACATCCTACGAACAAAAAAGGACGATGAAGATATCATATTCATCGCAAAAGGACTCGCACGCGTTAAGATCGAGGAAATACTCTATACAGAACCTTTCATGAAAGCACGCGTCAGACCCATAGAAGATGAAGAAGGAATGGAAAATGACGACGAAGAAAATATGGAAATAGAAGCTCTCGTCCGCAGTACCGACGAAATGTTACAACGCATAGTCCATCTCTCCACACGATACCAAGAAGAACATGCACTCATGGCAAAAAATATTGACGAACCTGGACGCTTAGCAGACTATATCGCCGCAGTCTTAGACCTAAAACCACAAGAAAAACAGCAAATCCTTGAAGCCGTTTCAATACCTGAACGACTCAATAAACTCGCAGTTATACTCGCAAGAGAACTTGATTTGCACGAGTTAGAAAGCAAAATTCAGTCTAATGCACAATCTGTTATCAATAAAGGACAACGCGAATACTATCTACGAGAACAACTCAGAGCAATTCAAACAGAACTCGGTGAAGCGGATGACCCATCGTCTGATGTTGAAGAAATGCGTAAACAATTAAAAAAAGCAAAACTACCAGAAAAAGCACATAAAGCAGCTATAAAAGAGATAAACCGACTTACAAAAATGCAATCCTTCTCTCCAGAATCTACAGTTTCACGCAACTATTTGGATTGGCTACTAAATCTACCATGGTCAGTAAACACGGAAGACGCAATTGACCTAACAAAAGCATTAGAAATACTCGACGAAGACCACTACAATCTAGTGAAAGTAAAAGAACGAATCGTAGAATATCTCGCTGTCAGACTCCTAAAAGACGATATGAAGGGACCCATCTTCTGCTTCGTCGGACCACCAGGCGTAGGAAAAACATCGCTCGGTAGATCCATAGCACGAGCAACAGGTAGAAAATTTGTGCGAATCTCTTTAGGCGGTATGCACGACGAAGCTGAAATACGAGGACATAGACGAACATACATAGGTTCAATGCCAGGACGAATCGTTAAAGGACTAAGACAAGCTGAATCAAATAATCCTGTCTTCATGCTTGACGAAATCGATAAACTCGGCTCCGATTTCAGAGGCGACCCCGCAGCCGCACTGCTCGAAGTACTTGACCCAGAACAGAACCACGCATTTACTGATAACTACTTGGATGTACCATTTGACCTATCAAACATCATGTTTATTACAACAGCAAACCAAATTCACACTATACCGCCTCCATTACGAGATAGAATGGAGACAATCGACTTGCCAGGATACACCTCAAATGAGAAAAAGCAAATTGCAAAACAATACCTCATTCCAAGACAATTGACCGCAAACGGTATTACAGACCAGCAATTGGGGATTTCTGATGACGCTATACATGATGTGATCACAAGATATACAAGAGAGGCAGGCGTGCGAAACTTAGAAAGGGAACTCGGAACGCTCTGTCGTAAATCCGCTCGTAAAGTCGCAGAAGGTGATACCGAACATACTATTATAGGGAATAAAGAAATACCAAATTACCTCGGACCACCAAAATTTGAATCTGAAATCGCAGGACGAACACCAGACATAGGAGTCGCAACCGGACTTTCAGTTACACCCGCAGGCGGTGAAATCCTATTTGTAGAAGCAACCGCAACACAAAAACAGAATGGACAAGGCAGCCTACGCATTACCGGACAAGTCGGAGAAATCATGCAGGAATCAGCACAAACCGCACTCACATACATCAAATCACAAACAGGATCCCTCAAAGGTGATGCAAACATATTACAGGACGATATACATATACACGTCCCCGCAGGCGCAATTCCAAAGGACGGACCCTCCGCCGGTATTACGATGGCAACAGCAATCGCATCCATCGTTACAAACCAAGGTGTTAACCCTGAAGTAGCAATGACAGGTGAATTAACTCTAAGAGGTAGAGTGTTACCCATAGGCGGTATTAAAGAAAAAATACTTGCCGCAAAACAAGCTGGTATAAAAACAATCATTATTCCACAAGGAAATGAGAAAGATTTTGTCGAAATCCCAGAGGACATACAAGATGGACTCACATTCCTTTTCGTCGAAAATATGTCAGAAGTTTTTTCAAAAGCCTTTGTATAGATAGCACTTTGTATAACTAATACTATATAAAGATTTATATATTGTAGGTTAGGTAGAGCGAAGCGAAACCTAACATAATGTCTACTAATAGTAAAGAAATTCTCAAAACCTAAATTGAAAACATAGCAACAGCAATATCAAATTCAATCGTTGAATGCAACACAAAACTGTAGGACTCACTAAATTGGTAAAACAATCACCAAGAATTACTTACTTAGCAAGGAGAAATGAAATGAAAAACGGTAGATGGAACATTTCAGTTCCTATCCTGATAGTATGTGCTATTATGGCATATACATGCACCCTTATTCCCTCAATGTGTTGGGGAAATATAGATAGTGAAACAGAAACGGATAATAAAGCAGAAACTACCACGCCTCTATTTCTAAAAAATATCGCACCAATTCTGGACAAGATGGGGTGTTCCACAGGACTTTGCCACGGCAAATTCGGTGGACAAGGAGGTTTAAACCTTTCCCTCCTCACACTCAATCCAGAAAGCGATTATGAACCAATCGTACACCACAACCGTGGAAGACGAATTAACTTGATTGAACCTGAACAGAGTCTGCTATATCTAAAACCTACAGGACAGATACCACACGCTGGCGGTGTCCGATTCGAAGTCGGGTCTGATGCAGCAGAAACTATACTGCAATGGATCAAAGCAGGCGCACATTTCTCAACTGACGAACCACGGCTGGAAAAACTTGAAATAGAACCCAAAGAAGTCGCCTTCAATACCGTCGGTGAAACCCAACAAGTGAAAGTTCTTGCACATTTTACTGATGGGTCTACCGAAGATGTAACACATCAAGCCGTATACGAATCTAAAGATGAACCGGTCGCTACTGTTACAGAAGATGGATTAGTCACAAGCACACGATGGGGCGGCACGGCTATCTTAGCAAGATTCTTAGGTGAGGTCACCTCTACTTTCATCACTGTCCCAAGAGCAGATGATGGGAAACCATTCCCAGAAATTCTGACAAACAATTTCATCGATGAATTCGTCGCTGCAAAACTCAGAAAACTAAATGTACGACCTTCTGAACTCTCCTCAGACCCCGAATTCATTCGGAGAGTATATCTGGATACTATCGGGAAATTACCTACATCAGAACAAGTAAGGCAATTTCTCGCCAATAAAAACCCAGATAAACGGACTATCCTCATTGATACACTTATGGATACACCAGAATGGGTCAACCTGCGCACATTAAAAATGGCGGATATGCTACGGGTTCATCCACGAAGGTTAGGAAACGGAGAATTTGGAGAACGAGGCGCAACACTCTTCCATCAATTCATAAAGGATGCTATCGCAGATAACACCCCTTACGATGAATTCGTCAGAGATATCTTGCAATCCACAGGCAGCACATATCAAAGCGGACCCACAAACTACTATCGGATTGAACGGCAACCTTCTGGTAGAGCTGAAACAACCGCACAAGTGTTCCTCGGTATACGCCTGAGCTGTGCAAGATGTCATAAACACCCGTTCGACGAATGGACGACAGACGATTATTGGAACTTCGCCGCATTCACAGGGAAAGTCAACACACGCGGAGGAGAACTCTATCAAGAATTGGTCGTCTACCACAATCCTGGCGGACGCGTAATTAATCAATCTGTTCAAGGAAATCGTGGACAGGTCGCACAACCGACATTCCTCGGAGGAGAAACACTCCCAGAAGCATACCGAGCGGAAGCAATAGACCACCTCGCAAATTGGATCACTGCTGATGCAAATCCATTCTTTGCAAAAGCTACCGTAAACCGCCTGTGGAGCCACTATTTTGGAAGAGGAATCGTTGACCCTGTTGATGATATGCGAGCAACTACACCGCCGAGTGTTGAAGGACTCTTAGAAGCATTAGCTGAAGAGTTGATACGAAGCGATTATGATACCAAACATATTATCAAACTCATTATGAACTCACGCACCTATCAGCTCTCTGCTGAACCGAATGAAACGAATAAATTAGACGATAGGTTCTTCTCACGATTCATGCCACGGCCACTAATGGCGCAAGTACTACTTGATGTGCTTAACGACGTTACAGGCGCATCAGAGAAATATGGTAGGTATCCACAAGGCATGCGTGCTGTCGAGTTACCATTACCAGTCAGCTCCCGTTTTCTCAGTCTATTCGGTCGTTCTGATAGAGAATTCTTGGGGACCTTAGACCCATTACTTGAACCGACTCTTACCCAGGCACTTCACATCATCAACTCACCCTATGTGAACGGGAAGCTAAAAAATCGAAAGGGTACAATTACACAGCTTCTTGAACCCAAAACAGGGGAAAAGATGCAACCTGAAGAATTGGCAACAGAGTTATACTTAATGACTTTAAGCCGTTTACCAACTAAAACAGAACTCGAAACCGCAAAAACACATCTTACTGATGAAACTACGAGACGGGCAGACACGGAAGACCTACTATGGGCCCTTATATCGTCCCGATCATTCCTCTTCAATCGGTAGGCGTATTTGCCAACAAAATATTGGGCGGATATTCAAATCCGCCCAATCTACTCTTTAATAGTAGTAGGCACGCTCTGAGTACCATCTCTGATGAAGGTCTCCTGTATATCCTTAAACTGAGATGTATGTATAAGAACAAGACTTGGCAAAAATATTGGTATCCAGAACCCAGAAAATGACTCGTCTCTAAAAACAAGAGGCGCATGATTTTTAGTGACAAAAACTTTACACACCCTTTTCAAGAATTGACTTGACATTTTTTTACATATTATATACAATAGTAACGTTCTTTAAAATAGTAACGTTCTTTAAGAAGTAAAGGAGATTTTTGATGCACAAATTTGTTTCGTTATCAATTGCTGCAATGTTGATAACAGTTTTAGTATTCTTGACACAAGCACAACAATTGTCAGATAAAGCACAACTTGGACGAGAACTTTTCCATGATCCGACATTTAAGGGAACTATCAATCCCAAAGTAGCAACTGGGCTTTCTTGCGCGAATTGCCATGCAGATTTTGATGAAGAAACTGATCCTGATGGGCTTATTCGGGCTGGACATAGTGTTATCGGTGTACCACAACGGGGTTCTGCAAAGGGAGGTATGATTAAAGAGGCAGATTTCGAAAGAGCTGCCGGCGGTGGTGGATTTTGTTACCAACACTTTTTACAGAAAGTACCAGGACCTAAAGTCAATCCAACCGCTATCCCAGCAGAACATGCAGAAGCACTCATGGCATACTTTGAAGTAATTTCTGATGGCAAAAAGGGCCCACAATTTGATATGGAAATGTTAGACGCGGCAGCAAAGACAGAAGCTGGAGAAAAGATCGCGGCTATGAGCGGAGATGTGGATAAAGGTTGGCAACTATGGGGACGTGCATGTGTCGTTTGTCACCCAACACCGAAAAAGGCTGGTATCGGTATCCAACTCGTCAGAACACGACCACCCCGCGACATTGATAAGACAATTACACGCTGGGCAACCAAAATCCGAGGCGGCGGATCGCTCATGCCATTCTATGCCTCAGATATTCTCAGCGACCAAGATATCGCCGACATCCTGGCATTTCTACGAGACCAAATGGAAGGTACCGCCAGATAATCACCACAGCCTATCGGGAAATAGTACTCAGTAGATGACTTTTGCGTTTTCGCCTATTTTTCGTAACTTTGACTGCCAATTTCCGTATCTATTAATGCCTTGTTTTATCAAAATATTAAATGGGAAAAGTTACTTGAATAAATCAAATGTTCAGTAACACGGAAATTGGACAGATAAAACTTTAAGGTAACTTCTACCTTAAATACAATTAATGGGTGTACTCATGCAAAAGTATCTTCTACTTGAAATAGTTCTTGTTGTTTGTTTAATCAGTTTAGTGCTTAACATATCAGGATGCGGTGGAAGCAACCTCAACAATCCTGTATCCGACTCAGATACTATGGACGATACGAGTGATGATACAACCGACGATATAGGTGAACTTGACGTAACTGTAACTGCCACACAAGAAACAGTACAACCGGGTGAGAAAGTAGAAATCACAGCCTCAGTTCAAGGTGTTAGAGGAACAAGCGTCACATTAAACTGGTTAAACATTACGGAATACGGAACCCTTTCTTCAGATGACGGGCTGGCAGTCACATGGACAGCACCCGATACATTAGGGGGGGATAGTGTTAAAGTTGAAGTGATTCAACTTGTTGTAACTGTAATCAGTGAAATCGTTGCTGTGAATGATAACGAAATACAGATGGAAACACAAATTATCTCTGACACAAATGAAATACTACTTAAGATCGTCCGAGAAGAATAGGCTAAGGTAATAAATAATAGCCATCGTATTATCAATAATAACAATTGAGATTCGCATTCAATTCCTAACATGTAGGTCGGGTAGAGCGAAGCGAAACCCGACACGTAATGCCGACACGTAATGATCGTGTCTATCATGTCGCCAGTTAGTATTTTATTGGCACTTTGTTCTACCCGACCTACAAAATAGCATTTGACAAAGCATTAGTTAATTAATAAATTTTAGTTAGCATAACCAAAAACAGGTAAAATATGAAGAAAAACAAAATTCAAATTACTATATTCGTTTTACTCGCTGTTTTCATTTCAGAATCATTGACATCTTCATGTATTGGAATGCTACATCAGGTAAAAAAGGGGGAAACGTTATCTGAAATCGCCAGAAAATATGAAGTACCTATGAAATCTATCGCTCAGACCAACAGCTTGAAATCTATGAATCACCTGCAAATTGGAGATAAATTGCTGATACCTATCGGATCAAAACCGACCAGTTCAAACGAAAGTACAGATGCCGTTTGGTATACTGTAATGAATGGAGACAATTTATATAGTATCGCACTGAGGCACGGTATTAAAGACTGGAAAAAACTCCAAAGTATCAACGGTATCTCTGACCCAAAACGTATCAAAATAGGACAGAAAATATACATACCAGGTGAAACTATTGACGGTTTCGCAAAACCGTTACGCATCCCGTTATATGTAACTTCAAGATACGGTTATCGCCATCATCCAGTGAACCGAAAGTACTTGATGCATAGAGGAATAGATTTCCGTGCTGCCACAGGAACGAGAGTGTATGCTTCAAAAACAGGTAGAGTCGTCTATGCCGCTTGGGAACGCGGATACGGCAGAATTGTTCGCATAAAACACGCCGATAACTACTCAACCTGCTACGCACACCTGTCAAGATTCCGAGTTTCTGTTGGTGATATCGTCAAACAAGGCGACGTTATCGGGTTATCTGGGAATACTGGCGTTTCAACTGGCCCACATCTCCATTTTGAAATCCGATACAAAGGTAAAAGTGAAAACCCAGCTCGCCACCTTGATCTACCGTAACAATATATGGTTATGCATAATCATATTGCTACTCTTGTTCACAGTTTACCAAGGTGTAAGTACAACGTCTTCTAAAACAAGTAATGATCAGACCAGCAGCAACACTCCCGAACCGAGACCTATAATTGGTACTCGGGGACTCGGACTGAGCAGAGCTTATATTAGCAGCGTAGATGATGCTACAAGCCCCCTCTGGAATCCAGCAGGACTCGCATCACTTGACCAAGGCAACCTCATTTATGACCTTTCTCAGGGGGCTTTGTCTATTGCCTATCCTGTTAAAGTTGTGGGGACATTCGGTATTAATCTTCTCGATTTCAACAACGCTGACCGATTCCTCATAGACCATAATTCCAACCCAATCGGTACGTTTGAATACGGATACAACCAAGTTTTGCTATCTTATGCAAGGAATTTCGGCACGTTCCAACTTGGTGTAAGTACAGGTTTTAGCCGCGCTCCTTATAAGAATAGTCTTTGGGCACAAAATTACGATGTTGGGGCATTAATAACACTTTCGCCAAAGGCACTAGTAGGTATACAATTTCGTGATATTAACGGTGTATCTATCCAAGATCAGAACGGCGTTATCCTCAATACATTTAATTCACAATTGGCATTTGGAACAACACTTATACCAATTCAGCACGTTAAATGGCATGCATGCTATA
This sequence comes from uncultured bacterium, assembly GCA_964623585.1. Classification (GTDB taxonomy): domain Bacteria; phylum Poribacteria; class WGA-4E; order WGA-4E; family WGA-3G; genus MSPOR6. Next base: position 13,520 of record CAZURU010000082.1, read on the forward strand.
ATGCCACCTCTCCAGGTTTTGGCACAAGCGTAGAATTCATAACGGGTCCACTCTCGACAAACGTTGGTTCACATTTTGTTTTTCATTCAGGAGAGTTTGCACAATCTTGGAGTATGGGAATCTCATTGAACAAATGGGGGAAGCAGACCTATTATGCCTATCTCAATCAAGGAGACCTAAACCATAAACATCTGCTTTCATTCGGGTTCACTTTCGGGGACTCGACGCAAGAACACACAAAAGAAACACCTACTCGTGAAACACCCGCCAACACAACACATCATAAAACTAAACCTAAACAGAAGTCCGCACAAAAGACAAGCATCCAAATTGCAGAAAAACATAATATCTCTGTTGAATTAATGTTAGCAATAATTTATGTGGAATCAAAATTCAACCATGTTGCTGTGTCAAAAACAGGTGCTGGTGGTTTAATGCAAATATTACCTGATACTGCAAGAGAATACGGGTTGAAAGTGCCACACTATACAAATAAAACAAAACCCAAAATTGATGGGAAGGTAGATGAGAGATTTGACGCAAGGAAAAACCTTGAAGCAGGGTTAAGATATTTCAACTATCTATTGGAAAGATATAAAAACGACCAGACCTTAGCACTCGCAGCATATAATGTTGGACCTGGCAGAGTCAGGATTAAAGGTCCTCTTCTAAATAGAGGCAAAATATATGTTGACAAGGTGATAAACCAGCAGCAAAAATATCAGAACGATAAATCATTAGCGGATATCGATTTGAATAGGTTAGAAGCTATACTGAAAAAATAGAGACAGGATATGAAAAAAATTAGATTAGCTATTATCGGATGCGGCGGTATGGGGCACCGACACATGTACGGTTTAGCAGAACTGCAGCGTGCCGGATGGGATAGGTTTGAACTCGTTGCCGCATGTGACCCAGTTGTTTCCAATGCTGAATCCCTCGCTGAGCAGGCAGAAGAACGACTTGGGAAAAAACCAGTTGTTGTTCCCAACTTAGATAAACTTGCAAAATCTAACGTTAACGCAGTTGACATTACGACTACACCACCCTATCACCACACTGTTGCTGTTGAAACAATTGAACGCGGGTGGCACACTATGGTTGAAAAACCGATGGGGTTAACCGTTCGCGCATGTAACCTCATACGGAGCGCAGCAGTTAAGTCTGATGTTGTGTTGAGTGTCGCGGAAAACTACCGCCGTGATCCAATCAATAGACTGGCAAAAGCTCTACTTGAGGCAGAAGTTATCGGCAAACCGCGTTTCCTCATGCACCATACAATCGGCGGTTCAAACCAGATGCTTATCTCTGTATGGCGGCATCAGAAAGACCAGAGCGGCGTCTTGTTGGATGTCGGCGTTCACTATGCGGATATGATTGAGTATCTGATCGGTGAAGTAGAAACCGTATATGCACAAACACGACTTCACGAACCGATTCGACACAATCCTGCTGCTGGGACAGGGAAATCCGGTTCCAATCCGGCTGGTGTTTATACAGAATGGCAACGCAAAATGCCCGCCGAGTTTAAAGCAACTGCAGAAGATGCAACATACTCAACGTTAACTTTCAAAAACGGTACAGTTGGACAGTATATTGAAGACCATGCTGCATGGGGAAAGGGGAGCTGGACACGACAGATACACGGAGCAAAAGGGTCAATGATACTCCCCAGCGACAGAAGTGGAGGAAGCATCTCGCTTCAAGTAGATGGATATGGAACAATTGAAAATGAGAAACTATTAGACCTTGTACCAGAGTTTAGACTTGATGCTGTCACAACTGACCTATTCGGCGGAGACCGTCTGTGGAAATACAACCTGCCATTTGCAGACACTGATGCAAAAATCATCGCAATTGAATATGGCGATTTCGCTGAAGCAATCACTGGCAATCGGACAATTGAAGTTGACGCATATCAAGGCACACGTT
>CAZURU010000083.1:0-15436 GCA_964623585.1 uncultured bacterium
GTTCCTCAACCCAACCTACGGATGAATGGAATAAAAATAATTCAAATTGGTATAAGTTGTTATACGGTTTTCTTTTAATCGCACCAGTTTGGAATAGAAACTATGACTCGTGCAGACATGATGAGTCCTACAATGTTAACTTTTAATCGCACCAGTTTGGAATAGAAACCTTTTCCGGGAAAGGAATAACGGTAAAGTTTTGAATATTCTTGCTTTTAATTACATTTTAAGATATAATACTTGATTTAAAGGGAGTTTACAAAATTAAAGTGTCACCCTGAACTAACGTAATGAAAGAATATCCCACTCGAAAAGTACTGGAGATCAATCAACTTTCAACAGAGTTAATGCGGTTATAAGGAGTATAGAATGGCTATTGATAGCACAATTAGCGGAGCAGGAGCCTATGATGCGTCTGCTATACCTGCAGATATTGCCCGCGAGATTGAGATATACGAAATCACACTGGGTCGTGCACAATCCGGTCAGATGGAAGAGGACATCTTCACAGAATTAAGACTACGGCGCGGCGTCTACGGTCAACGCGATGATAGATCGCAGATGATTCGGGTCAAAATCCCCTTCGGCGGTATGACTGCTGACCAACTTGAAATGTTAGCAGATGTAGCCGAAGAGTTTTCTGATAACATCATACACATCACCACCCGACAGGATGTCCAATATCACTACGTTGACATCAACAACACACCTGAATTGATGCGACGGTTAGCAAGCGTCGGAATCACAACCAAAGAAGCATGCGGTAATGTTGTCCGAAACGTCACAGCATGTCCTATCAGTGGCGTGTGTCAAGATGAAACATTTGACGTTACACCATACTCAATGGCACTGTCCGCATTCCTATTAGGACACCCAGATGCACAGGATTTTGGTCGTAAGTTCAAAATCGCATTTTCCGGATGTGAAGAACATGCATGTGGTTTAGCAAATATGCACGACATCGGTGCTGTTGCTGCTGTTAAAGAAATTGATGGTGAAATCAAAAAAGGATTTAAATTATATGTAGGTGGCGGACTGGGTGCTGTGCCACATCAAGCAAAAGTTTTTGATGACTTTGTCCCCGCTGAAGAACTTCTACCGATTTCTCAGTCTATTTGCAGAGTCTTTACACGTTTAGGTGAACGGAAAAACCGGAATAAGGCAAGATTGAAGTTTGTTATTGCAAAACACGGTATTGAAGAATTCCGTAGGTTAGTACTTGAAGATCGTGAGACACTCAGACATGATCCTGTTTGGACAGAATATCTTGATAAACTTGATGCTTATGATGAAAGCCCACTCAAACCACCGACACAACTGAACGGTGCTGCGAAACCGGAAGGTTTTGACGAGTGGTACAAATCAAACATTCGCTTACAACGTCAACCCGGTTATGCGTTTGTCACGATAACACTCCCACTCGGAGATTTAACTGCGGATCAGACACGGGCTTTAGCGGACATCTCTCGTAAGTATGTGAAGGATACGATTCGTGCTACTGTTGAACAGAACATCGTGCTGCGTTGGGTAACAATGACAGATTTACCTGCCCTCTATCGTGAACTTAAAGCTATCGGTTTAGGTGATCCTGGTGCAGAATCACTGGTAGATATCACTGCTTGTCCCGGTACTGACTCCTGCAAACTTGGTGTTTCATCTTCCCGTGGTTTAGCGGCACATCTACGTGGACATTTCATGGAGCACGGACTTCAGGAGGAAATCAAGGATTTCCGCATAAAGATCAGTGGTTGTCCGAACTCATGTGGACAGCACCATATTGCGAATATTGGGTTCTTCGGTTCATCTAAACGTATGGGTGAACATATCGCACCACTCTACCTTGTCTTACTTGGTGGACACATGGTTGAGAACGCAAGTTCTTATGGACTCGCGACAGGTAAAATCCACGCGAAGTATATCCCTGAGTTTATTGAAGAGTTGACAGGGAAGTATACAGCAGAACGCGGTGAAGAGGAAACCTTTACGGATTATGTCAACCGACTCGGTAAAGCGGAAATCAAGACAATCCTATCAAAATACGATAAGATTCCACCTTACGAGGAAGCACCTGAATTCTATGTTGACACGGGTGATACGAAGGATTTCCAACTCAAGACGGGGGTAGGTGAATGTGCTGGTAAGTTGGTTGCTCTCGTTTCAATGAAGTTGGAAGAAGCAGACCGCCTCATCTATGAAGCAGGATTGAACTTGGAAGATGGAACTTATAAAGAATCTGCGGATAAAGCATTTGATGCAATGGTCAGATCAGCAGATGGTCTGTTAACGACTGCCGGTTTACAGTATATTGACGATGCAACGACTGTGAGTGAGTTTCGTAAACACTTCTTTGATGCTGGCAACTTTTTTGCTGGATTTGGTGCACATCTGTTCAAGGCGACGGAGGAAGACTCTTCAACTTTTGATGAGGAGAGGGCACATCGCCGTGTAGAAGAGGCAACGCTTTTTGTTGAAGAATCGCATAATGTGTATAATCGTATGCGGATTAAACAGGAGGAAGAGGAAGCGAGTAAACGTAGGACACGCAGATCGCGCCCCGCTCCAAAACCGAAAGTTGTCAAAGAAAAGAAACCTGTTGAGGAAATTACGGATAGTCTTGATCTGAAAGGTGTCGCATGTCCGTTTAACTATGTCCAAGCGAAAGTTAGGTTAGAAACAATGGATGTCGGTCAACTCTTAGAAATCACCATTGATGACGGTGAACCGATTGAGAACGTGCCGAAGAGTCTGACCAACGATGGACATGAAATTCTTGATACGAAGAAGTTAGGAGAACACTACCGTCTTACTATCAAGAAAGGTGAATAGACCTACAGTGTAACGTGTCTATCAGATCATAAACGTTTTACGACTATTAGTTAGCACACGTGTTGAATTATAGGTTGTGTGTTATTTGTAGGAGAGTGCAATGCCTGCATTCTCCTTCTGCTTTGCAGATCATGCAAGAACTTTACACACCCTTCGGTTACACACCTACACTCTATCTTGACAGAAAAGCAAAAATAAGTTAGACTATGCAAAAATAATTCTACTTCACAACCGAGGTTATAATGCAAGAAAACGGAATATCTGTTCCAGACAATCCACAGCAGACCGAGACTCATTCACTGCAAGCGATGAGTTTCTCTGAAATATTGGATGGCATGTTTTCACTCTATCGTAAACATTTCCCCTTATTCTTTCGTATCGTTGTGGTCTATTTCATTCTATCTTTTGTTCTTGATAAGATATCTATGTTTTTTCTATTTGGGAGTCTAACAAGTGATAATATACCTGCCCTATTTGTTATGATTTTTGTTTCAACCTTAATTGCGATTCTGGTCAGCGGTACTTTATCTTATGCAAGTGCTGAGGTGGTCTTAGGTAGGACTGTCACCACCAATGCAGCCTATCAACATACACTAAGTAGGTATTTTCCGCTGCTTGTTTGTTATATCGTATGTCTTTTTGTTTGTACCGGTTTAGCAGTTACGTGCATAGGCATACCATTTTCCGTGTTCTTATTTATACGGTGGGGTGTATATTCGCTCCCAATCCTAATAGAAGATCACTCGGCACTGGGTGCGTTGCGTCGTAGCGGAGAATTAGTAAAAAATAGTTGGTGGCGCGTCTGTGGAATCGTCTTGGCAATGCTTCTAATCTATCTCATGATACAGTCCATCCTGAGTAATTCTTTTGGGTTCGTATTCTACCTATTTACAGGAGTTAGCGATTCACAAGGTGCAGAGATTTTTGAAATGATTAGACAGGTGTTTTTTCCTACACCAATTGATATCGGGTGGGGACTATATTTCATTAGAAGTTTTGTTACAACAGCGATTGAAGCAATAACAATCCCAATCGTCTCAATCGGTACTACACTACTTTACTTTGATCTACGGGTACGAAAAGAAGCTTATGATTTAGAAATGCATGCGACACAGCAATAGGTCTCAGACGGTCAAACGAGTTAATTGAATGAGAATCACATTTTGTTTTATCGTTTTCATTGTTAGTCTCATCACACTCTTAGTTTATGCCTCGGAAGAAGAGATATTTCGGAATGAACTACATTCAGACACCGAAGTTCCCGATGTGTCGCTTGAAGAATACGAGAGAGACTTGGAAAAACTACTACAGCCTCACAGCGCATGGGATTTGGACTTAAGGTACATCATCTTTCCACTTGCTGCAATTGCGCTTACAGTCATCGTCATTTTTTTCATTAAGCAAATTCAGTTAAATATCATAAGAAATGTTGATGCGGATGAATCTGAGATTATTGTTGATGAAGTTCAGACAGAAAAAGCTGCGTTGTCTCGGGCGGATGCAGCCATAGAATCCAACGATTTCCGTGGCGCAATCCGATACCTCTATCTTTCTGCCGTATTCCATCTACAAGAAAACGGTATCCTCCCTTACGACAAAAGTATGACCAATCGTGAGTATCTGCAAAAGTCCGAAATAGATGACACGCTGCAAAACGCGTTAGCACCCGCTATCACAGTTTTTGATGAGGTATGGTATGGATATAAACCGTGTGACGAAGCTACCGTTTCGCGTTATAAAGAACTCATTAATGAAGTCTATCCAAGCTAAGATTTGACAATGATGACACTACACATGCTACATAAACCCATTTTTGCACTTCTGATTATTATACTCATACTCTCACAGTTCTCGTGTGATTCAGTGGAAGAGAGCAGTCTGATTTTCAGCATTCTAGGTAAAATGAAATTCCGCGTATCTGAAATAACACCTTATATGCCATCCGAATTGAAAAGATATGATGTGCTTTTTATCTACGATCTTTACCAACCATTATTGGAATTAGAAATAGATGCTGTATATAATTTCGTAGTAGATGGAGGAATATTGATCGTGTGTGGCGGGGAATATAAAGCGATAGAAGGTATCGTCACTTCTTATAATTTAAAGTTGAGAACTACGCATAATCAGTTGAAAACTTCACAAAGATACCAGGATGATCCTTTGTTTGTGAATCCAGTTGATGAAATCTCAGTTGAGACCGATTATGTTGTCAGAACAGAGCAACAAGACGTCGCGATATTATACGGTTCCGATAATGCAGCTACTGTACTTTCGTTTCGGCATGGAGAAGGAAGAGTATATCTTACGACATCCTCTTATCTGTTCTCATGGAGCGGTATGAATCAAACACCAAATGCTACGTTTTTCTATAATTTAATGTCCACTTTACCCAATAGGGCTCACATCGGACTTGCACAATCGATGTATTTTACAGATGCCTCTAAACCACCTAATGCATTTGTAGAACTTGTATTTAAAACGCCTGGAGGTTTGGCTGCAGTTTATGTTTGTCTGATTCTCTACATTTTCCTAACACTGCGTGGCAGACGTTTTGGTAAACCGATAGATATAGTGGAGCGGAATCGGCGTATGAGTACAGAATATATCCATGCAATGACAACGCTTTACCAGAAGGGTAACACGCGGACAGATATATTGAGGCACATAAGGGACCAATTCAGGACAGACTTAGGACTCCGCTGGCGTGTTGATGCGACTTTAAATACATCAACGTTTTTGGATGAACTCAGAAATAAGGGTGCGATTGATGAAGATGAAAAACTCACTTTACTAATTGAAGACCTTGACAGGATGGAGAACAGAACCGACAGACAGTTGCTTGATATTGCAAAACGCGTTGATGAATACCGAGAAATGTATAAACTTAGAGGGACCTAGCTATCTCTGCCTCATACAAAAAAACGACCAGATCGAAGGATAAAAGTCTATTATGGAAAATTCAGTCCAATCAGTTTTTGAAAGAATAAAGACAGAAGCACAGAAAGTAATTGTCGGGCAGACAGAGCTCTTCGAAATGCTTGTTGTGAGCCTGTTTTCTGGCGGACATGTACTATTAGAGGGTGTTCCAGGAACTGCGAAAACCCTCATGGCGAAGACACTTGCAATGGTGATTTCGGGTAAATTCAGCCGTGTCCAATTTACACCTGACCTGATGCCGTCTGATATTGTAGGTACGAGCGTCTATGATCTCACCACAAATCAATTCAACCTAAAACGGGGTCCTGTTTTTACAAATGTGCTGCTTGCTGACGAAATCAATAGAGCACCCGCCAAAACACAATCTGCTCTATTAGAATGTATGGAAGAAAGACAAGTTAGCATAGATGGTGTTCGCCACGAACTGGATCCCCCATTTATTGTGTTGGCAACACAGAATCCTATTGAATATGAAGGAACATATCCGCTTCCTGAAGCACAACTTGACAGATTCCTGTTTAAACTCAATGTTGATTATCCTGGATCAGAAATGGAAACACAGATTTTGATGAACTACCATCAAGGATTCAATGCGACACAATTGGAGGATGTGGGAATTGAAAACGTGATAGACAGCACATTACTTCAGCAATGTAAAACTGCCATTCAGGATATCACTGTTGAGGAATCCATATTCAACTATATTGTCAACTTAGCAGAAGCATCACGAAGTTCAAATGAGTTAATATTGGGTTGCAGTCCACGGGCATCAATTGCGTTATTGTTAGCAAGCAAGACTTACGCTGCTATGAAAGGTCGAGACTATATTCTTCCTGATGATGTTAAGTTTTTAACTCCCCATGTCTATCGGCATCGTATTCTGTTGAAAGCAGATGCTGAAATTGAAGGTTTGACACCGGATGATGTGATCGAGCGATTGCTTGCTGAGGTAGAAATACCGCGTTAGACTTATGCATATTACAAGACGATTTCTCTACTTTTTGCTACCTACTGCGGTGCCAATTCTGTTACACAGATTAGCACCGAGTCTATTGTATCTAAGCGGCATCTATCTCCTTCTACTGCTGATTGTGGGAATAATTGATTACATGTCTAATCCGTTGTATCAGTCTGTTGAGATTAATCGGGAGATGAACACGAAATTCTCTTTAGGTGTAGCGAATATAGTGAGAATAAGGGTTATCAACCGTTCTCGACATCAGGTCCGAATGAAGGTTAGGGACGATTTTCCATTTGAGTTTCTTCATGAGCAGCTAATTCACGATTGCATAATACCTGCTAATGATAGTACCGAAGTTTCTTATAGACTAACACCCCTGCGTCGCGGATTATACAATTTTGGAGATCTGCATGTACGTTGTAGTGGGGTTTTGGATCTTGTTGTGCGTCAACGTACCTTTACAGCTGAAATGGAGATTAAGGTCTATCCAAACTTGCAAGCAGTTCACCAATATGAACTTCTGGTGAAGCGTGGTATGCTTCACAGGATAGGACTCAAAAACTCACGTCTCTTTGGAGAAGGCACCGAAATGGAAAGGTTACGAGAATACCTACCAGATGACGACTTTCGCCGTATCGATTGGAAAGGCACAGCGCGACAACGGAAACCGATCGTGCGGGAATTTGAGACCGAAAAAAGTCAGGACATAGTAATCATGTTGGATACAGGTAGACTTATGGCTTCACCCATTTTATTGGATTCGCTTGATTTATCTAAACCTGATCAGCGTTCACAACATGCAATGTTAAAATTGGACTATGCCATCAATGCAACGCTCATGACTGCTTATGTGTCAACTCTGAAAGGGGATAAAGTAGGTCTGATAGCCTTTGCAGATTCGGTTCATCAATATATCTCTCCTAAACCGGGGAAAAAGCAGTTTCTGACGATGTTGGAAGCAATATACGCTATGCCTGTGCATCCTGTTGAACCTGATTTTGAGAGTGCGTTTACTTTCTTGGCATCAAAGCAGCGGAAACGCGCCCTTATCATACTTTTCACCGACATCCTTGACACAGATTCTGCAGAAGGTATAGCAACTTATGTCAGACAACTTTCTAAACATCACCTTGTTGTCTGTGTCACGCTAACGGATTCAGGAGTAATTGAAATTGCAAAACAGAAAACTTCAAACTCAAAGTCGGTATATGAGAAAACTATTGCAGAACAACTTCTACAAGAAAAACACAATACATTGGGGGTTATACGTCGGCAAGGATTGATAACTATTGATGTTCCTGCACATCAATTGACGATGGCAGTAGTAAATAAGTATTTGGAATTGAAGGCGAAATCTAAGATCTGATTGTTTCCTTTAGTTTGTTATAATTGGATTTGAATTCTGAGGATTTCATACCGAATAAATAGATAAACAGTAGGATGCCAGTTATTGCACCGAAACCTATTTTTATGCCGTTTGACAACTCGGATGGTGAAATAAAACCCTCGATTGTTCCCGCAATTACAAGCAAGGCGACACTTCCGCCGAGTAACTTAATTGCTGTTTTCGACGCATTTATCAAAGCCTGTTTACGGGTGAATCGAGAAGGTGCAATGAGTGAATAGCCTAATAGCATACCTGCACCCCCTGCAATAAAGATCGTTGTGAGTTCAATATACCCGTGTGGAGAGACAAATGACCAAAGCGCGAGGGATGCACCGTGTGCATGACACAGGCCGGCTACGGCTCCGATATAAATGCCGTTATTGACTAATATGTAGACAGTACCGACCATAAACAGAATCCCACCAGCAAATGCTAAGAATGCGACTCTTATGTTATTCGTCATAACAAAGGAAGCGAACAGATTTCTATTACCAGCAGATGTCGCATTCCATTGACCGTGTCCCAATTCTTTGATGTGTCGGACAATTTCCTGAGGAATAAGTTGTTCGGTATAGTCGGGGAATGTTAACGCTGTCCAATACGCACCGGCAAATGAAATGGTAAAAAATAGAAATGCTGCAAGAATGAAATAGACATTATCCCTGAATAATCCTGGAAAACCGAATCGTAGAAACTTCCAGAAGGATCCTCGCTTCAGCGGTGATGTTTGATAGACTGCTGAATGTGCACTTGATGCTAACTCATTTAGATATGCGACACAGCGGTCTTGCGGGAAATCTCGGCGGGCAACTGCTAAATCTGATGTGATCCGACGATAGAGGTATCCAAGCCGGTTAAGTTCGTCTGCATTTGCATGACGCGATCGGTTTAACAAACCTTCTAACTCTTGCCAAGTTTTCTGTTTTTTCTCTACAAATTCTATTACAGTCATGCATTGTCCCTTCATGATAGGACTTACACATTATTTAAGATGTCAAGTGATCTTAGGCAATTTGTCAGGTCTTATCGTTTTCTCGGTTCACAAGTTGTGCGCGGAGTCGTTCTATCTCTGCTTCTGCTTCTTGTCTTCGTTGTATTTCTTCTTCAGCTCGGGTCTCTGCGGACTGTCTTCGTTGGGCTTCTTCTTTAGCTCGTATCTCTGCGGAAAGTCTTCGTTGTGTCTCTATCTCTTTCAGATGTTGTTCTTCTTCTAAACGATACAATGCATCCTCTTTAAGATGTTTTTCTTCCATAGATGTCGCAATCGGTGTGTCATCAGGTAGGAAGGCACGTAGGAGCCTAACAGCGTTGGGTTGTTCCTCCCAGCGAAACATGAGATTTAGTTTTTCGCTGAACAGACCCCCTTCAGCATCCGGTTCTATCTCAATAATCTCACCAGATGTACTCCGTTTCCACCCTCGAAACTCAGCAAGATTCGCCATGTCGGGTTGATGAATAAAGTATTCTTGAATGCCTATGTCCTTTATATACAGTTCAACTTTATCATGCCGATCCTTATCTGCGGTTGAGTCTGAAAGAAACTCAAATGCTACCGCAGGAACCGCACCTTCTGACCACGTATAAAAACTACGACGCAACTTGTCTTTTCTAACGCCAAAGACAACATAGACATCAGGTGCAACTCGCTTAGCAGTGTCACCCTCGCTGTAAAAGATAAAATTGTCAAATCCCACGTATATCTGTTCATTAGCGAAATACTTCAGAAGTTGGTCACAAATGATATGAATTTGCATCCCGTGAAATCCAGTGTTAGGCATAGGTTCATCGTCCTCATACGGATAGCCTTCAATATAAACTGTCGTTTTACCTATTGCCATTGGAAAAACGGGCATATATTTTCGCTGTTTGATGTCAAAATCTGATAGGGTGTTCATGGTTTTCTCCGTTCACGGACAACTTTTCTTACTGCACGTCAAATTTGATGGACTGTGAGTTTCCCGCCTTGTTTGCAAGGAGGGAGCTTAACTGTTCTTTCTCTTGCCATTCTCATGATCTCCTACAATTGTGTCTAATCTGGACAGGTTTTCGCAATGTGAAATTTCCCAACCTTTAGAAATTATGCCAGGAATCTACTGAAATATCAAGTGTATTTGCCAGTTTTTTCTATAGATTTCGTTTCTGGTTTTCTTAATTCCGTGGGTGGACATCTATATAAACAATGTAAACTACAGATTTAATCACCATACCAACTCGGGAAAGCAACTCCCTTTTTCTTAAGCCAACTCATCATCAAGATCACATTGAGACTGCTTCCCCCCGTGGATACTCAGTTCAGCACAGAGCATCCCTCGGATACGATATTAAAAGGTTTTCTTGCCAATCTTACATTTTCGTGTATTCTATTCTTAGCATTGTAGGTAGGGAATACGACCCACGTCCCTAACCTAACCGAATGGAGATGTTTAATACGGTTATTAATTGGGACGGTATAATTACCTATTTCATTTATAGTGAATTGTTTGATGAAACCTATACCGTACATATTCAAGAGACTCTATAACTGGAGAGAAAATTCATGGAACAAATGAAGACTGTAGATATTCATGACAAGATCTTTGATGAAACCTATACTGCCCGCATTCAAAAAAACGGCGCGAACTGGCTTGGAAAGATACAAGACGTTCCAAAAGTCAGGTGTGAGGCACCTACAGAAACCGTACTCATGAAAACCCTCGAAAAAAAAGCTTCATGAGGCACTCATCGCCGAAGAAGAAGCTTGGGAGGAACAATTTGAGGATGACGTGAAAGCCGGACGGTTGGATCACCTTGGCGATAAAGTTATTAAGAATTATAGAGAAGGCAAATATCGAAAGGTAGATGAGCTACAGAAGTTATTGTAGTATGGAACATATACTTGATGACGATTTTTGGGTTGCCTACGCAGAACTTCCACATTCCAGATAATCCACAAAATAAGCACTTGCTTTTTTATATAAAAGTTTCTAATGCTCTCTTTCTTCTTCAACTTTTGCGAGCTCAATCTCTTTTTCTAAACCATCTACAAAGTCGTCAATCCACAGTTTTATATCTTTGTCATCTTCGGTGTTCTTAATACGAAGCAGATCCTGTTTTTTTCTTTCATAGCGTGAACTTGCAGGTCCTGACCACACACCTGTCAAATAATTCGCCATCAAAGCGCGGCGGACATTTTCTTGCATTCCATAACGTTTTAGCATTGCCCGCACCAGAGAAGTTTTCCATTCTTCTGCTAAGTGTTTTTTAGGAATAAGACTAAAGGCTGTATATTCTGCGCGAATTTCCACGTCGCCATCAACCCATTCCCAGATTTTTTCACTTGGAATGAGTGTTAGTGCCCCTCTTTCTTTTTCTGTTGTAGAAGTATCCACTCCTCTCAACCATTTTTCAAGATCCAACATCCTTAAAAAATCATCTCGTGCCTCTAAATGTTTGCTAACGGACTTCCAAACCTGTATAGGATGCCGTTTCGTCAATTCTGTCAACACCGAGCAGGTTCGCGAGTGCCTTCGAACTATTGATCCTTTTTGTCCAAAGTGCGAAAGCATTATTTTCACAAATTCTAAGTTCTTTTCTGGATAGAGTCGTACGAACGCTTCTCCAATCTCGGTCCAATGATACTCCATCATTGGACCGTGCAACTCTTTGTCTGACTCTTTGAAAAGTGACGCATGTGTGAGCAAACGGAACGTTAGGTCTCGCGGTAAAGCCATCCTTGGTTTCCGGCGATCATAATAGTGGTGGTAAAGACTCAATGCAATTGACACAGCAGATTTATCCATGAAACTCAGTAAAAACTCAATCCACGTAGTGAATACCTCCTCAGATAAGTTTATAGTAGTGTTGCCATAAATAAATGTGCGAAAGTGATTAATACCGATGGTGCCTTCTTTAGCGAGATTGAGAAGGCGTATACCCGCTCGATCTGTCAAACCTGAACGATGTGTGATATCTGGAATCATCACATTCAGTCTTGTATCTTCAATTAGTGCGTCAAGTTGTTCTTCCCACTGTGCCAAATCTTTTTCAAAGATTACACGGAAATAACCTCCCAGAAAATAGACACTTGCATTGTCAACTGCGTTTCTTTGGGAATTCAGAAGTATTGGCAGAAGGCAAAAACCTCTGTCTCTCTTTCCGAGTTCATATCCGAACTTGTATCCATTTTTTGCCTCAGTTGTTACGAGCCACGAGAGTTCAGCTTGCAACAGTGTTGGGTCCTCAGCGGCTTGCTGGGCAAGTTTTTCAAGATGAAGCTGTACCCGATCTACGCCATCTTTGTTTGTTTCAAGATGATCTTCAAGTAAATCCATTCCGACATATCGCTGCATCAGGGAATGAAAGTCGGAACCTACTAATTCATTTTGGAGTTGTTCAAAGCGTTGTCGCACCTCAACCGGAAGGTTGTTATCATAGCTGTCATCATAGTACAAGATGCGGTTTATTGTTTTAATGATCTCCTTTTGATTTACATACCCTTTGCGGAAAATTGTTATCACCGTATCCACAACCATATCGCTGAGATCCGGGATTTTCACGAGTGCATCCACACGTTCCAGGAAACCATCTACGGACTCTTTAGATTCATCTTGAGACAAACGGGTAAACTGTTCGGATAGAAGTTGTAATGCCTGACGGTAAGCCTCCCAAAGTTCACCGTATGTTTTGGGTTCCCAAGGTTTAGGAGCATCGCGTAACCCTTGATACCCGGAACTTACTCCTCCCATAAAATATTCTGATTCTAATGCAGCATTACAAGCTTTTAATGCAAGGGCACGGCGTTCTTTTGACTCGGATTCAAACGTTTCTTTCAAGATAGGAAAACGTTCTGCTGGAGGTGCTTCGGTTGGAGCAATTCTGCCAGGTCCTGGCGAAAAGAGTCCAACAAATACACTACTAGCATTGTTTGAATAAGGCTCGTTCTCTGCTTCGCCGAGTGCAAGAAGTAAACGTGCCGCATCAGCGAACAAATTTCGGCGCATAGCAATCTTTTCAAGTGCCCATACAATATATCTTCGTCCATCTATGAATTTTAAAAGGTTTTCTTTATCAAGCGTGCCTATCGTTCGCATCAGGCACTTTAGTGCAGATTTGGGATCCGCCTCAGTCAGTGCCAGAAAAAAACGGCTACCCTCCCTGGTGTTCAGATATGCACTATTCTGGAAAGGACCATTTGGACCGAGGAGGTCTTGAACAATTTGCAATGCTGGCGGGGCTTCCTTTGCGTACAGGAACATCTCATGGAACCACTCAATCAATTTCGGTGTTAAACCTTGACTGAAGACTTCAAGGTCAAAACCAACTCCATAAATTTTCCACCACTCTACCCATAACTTGATCTGAAGAGCTTTTGGGGTGATGTAGAGAGTACTCCCACCTTGAAGGACTTTGCGTTTCTTGAGATCATCAATAATTTTCTGAAATTTGCTCCAAGTAATCTGTTCGTCAGCTTCTTTAACCTTTTCGGCGATTGCTTGAGCCTCATTGACAACAAGTGGTCCGAAACCAAAACGTTTAAAAAGCGCGATGTACTGAAGGACTAATTCTCGCTGTTGAACCTCTATACTATTCGGATCCTCTCTTCTAAAGTAGTCAACGTAGAAACTTCTATACAGATAGTCATCACTCAGTAATTGGGTTGGATCTCCTGGATGGCTGTCTAAAATCTTCCCTGTGTGGTGCGCCATTCGAGGTGAACCATCACAAAATTGCAGATATGGTTCAGCTTGTTCATCGGGAACACCGTAATGCTGAATGATAGTGAGAATTCGCTCGTCCTCTAAACGTTCCGTTTCAAATTTAAAAATACCTTCACCGGGAAACTTATCGTAATCATTATAGATGCTAACCATCTTAATCCGAGGACCGCGATGCTGTATTTTATCCCAAATATCAGATCGATCGTTTGGATCACACTCATCAATTACAAGGATAGCAGAGAACGGATTGTTATCTTGAAGAATTGCATCCAGCAAAGTTCTGTTTTGAAGAAATTGAAAGGCAGTGCAGTAGATAACAAGCGGAGATAAATCTTCTGTCCTTGTAGATTCCAAAACGAGTTTAGTTTTGCCGATACCGGGCTCACCCAACACCCGCACGTGAACTGCGTTCTGCTTTTCCCGCAATTTGTTCTGGATTTTCGGAATCAATTCATCTTGTGATTGTCCAGGGAAAAACGGAACTCGCATAGTTCCATCTTCAGACCAACTCCGATGTGTTTGAAAAATACTATCATCGTTCCCATTAACCCATAGTGCTAATGATGGAAACGACTCCAGAAATCCTACTAAGGTATTCTGACTCCATACCTCAACATTTGGCAGCTGCTCACCATACGGTTTTAAGTATTCTTTAATTTTAGAAACAATTTCCATCTGTTCGCGATAAACAAGATCAATACCAGTACAGACCAAGACGTAGGTGTTATCAGTATTAAGACAATCTTGGATGCCTTCCTTCAGATCTTCTTTAACGAAAAGTTCATCTTCTATATTTGGCTTTCTTGTCCCCGATTTTATCTGATAACTGGTTTTGCCCGACTTAATTATGCCTGTTTCTGATTCGATTTGGGTTTCGTTTACATTGGCATCAATTCCCCCGTCTCGGACATTCACGCGGCGAGATATGTTAATCTTACTAAGTTCTATACCACTTCTACGTGCTTCTGCCCAAAGTAACTTCTGAAAGAATTCAACTGCAGAATCTGCATTAAGCCGACTAAGATCTTCATTTTTTATGGTGAAAATAGTATCGCGATTCATTATATATCTCCAAAGTTTAAGATATAGATAGGATACCACATTTCGCATCCTAATGTCAAAGACCTTATGAAGGCAATTTGCTCTGTACTGTAATTGATTTTCGTTGTGGAGTTCACAAACCTACTCCCATCATACCAACTCGGAAAAGCAACCCCTTTCTTCTTAAGTCCCACCAACTCCGCATCGAGTTCATAAGGTGGAAGACTGTGTAGCACCTGACGAACTCACTTGTGTGATGTCCGTTTTTCCTTCACTAACAACTTTTTCTTGTTCTGCTTTGAGCTGAAGCAAGCGAACAACAACGGGTTGCGGATTTTTCTGAGACGCTAATAATACTTCTCGGTACCTTTTGTTTGGCATTATAATATCTCCGTATTTCTTTCAGATAATTTGAATTAACCATCATACCAACTCAGAAAAGCAATTCCTTTCTTCTTAAGTCCCACCAACTCCGCATCAAGATCACATTGAGACTGCTTCCCCCCGTGGATACTCGGTTCAGCACAGAGCATAGTGAGAATTGACAGAGTATTGAAGTTTCATTTTCATTGAAGTGGGACAAAG
>CAZURU010000084.1:0-15330 GCA_964623585.1 uncultured bacterium
CTACCAATATAGAGGCGAATGAGAAATATCGGACAACAAAGTGGAAACCGACCAAAACCAAAAAGGCAGACAAAAAATAAACGCAATAAGTAGTTATGAACTTGAAGAAACATCAATTAACCCTTGTGTAAACTGGCTTACTATTATCCATAAGTCTGTATTGTGCGGACTCGTAACATGTTATGTTGTCCTAACGTTATAAGACTTGTGCATTTCACGTAGGTAAGATATTTTTCTTGCTTTGCAAGTTCATGTATGCTATGTTCAATGAATACTGTTTCTAAACAAGTAAACTTATGAACCTACTACATAGGAGTGAATAATGCTTTCTACAGAAACCAGGATAATTGGCGAAGGTATTGTAAAGGAGAAGAAATGGAAATAACCTTAACAGACAGTAACGAAGCAGGAGCTCTTGATTTTCCTTGGGGTGCAATTAAGTGGCTATGTAATGACCAAATTGATCCGGACGCAGAAATGACATTCGGAGTCGTCTACATTAACGCAGGGGAAGGCAATCCGACCCATTACCATCCGAACTGTGAGGAATTAATCTATGTCCTTTCAGGTGAGTGCGATCATAAGTTAGGAGACGAAACAATTCCACTCAAACCTGGGATGATGTTGCGAATTCCACGCAATGTCAAACATAATGCTGTGAATACCGGATGGCAACCCGTCACTATGATAATCTGTTACTCTGCTGCAGACAGGAAAACAGTTTTTTGTGATGCGTAGGAAAGTACGTTATTGATTTTACTAAAAGGACTCCCAATATGAATTTGAAAAGAAGAGCAGAAGCCTTACCCAAAAGTCTACGTAAGCAGATCATCATGGAATTCCGTGAAACAGACTTACATAGATTCTTGAAAGAACTGTTTCAAGTCATGGAGCCTGATTATACAGTTGAAATTACGCACGGTGCCCAGGAATTTGGCAAAGACCTTGTTATGGTCAAAAACAGAGGACTTATCACACATGTTATCGGTATTGTAGTGAAGTGTGGTAATATTAACGGTAAGACCTTAGGAGATGTAGATGCCTTAAAATCGCATGCTAAAGATGTTTTATCTAAAGGGACAACAAAAAAAATAGAAGAAATCCGTAGCCAGATAGAACAAGCGGAGACACATCCTGCTGAAACAAAATCAATCCTTGAAGATTTACCTGTCTCCACAGTTTACGTTGTGTTAGCTGGTGAATTTAGTAAGAACGCACGAAAAAGACTGACCAATGAGCTCAAAACAGCAATAGCAATTGAGGTTCTTGACATTCACTGGCTTATAGACAGTTTTACCGAGTATTATCCAGATATTTTCTTTGAGGGGAGAGTCATTAACTTCCTTGAAAAGAAAACCTCCGAATTAGAGGAGGACCACCGGCTACGTGAATTGGGCAAAAACCTATCCGAATACTTCGTTGATCCCTTGATTAGATCGTTTAATACACCACTTGAGTTTGACAAGAAGGTAATAAGAACAGCTTGGAATAATAGAAAGATCCCTTTTTTACGTCTATTAGATATATCAAAAAGCAAGCGGAAACTGATTCTATTAGGTGACCCAGGAACAGGAAAAACAGGAGCAATGGCGAAATTGGCGATTGATATGTATCAAGACGCTTACCAACAGTTGTTAAAAAAAACTGGTAAAACTGATAAAGAAATATCCGTTCCTATTCTTGTTACCGCTCGGAAATTCCTTGAAATAGAATCTCCAGATGGTTTTTTAAAGACATACTTTGAGTCTGAAGAGACTAAGAGCCGTTTCAAAGTCAACGTGGTCATTGTTGATGGATTAGACGAAATTGAAGCGTCAAACCGAAAAGTTATTATTGATAAGTTGGATGAATTCTCTGATACATTAGGATGTTCCTATATACTCACCAGTAGAAAAGTTGATATCCTTAATACATTACCCGAGAGATATGACAAGTATGAATTGCTACCTTTTGAATTCAATCAAGCCTTGAAACTGGTGTCCAAGTTGATAAGCGATCAAAATGTTCTGTCTGCTATGAAAGAAAGTCTAACCAGAACCCAAACCCAAATCCACTTTGTTCCACTGTCTCTCATGTTACTCGTTGAATTAATTGAAGAACATAAAGAAGTTCCAGCATCCGTAACTGAATTATATGACAGGTTCTTTGATATGGCTCTCGGTAGAGAGGATCGAGAGAAGGGAATAGACGTTCTGTTTGATTACCTTATTAAGAAGCGCTTTCTCAGCACGCTTGCATTTCGTGAGTTTCGAGAGAAAGACAGATTAGCATTACCCCGGGAAGAGTTTGAACAATTTCTTAATTCTTATGCTGCTCAGTATGAATGGAGTCCGGAAACATTCAAAGGTTTTGTTCAAGAAATAGAGAGAGCGGGAATCTTGAATGGACGTACAGAGGTGATTTTCAAACATAGGTCCTTTTTAGAGTACTTTGCTGCCTTCCACATTCACGAAAATAGAGGAGAAATATCAAACCTAAATGAACTGATTGTGGATACATACTTTGACAGTCTCTGGAGTGAGGTAGCGTTCTTTTATGTCGGTCTACGTAGAGAGATAAGTCAAATTCTATTGGAAAAGATTTATTCACACTCTGATGAGGAACTTACTTCAGATGTGAATAAACTTCTCAGTGGACGACTCTTGCAAGCTGGATGGCACTCTCCACCCCAACAGTTACTATACGGCATAGAAAATGCAATCAAATACATCCCTCAGATTTGTAAGAAATTCAGAAAACTCATCGCTTCCGCTGATGCTAACATTCCGGGTATTATACCTGATTTTATCGCTTTGAGTTTATCTGATTTTTCTTTTAATAGCGCTTTCTTGGAACGACATGCTAAGATTATACTCGAACATTTGGTCACTCAAGATTCGAAAGACGAACTGTATATTGCGGTTATTCTACTATGGTCTTTGCGCCGCTTTATGGAACCAGGTGAGGTAGAAACAAACATAAACGCTATTCTGGATAAACTTGCTAATTTACCGAAACCAGAACAGGTCCGTTTACTTCTCTTGATGACGATAATTGAAGAAGATAAAAAAATCTATAGACTTATCAGAAGGCAACTTGGCAAGTTGAAAAAAAGTGTCCCAGCGGCTTTTGAATCATTATTACCAGCTAAACGGAAAGGTTTTCGATAGATAGGGGAAAGTATGAATACTCACAAATCCAATAGTTCAAAACAGTCCTGCAAAGTAAAAATCTGTGGAACAACATCTATTCACGATGCGTGTCTCGCTGCAGATGCAGGTGCAGATTATTCCGGCGTGCTCGTTGACGTCGCAGTCTCAGAACGATCATTAAACAGAAGTCAAGCCGTCGAAATCGCACAGGCAAGTCCTATCCCGACTGTACTACTACTTTACAATCGCACAACAACTGATATATATGAAGCGGTATCCAAAATAAGGCCTTTTGCAGTTCAACTGCTTGGAACGGAGACACCACAACAGGTAGAAGAACTCAGACGTCTCGTGACATGTCAGTTGTGGAAGTCTGTCTACTTACCAGCAGGAAATCCTGAAAATGTAGACATACCAGCAGTTCGTGAACAGATGCAGGCATACTGTGATGCAGGGTCGGATTTTCTCCTATTCGATTCTGTTGATATTAGCGTTGATCCGCCGCGCTATGGTGGCACTGGCAAGACATGTGATTGGCACGTTGCCGCTGAGCTCATCGCAGAAAGTCCGTTACCTGTGTTTTTTGCAGGGGGAATCCGTCCAGACAACGTTAAAGCTGCAATTGAAACTATCGCTCCTTACGGAATTGACCTATGCTCTGGTGTAGAAGCATCAAAGGGTGTGAAGGATAAGCAGAAACTTGCACAACTGATGGAACAGGTTGACATCTCAAAATATCCCATAAATCAAAACCCTTGAAATCATACCGAAAAATAGGATATACTTGTATATGTCAACATTGTAAGGTACGCTACGATATGAGTTTGCTTTCTGTTGATGCTACAATTTGCTAACCCGATTCGACATAAGTTTGAACACAAATACTATTTCAAAATAGCACATCCTAAGGAGACATTATGAAAACGAATGCATTACATTTAGTCGTTGCCTTTCTCATGGTCGGTATATTGTCCATTATTAGTACATCATCTGTTCTGGCAGATGCTCATGAAGTTGAAGGTGAAATGCCAGAAGAGAAACCCGGTATTTCAGGGTGGTTCCAGATTGATATTGATAGTTTAGGCAGCTATTTCTTGATTGGAGCAAGTCATCCGATTGGAAACATCTCCATTGCATCTAATATATATATCAATGATAATCATAAAGGTAAGTATACGGGAGAATTTGATCTTGGTGTTACAGTTCCCGTTGTTGCGAATGACAGCATGACGCTCTTGCTGCAACCGATGCTCGGTATAGGATTTGACTATAATGGAGTGGATGGCCCTGATTCACTTTATCCACAATTTTTTATTTTCCTATCTGCAGATAAGTTCTTCTTTTTCCACTGGACAATCAATACTTATACTTCCATATTTGATGATACGGCCATAAATGAACTCTATACACGTAATTATCTCACTTACGCGCT
The DNA here is from genome assembly GCA_964623585.1 of uncultured bacterium. GTDB lineage: Bacteria > Poribacteria > WGA-4E > WGA-4E > WGA-3G > MSPOR6. The sequence goes on from CAZURU010000084.1 coordinate 4,564, forward strand.
GAACGATATAATTGCCATCGGTCCACAGTATGAAAGGGTGCAAGGTTTGGGAGATAAGGGTGCTCTTTGGAGTCAGACTATCGGTGGACGGATAAATATCAATTATGGTAAGAATAACACACTCGGTTTATACGTTGGATATGACACTGAGAAAGATGATGAGGATAGCGGACTAACGGGTAGGATGAATTTCACCCGTCTCTGGTAAAACAGATAGAACGTAAATAATTTGAAAGGGGCGCGGTGAAATACCGCGCCTATTCCACAAGATAGATATGTATCGTTCTGTCTTTTGCCCGTGAAAACGCTGGTAAGGATTCTATCATCTGTCCCCGCTGGCGTATCCATTTGCGAACGCGCATATCCGCATCAAAGACGTTAAAACTTGCCACGTCTACGACAAACCATAACCTTCTACCATTTGAACTTTCCCACTCCTTCTCAAAACCTGTCCTGTCTTTTACTAATTTGTCAATGTCAGTCGCTCTAATTGTCGGCATATAGAACATCGCCATTTTTGGTTCTGATACAATTAGGTGGTCAGTTGGTTCTCGTTCTGTTTGTATGATTTCAAATGCCTCTCGCCATTTCGGTCTCCCGCCATTTTCAATCCGATAGTAGAGATAATCCTGTGCAAGTAATGTCATCACAATCACACACGGAAAAAGGACACGCAGCAATCCGCCAGTATGTAATGATGGACCCATCGGTTCTATTCCCGGCCAGATTTGATCACACACAACTGCTGCAAGGATAAAATATGCAGGGGTTGTCCAAAACAGATAGTAACCTGCAACGTTCTGTAGTTGTGATGCAATCAACATAAGCACTAAAGGCACACCCGCAAAGCAGATAAGAAAGACTGTAGGACGATCCAGCGGTTTCACGACAGTACTGAAACCAGCCGCAACAAATATTGGAATGCTAACCCCTTGCACGATAGTCAGGACAATATAGAGTGGACTACGACCCCATTCGTTGTGCCCCCAGCCGGAGGATATATAGTTGCGTATATGCGGTATTGTAAGCATTAACACAGGTAAGGCAAAGGGTATAAAGAATATCAACATGTTTATCCACCGTTTTCTATTCCGTTCTTCTACCAATTGGAGTACCGCAAAGACAGCCAACGCTGGCACAATAGCTGCTGCCAGTAGATGCGATAAAATTAGACAGATACAAGAAAAGAGCGCAAGAATAGTTAAGATAGTTGAGTCTTTGTCAAAGGATCGATAGAAAAACAGTGCCGCCAATACTGCAAACAGAAAGGTGAGGACATAAGAACGCACATTCTGCGACCAAAACAGGTGCCAGGGCGACAACGCAACAAACGCAGCAGCGAAAATACCGACACGCTTATTATATAAAGACTGTCCTAAACTAAAGACTATCGGAATTGATAGTATACCTGCTATGCAGAAGATCAGTCGGCTATTCCACTCCTCCGATGTATTTGTTAGGAATGATAGTCTCTCCCCGCTAAATGCGGACAACTTTGCCACGATATAGGGAATTGGATTGATCGGTGAATTGGTAAGTGAGAATTCTTCAGCGTCAAGAACTGTCAGTACCTCATCAATCCAGAAACTCCATTCTCCCAATTGCCAAAACCTAAGAAACGCACCGATAATAACGATACAACCAAGTATAACATGCTTATTTTTTACGCAATTTTGTGATGAAAATTTCAGCATTTTTTGCAGAAACAGGTATAGGTATCAGTCATCGGTTCTCAGTTATCAGTCTTGAAAGGTTCTGTGGCAACTACTGCTTATTCTGTAGGAATTGACTAACAACTGAATACTGACTACGGGTTACTGATGTTCAAAAATAACAAAGTTTGGACGAACACACAATTGGCACGTTTATTGCTTTAACGAAGGCAGTGCAACTATGCACAGATTCTATCACAAATCAATGTCAGAATCAATAATCGTTTGTGAGACTGGCATACCGTAATAGTGTTTTAATATTACACAACTAAGGAGAATTTAATGAAATCTAAAGCATTTTGGTTACCACAGGTGTTGGCAATAGTTTGTATCCTCGCAGTTGGTAGCGTTTCAATGGTCTACGCTGACGCGCACGGAGCAGGGGAAGCAATGGAAATGGAAATGGAAATGGAAATGGAAGAGGAATCAGGTATTTCCGGTTGGTTCCGGACTGATACAGATAGCCTTGGTACACAGATATGGTTTGGTGGCAGTTATCCAGCAGGTAGTGTATCAATAGACAGCGATATTTACGTTGTTGGTACCTTTGCAGAGTTTGATCTCGGTATTGGCATCCCCGTTGTTGACGACGAATCACTTTCACTCACTTTCCTTCCTATGGTAGGGATTGGGTTTGACTATGAGACATCAAACGGTCCGAATTCAATAATTGCCCCCCAACTGTTTACCTATCTCACTGCTGGCTCCATCTATTTTGAATCGTGGATACAAATGTTTTTCAACACACCATTTGACTATGATGATGACTTTTTCTACACTCGAGATTTTATCCTCTATTCAATCACTGATAACATTGCGATCGGACCCCAGTTAGAAGTAGGTGCTACTTTATCCGGTTTAGAAGAAGAAACTGAGACAGGTCTTGATAGCCTGGTTGTTGGTGGTCGTATAAACATGGCTTACGGTGAGAACAACACACTCGGACTATTTGTCGGTTTTGAAACACAGATGGATGAAGATTCAGAAGATTCTGGTCATACTGGCAGAATGACATTCGTTCGCACTTGGTAAGAGGACGAAATATTATACAAGTAGAATTTGCTTGTAAATCTAAGGAGGTTACAGATGCAACAACGAAGTGCATCACAGTTTACACAGTTAACAAAGGGACGTATCCGTTATTCCATCGTTGGAATGTTAATTTTGATGTTATTGATGTCAGGTGTTCCGAGCTTAATTACGGCTCAAGATGACACAACAGAACAGGAAGCACAAGGCGAACAAGCAGAAGAAGCCCAAGCAGAAGATGGGGATGAAGCTGGTGAGTCAGACGAAGCAGACAAGGATGATGCAGATGAAAATGAAGATGAAGATGAAACGGAAAACACTGAACCAACGCTTGATTCTGGTGATACTGCTTGGATGCTAACTGCAACAGCACTCGTTCTATTCATGACCATACCTGGGCTTGCACTCTTCTATGGGGGTCTTGTACGGGTTCAGAATGTGCTTTCAGTTCTGATGCAGTGTTTCGCATTGACAGGAATAATCACTGTATTGTGGATCGTCATTGGCTATAGCCTGGCGTTTAACACAGCTGGTATGGAGGCAGGAAAAATCACATTCAACTCCTTTATAGGAGGACTCGGCACAGCATTTCTGAGTGGTGTTGGTGTAGATAGTCTAGTCGGAGGTATACCAGAAACAGTTTTTGTCGTGTTCCAAATGACTTTTGCAATTATTACCCCGGCCTTGATTGCTGGAGCGTTTGCAGAACGTATGAAGTTTTCCGCAATGCTGCTCTTCTCTGTAGTTTGGTCACTAATAGTCTATGCTCCACTTTGCCACATGGCTTGGGGCGGAGACGGAGCCCTGTTTGGTGATATTATCGGGGCACTTGATTTTGCTGGTGGGAATGTAGTGCATATCAATGCGGGTATAGCGGCTTTGGTTGCTTGTATCTTAGTCGGAAAACGTATCGGATACCAGACAACAGCAATGCCACCACACAGTTTGACAATTACTGTCGTCGGTGCCTCAATGCTATGGGTTGGGTGGTTCGGTTTTAATGCAGGAAGCCAACTCGCAGCTGATGGCACAGCTGGAATGGCGATGCTTGTCACACAAGTATCAACTGCAACCGCTGCGGTAACTTGGATGTTCATTGAATGGATCAAACACGGTAAACCGAGTGTCTTAGGGATAGTTACTGGTGCAGTAGGTGGATTAGTTGCAATTACACCCGCCTCAGGCTCCGTCGGTCCGATGGGAGCACTTGCTATCGGGTTTGCATCTGGAGCTATCTGTTTCTGGGGTGCTACCAGCTTGAAATCAAAACTGGGTTATGACGATTCTCTTGATGCTTTCGGTGTTCACGGTATCGGTGGGATTGTCGGTGCTTTATTGACCGGTGTTTTTGCCTCCACTGCATTAGGTGGTTCTGAAGAAATAATGATAGGGAGTCAGGTCTGGGCACAGTTCCTCAGTATCGTTATCACTATTGTTTGGAGCGGTGTGCTTTCGTTTATCATCCTTAAAATCGTTGATGCCATCGTTGGTTTACGCGTTGAAGAGGATGACGAACGCATGGGTCTTGACCTATCACAACACAATGAACGTGGCTATAACCTATAGTATAATATAGACTTATCTTTCACACGAAACAGAGGTGAAGTTTAAAACACCTCACCTCTGTACTATTTTCTTCTTACCCGATAATTATACTTGCTATCGTTGCATCGGATAGTTTTTCTTTTTGCACGAACAGTCTAAAACTTTCATCTAAATTACTGTAAACCTCTTTAATCCACGTAGTATCAAACGCATCACCCGTATTGTGAATGATAAGGTTTCCCGGTGCAATGAGGGTTCCAGCAGTGCGAAAATCACCGACTCTACGGATACTTGGGATAGGTAGGGTTTTCAAGAATGCTTCATCAGAATTGTTATTAAAATGTGCTGCATCCACAACGACGTTAGTGATATTCACAAATCCCGCTGCGAGCAATCCCCATAATCCTGCTTCACCTATGCCAATAAGACTCACCTCTGAGACATCGCCTCTTGTTGCGAAATAGTGTAGAGTCGTAACAATGTCTTGAATGCGTAATGCTGCGGTCGTTCGGTTATAGGTTGTGAAGAGGTTCGTATCCTCAGTTCTCTCGTATTCTCCGTGTTCTCCTGTACCGAAAACATCAATGATAAACACTTTGTGATCAGGATTGGCAGCTAGCAGGTCTGTGATGATAAGAGCCGGTTCACCTGTATCTGGGTCGATTAATTTCTCTTTTCCTTCAGGATGCACTATGACAACGACGGGGTCATGTCCGACCAAAGGTTCCGCACGAAACAGGACTGCAGGGATGGTGTCCCCAATTCCTTTCCTGCCGAGAACAAGATGACGAGCCGAATAGCGTGGATGAAAAGTCGTAGGAAAAGCACCTTCTGGTTCAACGAGTGTCATTTCACTGCTTTCAGGTATGTGTAATCCAAGTGAACTCTGTAACGCACTCTCCATCTGATGCTTGAATTCTTCGTGATCCTCTACGGTTTTAGGTTTTAGATTAGCATAAGTCTCTTGTGAACGTTTAATCCATGCGGGAAGTATCTCCTCCTGTTTTAGCGCATTTTCAGGTAAATCACGATCAGAAAACATCAAGAGTGCATCGTCAGATTCTACCTGATAGGGTACTTCCTTAAACGCCGACATATCTTCTGCATCCAATAACCCCAATAACCACTTCGCGAACCATGCATATACTGCTTCACGACTTTCCTTATTGTAGTTATGTTCTGCATCTACCTGAACTTGATGCAATTTATCTTTAGCATCAAAATGTGCATAAATGTTCTTGATGGCAGGATATTCAACGGTTGGTGTGTTCGCTGTCCAATCACCTGTGCACGAAACAAGCAATAGTGGACGGGGTGCCATCAAAGCTCCGATTTCAAGGTTACTTGCATCCAGCCGCAAGTTTGGTGCATTTTCACATATACACCCACCCTGCATCGTTGCAGAAATCATATTGACAGGTGCAGAGACTTTAATCCGTTCATCAATCGCAGTTAAAATGAAGGTTTGCGAACCACCACCCGAAGCACCTGTGCAACCGATACGTTCATCGTCAACATCGGGAAGACTTTGCAGAAAATCAATGGATCGCATTCCGTTCTGAAGTTGGAGACCCATTGCGCTTAATCCCCAGAGACTTTCTGGTGCGCCGCCGTAATGATGTTTGAGTTGTTTTGCACTATCGTTGAAGCCAATCATATCATACGCGAAGACTACATATCCCTGTTTAGCGAAGTTTATACACCGCGCGGGGATTGAGCCGCGTTCAATATCTTCTAAACGTCCACGTCCCCAATGTCCATGAGGACTTACGATCGCAGGAAATGGACCTGGTTTACCTTTCGGACGATAAAGATTTCCTGTTGTCAAGAAACCTGGGAACGCTTCAAAATAGACGTTTTCAACGGTATAATCTTCACGTTCAATTTTTCCTGATATTTTCGCGTTGAGGGGAGTGAGTTCATGCTTCGGGACTAAACCGTTTGCGACGCGTATCTGCTGACGTAAGGTTTCAGATTTTTCAATCCACTCCGCTCTTGTGTAGTGTGGAAAGGTATAAGGTGTATTTAAGTCCCGAGATTTAGCACCACGGGCATCCTTTACAGTCTGTGATGGGTCCGTGAATACGTGTGCAAGTTCATGATGTTTTTCAGCCATTTCTCTATATTCCTTTTCTGATATAAATATTCAAGTTCCACAAGTTAATCCTCCACTGATCGCAGCCAGGAAATGGAGTTCTGCATCAACGTCTACGCGTTCGTGCATCCCAATTCGGGTAATGACTCCATTGATATAGACGCCAATACCTGGACGAATCCTGTCACCATCACATAACTTCGCTCTTGTTCCCGGATAACGTTTCTCTAAGTTGTCTATGACTTCTCTGAGAGTAGCCCCGGTAATTGTGACGCGTTCTTCACCGTCTGTCAGGTTGCGCATGAGTGCGGGGATGGCAATAATCGGCATATTGTTATCCTCAAAATTCAGTGGACAAGGCAAATATGCACCTTGTCCGACATACGAAAATTGGCATGTATACAAGGTTTAGATTTTGCCCATTGCTTTCAAGAGACGATCAGGAGACATCGGCAATTCAGTCATCCTAATACCGATAGCGTCATAAATTGCATTCGCTATCGCAGCGGGTGGTGGAACAATCGGCACCTCACCGACACCCCTTACACCGTACGGATGCCCTGGATTCGGCACTTCAACGATGACAGTATCAATCATCGGAAGGTCCAAACATGTCGGCATGCGGTAATCCAAGAAGCTTGCATTTGTCATACTACCGTCTTCATCGTAGATATACTCCTCATTCAATGCCCAACCGATACCTTGAACAACACCACCCTGTATCTGTCCTTCAACATAACTCGGATGAATCGCTTTACCTGCATCCTGTGTCGCTGTATAACGTAATATCTCAACCTTACCCGTATCTTCATCTACGGCAACATCAACGACGTGGGTTGCGAAAGCACCACCTGCCCCTGCAGGATTCATAGTCGCCCTACCAATAACCGGTCCACCTGTCTCACCGAGTTTTGCTGAGAGATCACGAAAACTTATCTGTTCCTCTTTACCGTTAATGGATGAGAATTCACCGTCAACAAACTGCACATTTGCTTCGTCAACGTCCCAGAGTTTTGCAGCACGACCGATCATCTGTTTGACAACATCATGCGCCGCTTCATACGCTGCATATCCTGTTGCGTAAGTCGTACGACTACCACCGGTTACAGCAGTATAACCGATTGAGTTCGTATCTACAACGGTTGGATTGACAGATTCGGCAGGAATACCGAGCACTTCAGCTGCTTGCATTGCAATGGAAGCACGTGTACCCCCGATATCTGTTGAACCTTCAACGAGGTTAACTGTACCATCTGGGTTAACATTAATTGTAACGCTGGATTCTAAACCGATGTTGAACCAGAAACCGGATGCAACCCCACGTCCATGGTATTTCTTTCCATTAGGTGCGGTGTAGTGTGGGTGTTCTTTGGCTGCCTCAACCGACTCAATGAATCCGATACGTGGGAAAATGGGACCATCAGCACGGCGATCACCCTCTTTCGCACCGTTCATAATCCGGATCTCAAGCGGGTCAATGTCCAATTGCTCAGCAAGTTCGTCAATGACGGTTTCCGTACCGAATGCTGCATTCGTCGCACCGGGTGCACGGTAGGGTGCTGTCTTCGGTTTGTTAACGACTACGTCATATCCATCAATTAAGACATGCTCAATATTGTAAGGCGCAAACACACACATTGCCCCTGCGCCCACGGGTGAACCGGGGTATGCACCTGCTTCAAAAGCGAGAGATGTCTGTGCTGCTGTTATTTTTCCGTCTTTCTTAGCCCCTATTTTAATCGTGATATAGGAAGCGGGAGTTGGACCAGTGCCTTCAAAGACATCAGCACGGTTCATCAAGACTTTGACAGGTTTGCCTGTTTTTTTCGCAAGAAGGGCAGCCACAGGTTTGATGTAGACGTTTATCTTACCACCAAATCCTCCACCGATTTCCAATGGAACAACTTTGATCTTAGATATGGGATACTGAAGGATTTCAGCGAGTTGCTCCCGAACAGTAAACGCACCTTGTGTGCTACACCACACTGTTAACTGTCCATCTTGGTTGTAATGTGCAGTTGCGTTGTGTGGTTCAATGTAACCTTGATGCACGGTGCCGGTAACGAAATCTCTTTCAATGACTACGTCTGCCTCCGCAAAACCTTCTTCAATGTCCCCCTTCTTGTGTTGTAGGTGACTGGCAATGTTGGTTGGTCTGTCATCTTCATCACCCAGTGAGGAAGTTGTTAAGTTTTCATGTAGAATGGGTGCATCGGATTCCATTGCTTGACGCACCTCTAAAACAGGTGGAAGTACCTCATATTCAATATCAATGAGATGGCATGCTTCTTCTGCAATATGCGGATTGGTTGCTGCAACTGCGGCGATTGCATGTCCTTTATAGAGTGCTTTATCGCTTGCTAAAATGTTATCACAGAGATATTTTAGGTTGACTGCCCCTTCACCAAGGTCTGCTATTTTGTCTCCTGCTTCGGGTAGGTCTTGCGCAGTGACAATCCCCTTAACACCCGGTAGTGCTTCAGCACGGCTTGTATCTATGGAGATAATACGTGCATGTGCATGTGGACTTCGTAGCACTCTACCGTGAAGAAGTCCGGTAATATGAAAGTCTGCCCCATAGATTGCCCTCCCTGTAACTTTGTCAACACCATCATGACGTATCGGACGCGTTCCGATAACTTTATATTCTTTCTTTTCAGACATCAGGATGCTCCTTTACATAGCAGCGGCTGCATCAAGCACAGCGCGAACGATTTTATCATAGCCGGTGCAACGGCACAAATTTCCAGCTAACCAATATCGGACTTCATGCTCCGTTGGCTTCGGATTTTGATCAAGTAGTGCTTTGGCACTCATAATAAAGCCCGGTGTACAGATTCCACATTGAAGTGCGGCATTTTCAAGGAATGCGTCTTGGATCGGATGTAGTGCTTCTGGGTCAGCGAGTCCTTCAATTGTTTCTACAGTGTGTCCATCCGTTTCAACCCCAAGAACGAGACATGAATTGACGAGTCTCCCATCAAGGATGACACTGCATGCCCCGCAATTTCCGTTGTTGCATCCCTCTTTTGCTCCTGTTAGGTGAAGTTCATCTCTGAGGACTTCCAGCAGACTTTGCCGAGGTTCACAGAGAAATTCTACCGTTTCACCATTTATAGTGGTTTGAACGTGTGATTTTCTCGCCATAGATTAGATTTCCTTTCACGTTTTTAGTTCAGATAGAACGTTTAACAGCGATAGTGATAAACATATTAGACCGATTCTTTAACTCTCTGGATTGCACCATTGAGAGCACGGCGCGTCAGAACACCGACAAGGTGTGTCCGCTGTTCAGCAGTTCCACGCATATCGCTAATCGGACGTGCAATGGTTTGTGCGGCTTGTGCTGCCTCGTCAATAGTGGCATCAGAGATTTCTTTACCTGCGAGTAGCGTGCTCGCTTCTTCAGCAAATAAGGGTGTAGGTGCGACAGCAGCAAGCGCGATCCTTGCAGATACGAACTTCTCTTTTGCTGCATCCAACACAACGGATACCCCTACGCCAACGACTGCGATATCCATCTCATTGCGTGGGATAAATCTTAGATAGTAGGAACTTGAACTCTCCTGTGGTGCCGGTATCTTTATGGAAACAAGCATCTCCCCTTTCTCAAGTACTGTTTGTCCTGGGGCGGTGCAGAAATCTTCAATAGGTATTTCTCGTTCTCCGTTTGGACCGGCAATGACACAAGTTGCATTCAATACGATCAACGGTGGAATAGCATCCGCAGCAGGTGAAGCGTTACAAAGGTTACCGCCTATCGCAGCGCGTCCCTGAATGGCAGTGCCACCGATAATCTTAGTCGCGTCAACTAAACCGGGATACGCATCACATAAGTCATCAACTGCATATATCTGATAACAAGGAACCGCTGCACCGAGTGTCAATCCACTGTCAGCGTTATAGTCTATCTCATTTACTTCGGGAATGGATTTGATATCTATCATCCAATCTAAAGTGCGTTTTCCTTCTCGAGCTTGAACGATAAGATCAGTACCACCTGCAAGGATTCTGGCATTTTCACCTTTCTCATCAAGCAGTGTGACAGCTTCGGATACCGTATTTGCAGCGATATACTCAAATGCTTGCATAACCACATTCTCCTTTAGTGGGATATAGGTATATTGTGTTAATTTGATTTGAAATTAGATTATATCTATAATTGCGAAAAGTTGCAAGTGTTTTTGTTGATGGGTGTGTAAAGTTCTTGTCACTTAAGAAAATTGCTCGATGAACCTTGCTCCAGCGGAGCAATATGTCTATAGAAAAAGGGTTGTTGATGGACTGCACTCCAGCGGAGTACTATATACTATGGACAGTTTTAAGGTTTTTATAAAACACAACACATAGTAACAAACACAATCGCACCGGAACTTAAGCGAGGAC
>CAZURU010000085.1:0-10777 GCA_964623585.1 uncultured bacterium
CACAATCTAACAGAATGTGCTACAGTAAAGAGGTATTTTCATTTAGAAATGGTATAAGTGCATGAGCAGTAGATGAAGAATAAGCAACAGCCATTTGAAGAGACTGACGTTCCTACAACGCATGCTAATCAGACACACGTGGATGAAATTACGTGGCGTGTGCATCCGTTTGTTGAGAGTTGGAAAAAAACAGCCCTGTTAATGCTTTTTCTATTTTCACTCCTTACGATAATCTATATTGGATATAAATCTATACCAGTTCTGATGTTTTCCGCGCTTCTACTCATTGCACCGCTTTACAAATACTTTTTGCCATTTCATTACCACTGCAGAGCAGATAATCTCATCGTAACCACCTATTGCTATAAACTTGAACGTGCCTGGTCTACATATAGAAGTTACTATGTTGACAAGAACGGAGTCCTGCTGAGTCCTTTCACGAAACCGTCGCGTCTTGAAAACTTCCGTGGTATCTATATCAGATTTGGAAAACATCCGTCCGAACAAATCGTCAGTTTTATCCAGAGTAAAATAAAACCGGAGACCAATCATGAATGATGTACCGAGAAAAATTGAAACTACTGATCAATTAAAAACTGTTGTCTCAGATACTGTTCAATCCCAGCGTATTTACGATATCCACACACATCTATTTAGTCCCCCATTCGGTGAACTGCTATTGTGGGGTATTGACGAACTCCTAACCTATCACTACCTCATTGCTGAGCTATTCCGTAAGTCAGATATCACCTACGATCACTTCTGGCACATGACAAAAACAGAACAAGCGGACCTAATTTGGCAAACACTTTTTATCGAAAATTCACCCATCAGTGAGGCGTGTCGTGGCGTAGTAACAACACTGAACGCATTAGGGTTGGATGTAGACTCCAGAAACCTTCAGGAGTACCGACAGTATTTCGCAGATACACCCGTTGAAGATTTCATTGACACGGTTTTTGATAATGCCAATGTGTCTCATGTTATTATGACAAATGATCCTTTTGACCCTTTAGAGGAACCTGTATGGGAAACAGGAGATATAGGCGATACGAGATTTGAGGCTGCACTTCGCATGGATGTGCTAATCAATAGTTACGATGATATTGCTTATGAACATCTTCGCGCACTCGGATATGATGTAGATTTAACGCTTTCAACGGATAAAGGATATAGAGAAGTCAGAAGGTTCTTAGAGACCTGGATCCAGCGTATGAATCCAAAATACATGGCTGTTTCACTACCACCAGGCTTTCAGTATCCTGAAGACTCTGTCCTCGGCAGATTATTTGATCACTGTATCCTACCTGTCTCGCGTGCGTATAATGTGCCATTTGCACTCATGATCGGAGTCAAACGCGCAGTAAACCCACATCTCAGAATGGCGGGGGATGGCACAGGAAAGGCAGACCTATCCAGTTTGGAAACACTGCTTCGTGAACACCAAGACAACAAATTCCTTGTCACACTGCTTTCCCGTGAAAACCAACACGAACTGTGTGTCATAGCACGAAAATTCAAGAATCTCATGATCTTCGGGTGTTGGTGGTTTATGAACAACCCAAGCATCATTGAGGAGATAACGCGTGAACGGATTGAACTACTCGGACTAAGTGTCATACCGCAACATTCAGATGCAAGAATACTTGACCAGCTCATATATAAGTGGAAACATTCTCGACAAACTATCACCGAAGTACTGATTGAAAAATATAGCACACTCATTGACGTTGGCTGGACTCTTACCGATTCAGAGATCAAACGAGATGTTAGCAACCTATTCGGTGGAAACTTCAAACGTTTTCTGAAAAAAAACTAAGTAGGCGTATGGAGTGCACCGAATGGATATAGGCTTTGTTTGGGACCAAGTAAAATATGATGAAGTGCGAAAAAAACACAATGTCCAATTTTTTGAAGTCGTGTCAGCTTTTGAGGATCCAAATTCGTATGAATATCCCGATCCTTCTGGGAATCTTGACAGATGGATGTTAATTGCACAGAGTGTTAATGGCAGAATACTATCAATTATATGTTCGGATGAGGATGCACCACTATACCGTATAATCACTGCATTTGATGCTACACGGAGTTACATAGATGAATACTATAAAAGAAAATGATTTTGACTATGAATCATATACACAAGATAATGCTCCTGACCCATCACAGATCCGACAGGGATCCGAAGCACATAAAAGACGCCGCGAAGCCTTCAAAGCACGCTTAATCAATCATGTTAGCGCGGAGGCAAAACTTGCCAGAGAAATGAGAAGTGTCTTTATCTCTTACTGTCATGAGAATAAAGACCTTGTAGACAGACTTTGCCATACGCTGATCTCAAAAGGTGTTAATATTTGGATTGACCGGGATAATTTAGAACCTGGAACCCCTTGGAGGCAAGCGATTCAAAAAGCAATTCAACACGGGGATTTCTTTATCGCATGTTTTTCAAAGGAATACAACTTTCGTGACACAACATTTATGAAGGAAGAACTGTCTATCGCAATTGAGTTACTTCAACAGAACCCTTTTGATAGAATATGGTTCATTCCGGTTAAACTTAACGAATGTCAGATTCCTGATATTCAGATTGGTGAGGGTTGCACACTACAAGAACTTCAGTATGTTAACCTCTATGAAAACTGGGAAACCGGAGTTCAACAGATACTTAACATCATGCCATCCAGAAATCCTGCACTTATAAACACTGTTGACAGTCAGAACGACAATCGTGAAAGTTGTGTTTTATTCCGTTCTATGAATGGAAAGCATTTTTTCATTCCGTATCAAGAAGTGCTGTGGGATTCACAGGATATTTCTCTAATGCTCTGTCCTTCTTCTTATGAACAAACTTCTTTCTTATGTTCTATGAGAAAAGGGAAACATGACGTGCTTGCTTTCGCACATCAGGAAGATGCGGTCTGGGTAAAGCCGAGAGAGGTCTCACAACTTTCAACTAAAGGCAGAACTATATGGGAAGCCATCCTCACAGAAGATACCACAGGAAAAGCATTTAAACATAAAACAGAGAAAGTCTATACTAAACATCTTACATTAGATCAAATTGCTTTGTTGCGTGCCAAAAGACTCCTTCTTGATGAAAAAATAGAAGCAGCCAGTTCTTCCCTAACGCAATCAAGCATTTTTCATCAGATGTTGTTAGAAACACAGATACGGGGGGAACTGTCATCGCAGTATAGAAATAGATTACAAGCTTTAACATCTCCAATTCTGGAACTATATCAACACCTTAAAAACAGACCAGAAACATTTTTACCAGAAACATTTTTAAAATATGCACGGTTGACTTCAATACTCCATTTAAGACTGTCAAACACGGTTGAAGATATACACCAATTAGATCTAAAGTTAGTTAAACCAACAGCGTTACAGGTAAGATTTAAAGGAAGACGCCCCAATCAAAATGTATATGAAGAGGCTACGTTGATTGAAATTGAGGGAATCTGCCCACTATATGAAGAAGACTCAAATACATAATCACGTGTTTTCAACACTCACAGGGGGTTTCATCACACTTAGGACAACCATCGGCATAAATTTCAGCTGCATCTTCTAAGGATATGTTGAGAAGACTTGCTAAAGTAGACAACCACGCCAGAACATCAGCAAATTCTTCACGGAGTCTTTCAATATTCTGCGGTTCTCTGCGGATCTCTTTTGCTAATTCACCGACTTCTTCAACGAACCAAGTGAATGTCAACGGAATTCCACGAGCAAAATCGCGGGTAAAATAGATGTCTTCAATCTGTTTCTGAAACTTTTGAATTGTCATAGATCTCCTTTCAAATCTTAATCACAATACTATTCTGAGGATACAATATGCAAACACACGTTTATCTCTCTATTGCAGGTGAAAAAAGAATAGCAATCTATACATTTAATGTATCAGATGGTGCTATTACATTTGAAGAAAATATAAATGTCAGCGGATCACCCGGTCCACTAACGCTTTCACCCTGTGGAAACTACTTATATGCTGGACTACGATCCAGTCGTGAAATCGCTACTTTTCGTATCAATCAAAACAGCAAACAGTTGACACTACTGAAAACTACGCAACTTGATGCGGATACCTGCTACATCGCAACGGATAAAACTGGACGTTTCCTACTTTCCGCTTATTACGGTGCTGGCAAAGTAACTGTGCATTCTATCGCAGATGACAAAACTGTTCAAGGAGAGCCGCTACAGACTATTGAAACAGCACCCCACGCACATTACATTGAAACTGATAAGACCAATCGCTTTGCTTTTGTGCCACATACAGTACCCAGGAACGCAATTTACCAGTTTCACTTTGATCCTGAAACAGGTATGTTATCTGAGAACTTCTTTGGAAATCTCAATCCAGATGAGCCAGAAGGTCCACGACACTACTGTGAACATCCAGATAAACCTATCTTCTATTTCTCAAACGAAAATGGGTCAAGTGTCTCAACATACAACTTACAAATAGGAGATCCTGAAGCCGAAGTCTCAAAGTCTGGTGTACCGAACTACACCGTAAACGATGCGCCAGGTCTGCTGTGGCACGTTCAAACCCTTTCTACGTTACCATCCGATTTTGATGAAAAGAACACCTGTGCACAGATACACATTGACCCGCAGGGTGAATTCGTTTATGTCTCAAATCGCGGACATGACAGCATCGCGATGTTCTCAATTGATAAAACAAGCGGAGAATTAACATCTATAGGACACCAACCAACAGAACCGACACCGCGCGTATTCAACATTGATGGTACAGGAAACTATCTATTCGCTGGTGGACAAGGATCGGGAAAACTTGCTACATACCGAATCAATCGGGAAAGCGGAGTCCTTGAACCTTTGGAAAGATATGACGTTGGTGAAAATCCGATGTGGGTACTCTTCCTATAAATGGGTATACAGTATCGGGATGGGTATAGACAATAAGAAGGTGGGTATAGCAGGGGTACTATACCCAGTCATTCTGTTATACACTATCAATAGCAGTGGTAATCTGTTCCGTTGAAGGAAACTGACGGGTCTCCAACTTTGAGTAAAGAAGTTCATCATTCAGGAATACTTCAAAAGCACCACCACTACTTTCAACAAGTTTCACCTTTTCAACCTGAGCACTATATTTTTCTTCTAAGGCTTCTGCCAAACTGGCTGCCCGGGGTTTATAGTTTCAGGAAGTGCAGTACTCTATTCTAATATCCATTTCGATTTTATCCTCCTGATTTGGAAAGTTCTCATTAGTATTTTACCAAAACCCGATGGTAATTGCAAGTTTATTGTTTAGCTGATTTTTTATAGTGCTTGACACACAAACCTATACAACTGGTACGACAGATTTCACAACGCAATTGACGCATATAAGAGCATTATACCCGGATGCGATCTTTGTGTCAGCGTTGCCACCGGAAAAACCCATCTAGTGGACAGTCCAGACTAAACTTGTGGGTATAAGTAATAGTCGGCTTGCGGAGTTCCCTCCTACGATAAGCAACCCATCGGTAGGAGCGATCTCCGAATCGCGACTTTACCCGAATAATTAGAATGGACTATCTACTAGCCCCTAATCTTGATCCAAGCACAAGATATCAATGAACTTGATACCATTTTAGGAAAGTTGTCTTTTAATATTGATGGCGATGCTGTTTATAAACCGAATATATTGATTGTCAAAGATGCAACGTTACAAGTTTTTTAGTGTGGTGTGGTAGTTGCAACTAACAACCACCACTGAGTTAGTCCTATTAGTAAGCCACACTGTATTCCTTATGTCAAACTGTCCGGTCTCCGTGTCTACATCACCGAGCTAATATTTCGGTGTCTTGACATGGGGGAGTGATAATTATGTTTCACGAGTATGTGATCGGTCTGCCGTTAACTCAATTAAAAGTGCATCTAACCTTGCTCTTCGTTTTTCAAGAGGTCGGATCTTTGCCATAATTTCTTCACGTTCCTGTTTAATTATTTCTACCAGTCTTTCATCCGTTGATAATTCTGGCAGTGCACGAAAACATACTGCTTTACCTTTCTTTATCCTCTCAACCTTACCCGCGTCATATAATTCTAACAGAATCTCACGCGTTGGCAAATAAGGACTGATAATGTTTGGTGATTCTCCGCCATTATCCAGATGGTATTGGATTGTCTTTTCTGTCAATTCATCAATAGACAACCACTCCTGTGGCGGAGATTGTTTGTTGTTAAGTATGTCCCGGATGATAGACTTGTTCAGGGGACGTCCTGCATGTTCATATTGTTCGCTCATAATCATTATCCTTTCAATAGCGATATTCTAACCGAACCACGAAGATAGAGTCTTTAATCTTTTAATTATCTTAACAAACTTTCACAGCTACTGTCAAGTTAATCTTTTTGGCTTCTCACGTTTTTTTTTCTAATTGGCTGCAGTAGTGGCACCGGCAGCGGATTCACCGAAAAATTCTGCAACAAGCACAAGGTCCTGGATATTGACAATAGCATCGCCGTTCACACCTGCTTTGAGCTGCAGCGTTTCTGGTACATGGGGAAGTTCCCAAAAGAGTATCGAGTGTTTATACTACAAAATGTTTCTGAATGAATAGAAAATGTTGATGTACTTTAATATATACATCTAACAAGAAAATTTTAGTACTTTTTTTGAAAAAATTTAATATTTTGTCCAAATTCTTGGATTCACTCAACCGAAAGGAACGAACCGTTATAGAAATGAAGTCTCAAGAGTTTAGTGGTGGGAAATAGCAGAAGTTAATGAATGTGCTAAAGACGTCTACGTATCCTCTTTGAAATCTTGACTTTGCATCCCATACGTTTGCATTCTATGTTGCAGCTGGCGTCGTGAGATGCCTAAGAGTTCTGCAGCTTTGGTTTGCGTTCCATACGTTTTCGTCAATGCTGCATGCACATATTCCCTAATTATATCATCTAACGCAACACCGCTTTCTGGAATGTCAATCTCAAAATCGGTGGATGGTAAAGAGGTATCCATTATCTCTGGTGGAAGATCTTCAAGATCAATTGTAGCACTCTCTGATAAGACGAAGATACGGTGAAGATAGTTCTCCAATTGACGCACATTGCCAAGCCACTCAAAGCGACAGAGCGCAGACATCGCACGTTCGGTGATCTGCTTGGGTTGTGAATCTACATACTCACTGTTGAATTTTTGGAGTAAGTACTCTACAAGTAGCGGAATATCTGCTACCCGTTCGCGCAAGGGAGGTAAATGGAGCGGAATGACGTTTAAACGGAAATAGAGATCCGATCGAAAACTACCATCTTTGACAGCTTCCACCAAATTCTTATTCGTTGCAGCGATAACACATACATCTACCTTAATATTCTGAGTGCCACCAATTCGACGTATCTCATGCTTCTCTAACACATGAAGAAGAGTACTTTGCATCTGGATAGAGATGTCCCCAACTTCATCAAGAAATAACGTGCCTGAATCCGCTATCTCAAAAATACCTTTTTTCTGCTGAACTGCGTCAGTGAATGCCCCTTTTTCGTGTCCAAAGAGTTCACTCTCAATGAGTGTCTCAGCAATTGCGCCACAGTTGACGTTGACGAATGGTCCGTCCTTACGATTCCCATATTCATGCAAGGCACGCGCAACAAGACTTTTACCGCTACCCGTCTCACCTGTAATAAGAACCTGCTTCACACCCCGATGGATGACACGAGACATGTTCTTAAAAAGCTGCTGCATCTTATCACTCTTGCCAACAATGTAATCAATCTGGATATCGGGGATAGTGTCCTCGACACTCTTTTCTCCGTCTGAAATAACACCCCGTGATTGTAACGCCCTATCTACTTCGCGTTTAAGCACATCCAACTGAATCGGTTTTTCAAGATAATAAAACGCACCTTCATGTGCGACAAGATTTACAGCGTCATTTAGATCAGCGAAAGCAGTTATTATCAACACGGGTAGACCGGGGTCAATCTTCTTTATTTCATGCAATAGGTCACGTCCTTCAAACCTTGAAGACATCCACATATCGCTGATGACGACATCAAACATCTTATCCTTTATTTTCTCAATAGCTGAAGCACTATTATCTTCCGTATCAACGTCATATCCTTCACGTTGTAGAATCCGCTGTAGAATCGTAAGCTGTGCATGGTCGTCGTCTACTATCATTATTGATGGCATAAATGAATCTCCAATATTGGACTATAATTTCTCATCCTTTTCTAACTCTTGATCTTAAATTTGTTGTGTTCTCTTAATTGGCAATGTGATTCTAAACGCAGTACCCATCCCAATTTTACTCCTTACCTCAACCTTACCTTGATGTGCGGTGATGATCTGGTGCGAAATAGCAAGTCCAAGACCAACCCCGCCATCATCTTCTTTGGTTGTGAAGTAGGCATCATAAATCCTGTCCAAATGTTCTTCTGGTATCCCAATACCAGTATCACGAATCTCAAGCATGACGAAAGATGCACCACGAATTTCCTCTAAGGTTGTTGTAAGATAGATACTACCCCCCTTCGGCATCGCTTGTATGCTATTCTGAACAAAATTAAAGAGCGTCTGACGAATTAACATTTCATCTAACAGTATGTCCGGCAAATTAGATTCATAATTCCTGTTGATTTGTACCTTTGCTTCGTCTGTTATCAGCACAAATTCCGACAAGACAGAATCCAGAAGATCGTTCAGATTCTTCGCCGATAAATCCAGTTTCTGCGGACGATTCAACGTTAAGAACTGTTCAGAGGTCAATTTTAAATCTTGAATTTTTTCGTCAACAATATCCAGAAAGACTTTCGCTTCTTCAATGTCTTCAGCACTCACATTAGGCTGTGAGAAGATGTTCTTCAAGTGTTGTGCTGTCATGCCGATTGAGTTGAGCGGATTGCGTATCTCATGTGCAACCCCGGCAGCGAACTGACCTAAAGCTGCGATCTTCCTTGAATGTGATGTTTTTAACTGGATAAACATGCGCACTAAGTTACGGGTCGCTCTGCTAATTTCATCAGTAGCGTAAGTTTTGCTGAGATATGAAGTGAAATTTCCAGTTTCAGCATTCTGAATAATATCTGTCAATCTTGCAAGCGGTCTCAAAATCAGATGATTCGTCATAAGATGTATCAGTCCAACAAGCAATAGTCCGACTATAGCAAAAAAAACAGCATGCTTGACAAGTGAGGCATGGATAGAGTTTCCAATAAATGGCACATCATATAGTACCCGGATATACCCACTATTTGCATAAGCCATTCTGATCCAAAAGTCATTTTCCTCTAACCACAGGTCATATACATGACCGCTATCTGTGTCAGTAATCCGCCATTGATTATTACCACTATCAACTGCTACAGTTGAATCTGGCGACAAATATATGTTATTCGCTATAAACAGCCGCCATAGTCCTAAATCAAATTTCCCCTTATTTAGTGTATTCTGATACGTAATCTCAGGGCGAATTTCTTCAATAATAGTAACAACCTGTGTATCAGGTAATGATGCAAGGTCTTTTGAAACCGCCTTCTTTGATACCAACATTTCCCAGAAATCAAGAGGTATATCTTCTACTTTCAACGCAGTTTCTGACTCTGGTTGTGATGGTATGAGTTTTTTCGCTGGGACTGAATACTTTATGAGTATAGTTGTTGCGTTCTGTTTATCTACTGTATCTATTTTACTGCCATCAGTTTCAATTTGTTCAATATCACTTTCTGATAGGACTATACTCGGTCTATCCTCACTGTTCAGTAGGCTTGAACGTACCCTATTATCACCTAAAGTGACTTGAACGTTAAGAACATCTTTCAATTCCTTATATTGTTGTTTTAAGTTAAAAAGTGTTTGATTTATATCCTCAACATTGAAAGCTTGAGAGGTCGTGAGTTCTTCCATAACAGCATTGAGGATAATATTCTCGGCGATCCTCTTTAGAAAGGCTCCCTGCTCTGCACCTAAAGCGTGAATCTCGTTCATCTCTCTACGGATATGAACACTATTGAAAAAATAGAAAGCAACGAGGACAATGATAACGATCACGTTGATTATCAGGGTATACTTCCACTGCAGACGCATCGCTTCTTCTCCATTGACATCTCTGTTCAGTTAAACGTGTAGTTCGGGTAGAGTGAAGCGAAACCCGACAAATACCAAAAGCACATTCTGCTTTGATGTGGACATGATAGACACAATCAATACGTGTCGCCAGTTAATATTTTAATGGCGTTCCTCTACCCGACCTACTTATTAATCTGGACTATCCACTCAGTTCAGTCTTCTAACAGCATTCCGCCAATCCCGAAGTTTCAGTTCTCGTTGTTTGGAATCCATCTGAGGCATAAACACGTTGTTGATTTTTCTGTGTTTTTCAAGTTCAGCAACATCGCACCATACACCTGAAGATAATCCTGCAAGGTATGCGGAACCGAGACCCGTGGTTTCAATTCTTTCGGGTCGTTCAACTTCTATATTTAAAATATCTGCTTGAAACTGCATGAGAAAATCATTAGCAACCGCGCCACCGTCCACACGTAAAAGTTCAATTGAGGTAGCCGCATCAGTCATCATTGCAGTCATCACATCGGCAGATTGTAACGCTATTGATTCTAATGTTGCCCGAACAATATGTTCCTGTTTTGTACCGCGTGTTAGTCCAAAGATCGCGCCTCTGACATCTGCATTCCAATAGGGGGCACCTAATCCTGTAAAGGCTGGCACAACAACCACCCCCGCAGTATCTTCAACCTGTTCTGCAAGTTTCTCTGTTGCTTCAGCAGACTCTATTATTCCCTAACCGTC
>CAZURU010000085.1:10787-15313 GCA_964623585.1 uncultured bacterium
TAAGCCACTGTACAGCTGCACCAGCGACAAATACACTCCCTTCCAATGCATAAACAGGTTCAGCATTCATGCTGCAAGCAAGAGTCGTCAATAGACCTGACCTTGATTCTATTCTCTCTGAACCGGTATTTAGCATAAGGAAACAACCTGTTCCGTAAGTATTCTTGACCATATCAGGTTGTGTGCATAACTGACCAAATAGAGCAGACTGTTGATCGCCAGCAATCCCGCATACTTGAATACCTTCCAAAATAGGAATGCACACTACACCAAAATGGCTTGAAGACGGATATACTTCTGGTAAAACAGACATCGGTATATTAAATATGTTAAGTAGCGATTCATCCCATTTGAGCGTATCTATATCAAATAGTAGCGTTCGTGATGCGTTCGTGTAATCGGTCTTATGTTTTGCTCCATCTGTCAATTTCCATAATAGCCATGTATCAATTGTTCCAAAAGCAAGTTCCCCTTTCGCAGCCTTAGCTCGTGCTCCATTGACATTATCTAATATCCATGCGATTTTTGTGGCAGAAAAATACGGATCAATTACAAGTCCAGTCTTTGCTTTTATATGTGCAGCAACACCGACATCAGTTCTCAATTCATGGCAGATTTCTGCTGTGCGACGGCACTGCCAAACAATCGCAGGATAGATCGGTTTACCAGTCTTACGTTCCCAGATAACAGTAGTTTCACGTTGGTTCGTAATTCCGATGCCAGCGATGCTGATGTCTGTATCAGTCTTGTCTAACGTCTGCTTTATAGCGTCCTGTGTCGCTTTCCATATCTCATCAGGATTGTGTTCTACCCATCCAGGTTTCGGATAATGTTGTGTGAATTCATTATAGCCTTGAGAAACGATATTTCCGTTAGAATCAACAAGCAGTACTGTCGTACCGGTTGTGCCTTGGTCTATTGAGAGGATATATGAAGAGTTTACCATGTTCTGTGATATTTTATGGACGCGTAAGTCCTAAGAACTGATATGGGTCAATGCCCCCTTGTTCGTAAGGGATGAGTTGAATGTCTGCGGGGATATCAGCCTCGTAGAGGCTATCATCTTCACCCCTGCTAAACTTAGCTTTTGCGATCGCACTGAGTCTATCTCTAGTGGACAGTCCAAGTTAAAGTTGTGGGTAAAAGTAAAAGTCGGCTTGTGGAGTTCCCTCCTACAGAACAAGCTTTTGGTAGGAGCGATCTCCGAATCGCGACCTACATATTTTGTCTGGACTATTCACTAGCACAACTTATCAGAAAAACGACAATCCCCCTTGCTTTCGCAACATTATAAGTGTCTACAAATAATTTCAGGTTGTGTTTTTCACTGATATTAGGGTATCCTATATATACAAGGTAAATTCAGACGTGTTCCCCAGTACCATATACCGATGTACCATATTCCGATATGTACAGTGTCATAACGAAAGAGATTATGAAAAAAAAATCCCCATCCAAACGTGATAAGTTGATCCACTCTCATGTAAAAGAGCTTTTCGTCGCACAAGCGGATAGACCCGCTGCATTGAAGGATATAAACCTTAACCGACTGACTCCATATCAACGTGCATTATTAGTTGCGGATGGAACCGTTACGCGTTTTATTGAGGCGTATAAACTTATACCTGTTGAGGTTGTGCTATTATACCAAGCACGACGCACGGTTCATAACGAACATAGTTGGCTTAAGTTGCAAGATGGTGGTAATATTATCGCGCGAGAAGTCGTCTTGCAGACACCTTGTATGGAATATCAGACCCCTAAAATCCATGCTTATGCGGTGTCGCAGATTGTTTATGAACGTTTACCGCATAATGTTGTTGATGGTGTGGAAGCGGGTATTGATGGTTTAGGTGCCTTATTGCATCACAGTCAATTGGAAGCGCGCCGTGATTTGCTCTGGTGGGGCATCGAACGCGCGACAGGTATGCCGAGTAGCCTTGCGCATTTTGAAGGAAGACCCCTGCTCTGTAGGACATATCGGATCGTTGCTGGTGGCAATCCGTTGATGCTTATAACGGAAAAGTTCCCACTTGATGATTCCTAAAGGTGCAAATACCGTTTACGCGTGTGTTAGTGTCCCTTGAAGAATTTAATTGCTTCAAACGCTCTAAGATTCCACAGACTTGCAGGGAAAAACAACTAATTGACAATATTTCTCGTTATTGTTATAATAGATTCTAAGAATTATTGACCAAATTATAGTTTTACACCGAAAATCATATAAGTTTTTGGTATTGGAGGAAATTGAAGATGAAATTTAGAAATAACAGTGGTTACTTGTTTGCCTTGTTTAGTATCATTCTGTTTACTTTCTCAATCACATGTATCATTCATGCAAGTATTGTTGATGAGGAATCTGTTGAAGTACTTTATCTCTTTGACGAAGGAGAAGGCGAAGTCGCCACAGATTCTTCGCAGAATGGACGGGACGGCACAATAATGGGGGCACAATACGCTGAAGGTGTCTTTGGAACAGCGTTAATGTATGATGGCGTTGACGATAACCTACTCATTTCCGGGTATATGGGTGTCGGCGGAAAAGAACCTAGAACTACGGTATTCTGGTTTAAAGCTAGTAGTACAAGAGACCATTCATGGGTCAAATGGGGACCAAATACCGGCGGAGCAAAATACTACATCCGAGGACATGTGGCCGGTGAACAGTGCTTCCTCAGAATTGAGGTTAACGGCGGACAAAATTACGGACAAGCGGATGTATGCGATGGCGATTGGCATCATTGTGCTCTTGTTTTTCCCGACGGTGCTGATTCCGTTCAAGACCACGACCTCTATGTAGACGGCGTGCTTCAAGAAAACACCGGAGGGGATAGAGAAATGAACACTGGTGTAGATGTAGAAGTCAATGCTGGTGCCCCGCTAACAGGACATACCTTTCTCCACGGACTGTTAGATGAACTCGCTATCTTCAGTGCCGCATTGGATGCTGAACAGATCAATGCTATTATTGATACCGGTCTATACGGAACCGTAAGCGTTGACCCGCAAGATAAGTTAGCAACAAGTTGGGGGAGAATTAAGAGATACTAATACCATTTCAATTAATTTTTCTCTCATTACCGACTGTTTAGAAATGAAACTGTGAACGGCACAATCTAACAGAATGTGCTACAGTAAAGAGGCATTTTCATCTAGAAATGGTATAACATCCGTTTACTTATCTACATATCTCTTTACACTGGTAGGACGGGTCCTTGTACCTGTCCTACCCGTTACCACAAGGAGAAAAAATGAAAAATCAAAGCAAAATCATGCTATCTGTTTTAGGTGTTATCTTTTTTACAATGTCAATTCCAAGCATCGTCTATTCCGCTATAATAGATCAGGATACTATTGAGTTAGCCTATCTCTTTGACGAAGGAAGTGGAACCGTTGCTCAAGATTCTTCGGGGAATAATCGTGATGCAAACATAACTGGAGCAAATTACACAAATGGCCGTTTCGGTAAAGCTTTGGAATTTGATGGTGAGAATAATCATTTAATTGTTCCCGATTTTGCAGGTGTTGGTGCACTCGAACCAAGAACTACGGTCTTCTGGTTCAAAGCAGGTGGAACAAGAGATCACTCATGGATAAAATGGGGTAAGAATGCTGGGGGTGAAAAATACTATATCCGCGCACACGTTTCAGGAGCGCAATGCTTCTTAAGAGTTGAAGTGAATGGTGGACAAAACTACGGTACAGACGATGTATGCAATGGTGATTGGCATCATTGTGCAGTCGTCTTTCCCGAAGGTGGCGACTCTGTCAAAGACCACGACCTATATGTTGATGGGAAAAAGCAGACTAAGCATGGCACAGATAAGGACATGAATACCGATGGAACAACAGTTCCTATTAACATCGGATCAAGACTAACCGGGCATTCATTCCTGCTGGGGATATTGGATGAAGTCGCTATCTTTAATACCGATCTAACCCAGAGCCAAATCAATGCAATCCGCAACAGTGGATTGAAAGGTGCACTCAACGTAGACCCAGGAGGTAAGTTAGCAACAAGTTGGGCGAACATTAAAACCTATTAACCAATCGTATTCACCTACGATTTTCTACTATAATCTAACGCAAGAGAATATACGGGCAGGCACATGATACTATGTCCTGTCCGAATATTCTTTTTTTATAAATGTGTATCTATACCCATCTATCTACATTTCCACCATACCAGCACGGGGGTTGTGCGGCGCACGATACCAATCATTCGGGTCAGATGGATCCATCTCCAGGAAAGCAAAAATTGCATCAACCACCGCTTCGCACAAGTCTATCGGCACAGCATTTTCAATTACCATATAACCGTATTCATCAAAATGATCATGATGTGCTTGTGTTAATATTGCCATTCAAATTCCTCTTGTATTTGTGAGTTCTGATTTTGTAAGGATATCAGGGCGGGATTCAGTGTGGAAAACCGCGTCCTATAAGATACAACAACTCGGTATCCTCAATCGGGTGTGTAAAGTTTTTGTCACTAAAATATCATGCGGCTCTTGTTTCCAAAGTTG
>CAZURU010000086.1:0-15094 GCA_964623585.1 uncultured bacterium
ATCGGGGCGAGAGGATTCGAACCTCCGACCTTCTGCTCCCAAAGCAGACGCGCTAGCCGGGCTGCGCTACGCCCCGATAATCTGTAGATTTCTGACAAATTAAGTGTCTATATTATAATATATTTTTGCGGTGTTTGCAAATTAAACCGTTAAAGTATAGATGAGATGGCACTTGGAGAGTGTCTACTACTATTAAGAGCTTATTTGCTGGTGTTTTTCCGTTCTAATTTGTTGTAAGACGAGATGGTTTTGAGAATTTCATGTGCTCTGTCAGGGAATCTTGTGTGTGTGATGTGTGGAGGCGATGGTTTTGGTAGATCGTTTTCAAATTCTTGCAAAAATACCTTAACAACATCTCTGGGTTTCATATATTCTGCAAAGCATTTGACTGTGAATTCTTTGTGGTTTTCTTGTAATATCATGATATTCTCCTATTTGAAAAGTCACGAAAACGTGACAAATGTGTCACATCCGTGACTTTTTGTGAATTGCTTATATGGTCAATGGTAGTAAGGTTTTGTGGCGTGTTTTCTGACAGATTCAATATTATTATTTTCGTGAAACGTGACATAATTCTCTCTAAGTTGAAATATGCATAAACATTAGGTTTCATATATACTGTGAAGCATTTGGTAGCGAATTCTTTTTGGTTTTCTTGTGATATCATGATATTCTCCTATTTGAAAAGTCACGAAAACGTGACAAATTTGTCACGTTTTTGTCACGGATTTGTCACAGGCGTGACTTTTTGTGTATTGCTTATCCATTCAATGGCAGTAAGGTTTTGTAGCGTGTTTTTTGACAGAGTCAAATTTTTTAAATTCCCAAATGGTATGAAATTCTCGCCATGTTGAAATATGTATGAAAAAATCGGTTTTTTTCTGATATTATGACTATTTCTGGACATTGTGCAAAGTCGTGTGTTCATGTTAAGATTGTATGCTGTTTGATTATATATTTGCATGTAAGATTTCTCTTAGTAAATTGTGATGTGTCTAACAACTCCAACATCGTGACATGTATTTTAACACAGATAAAACTCAGTTGTCAAGGAAAAATACGAGATTGTATATTATTTTGTGTTTTATTGTATAGTTGAGGGTGTGTTAGCCTTGTGCTTGTCTGAACCAGGATTTGTAGGATAAAACCAGGATTTATAGGATAAGAGGATTCTTCTGGTATTTTATTCTTGTGAAAATGTGAGGAGTTTTGTGTTTCCACTTATGAAGGGTGTGTTAGCCTGGAAATCTGGAAATACTGGTTCAGACAAGTAACCAGAACTTTACACACTGATACTCCTTACCAGTTAATTAAACTTGACATATTAAACTTGACATTTTTTGTATGTATGCTATATTAACGTCATTCAGCATTATTTTGTAAATTTTACTATGGCACTAAAAGAAATTTCTCTCAAACACGAATACCGTTCCGATAGGGCAGACCTAATCAAGGATTTTTATACTCCGTGTCTGAAAAATGCCACGCGGTATTGTCGCGCTGTCGCCTATTTTACTAGTAATGGTCTTCAGAAAATTATTGATGGGTTACCTGCATTTATCAGGAATGATGGACATATTAGTTTAGTAACCGGTACTAAACTGATGGTAGATGACATTGAAGCTATCAAGAACGGTTATGAAGCAAGAACAGATGCTTTTAACGCCTCCCTTGTTTGTGATTTTGATGATGTCTCTGATGATAGATTAATGTTACTCACTTGGTTAATTGCACATGATTATTTAGATATCAAGATTGCCCTGCCATCCGATTCGAACCCAACGTATTCCCCTGGAGTATATCATGAGAAGATTGGAGTCTTTTCAGATGTCAATAACGACGCAGTAGCATTTTCTGGATCTTCAAACGAAACTGTGGGAGGATTGTTAAGCAATTTTGAGTCCATTGATGTTCATTGGTCCTGGAATGATACCCAAGATCGCGTACAGCAAAAGATTGACAATTTTCAGCGGTTGTGGGATAATACGACAGATAAGTTGGAGGTCGTAGACTTTCTAACTGCAGTTGTGGAAGAACATTTAATCCTTCAACCTGTCTATGAAACTGAACAAGAGACTAAAACAGACACACCGAAAATTAATGAAAATCCAGTCTCATATTTGCCAGATGGTATTGAACTAAGAGATTATCAATTTGAAGCAATTGATGCATGGTTTGAAAACGGATGTCGTGGGATTTTTGAAATGGCAACTGGTACTGGTAAGACAATCACTGCATTATCAGCTCTTGCGAAACTCCGTGAGGAAAAGAAACGACTGTTTGTTCTGATTGTATGTCCATTTCAACACCTTGTTGATCAATGGCACAAGGAAGCTGTGAAGTTCGAATTTGAACCGATCTTGGCTTATAAGAATTCTTCAACTTGGGTAAATCGTCTTAATACAGCCTTGGTAAGATATAATTGGGGAGTAAGTAATGTAGTATGTGCCGTTACGACGCAGACTACTTTTATTGCTGAAACTATGCAAAAATTACTCTCAAAATTAAAACATAGTGCTATTATAGTAGCTGATGAAGTACATCACCTCGGTTCCAAACGAAGTCTGAAAGTATTAAATGATGTTTTTAATTACCGCCTTGGTCTGTCTGCTACACCCAACAGATGGTTTGACGAATCAGGAACGACTGAACTTAGGAGATATTTTGGAGACGCAGTTTATGAATTTTCTCTTGACAAAGCAATAAAAAACGGTTATCTTTGTTCATATTATTATCATCCTCATCTTGTTGAGTTGACTGATGAAGAATTTGAGACGTACGAACATCTCACGGAAAGAATTTCAAAACTTTATTATCAGGTAGAACATAGTGAAGCAAGTGAAGCTCTTGAACGGTTACTGATAAAACGTGCGACACTACTTAACCGAGCGGAAAATAAATTAACAATGTTGGTGGAATTGGTGGCTGACAAAACTGCCTCACTTCATCACACACTGTTTTATTGTGCCCCTGGGCGACTTTTTCCAGTCCTTGAATTATTGACTACTTTAGGGGTAAGAGTTGCAAAATTCACAGCGGAGGAATCAGCTGCTGAAAGACAAGAACTGTTAAAAATGTTTGCATCTGGACATCTTCAAGCACTTGTCGCAATGAAGTGTTTGGATGAAGGCGTTGATGTACCGAGCACTCGAAGGGCTTACATTCTTGCAAGCAGCAGTAACCCAAAGGAATTTATTCAACGCCGTGGTCGAATTCTCCGTAAGTTCTCTGGTAAAGCACATGCTGAGATCCATGATTTAATCGCCGTGCCGCCTATAGATTACCGGGAATATCCAACTGCAACTTTTCATACAGAGCGGAACATTATTGTGAGAGAATTAGAGAGATTTAACGAGTTCGCTGGACAGTCCTTAAACAAATTTGAAGCACGCGATAAAATATGGGGACTTGCTAAGAATTACGATCTGGTAGGAACGTTGGGGGTATCTTGATGGAAAATATGGAAAATAAGATAGAAGAATATAGACAGACCTTATCTTCTGCTGTAAATAAAGTTATTGATAGAGTACTTAAGGTTGAACTTGAAAAACTGGAAATGAAACGACCTCAAGGTATCAAACGCGAAATCCGTAGAATTATTCAAGAAGAGGTTAAGGATCAGTGAAGATTAACAGTATAGAATTAAAGAATTTTAGACCGTATTATGGAACGCATACTATAAATTTCGCTACCGACGACGAACGTCATGTAACTGTGATCCAAGGTGTCAACGGTGCCGGAAAAACTTCTCTGTTTACAGCTCTTAACTGGTGTTTATACGGCGATGATTTCGTTAAGAGAAATATAGGTCATATTGGTGAATTAGTAAATAGACGTGCTTTAGCGGATGGTGAATTGGTCGAAACGTCAGTGGAACTTCGCTTTACTTATCAAGGAATTTTCTCCGATAAGGAAGTAGAATTCTGTGCTAAACGTGAAATACAAAGAGATTTTCGTTTGAACGGAAGAGACCGTACTGGGACGCGACTTTTCTTAGAAATTAGCAATTGGAGGGGATTTCATGATGCTGAGGCATCAAACTGGATTCAGGCAATCATTCCTGAGAATGTGAGTGTACATTTCTTTTTTGATGGAGAAAAAATTGACAACTTTACTAGACCCAATAGCAAAACGGAGGTCGAAAGTGCTGTTCGCAATGTCTTAAAGGTTGAAGAAATTGAGCGAGGTATGAGGCATTTAGAAGATGTTGCCGGTGAGTACCAACGACAAGTAAGCAAATATGCCTCAGATAAGTTAAAACCATTACTTGAAGTAAGAGAAACAAAAAAATCTCTCCGCAATAAATTATCCAAAGCTATAGAATTACTACAAAAGGAAGTCAAACTTGCTAAAAGACAAAAACAGGATATTGACACTCGGTTGGAAGATATTAAGGGTTTACGTAAGCTCATTAATGAGCGAAAGGCAATTGAAGCAGAGCTGAAGCAGTTTAAAGACAAAGAAGTAGAGTACCAAGAGCAGACCCGTAGTTTGTGTAATCAGGGCTTTATTCCTTTAGCAAAACCAGTGCTTGATAAAGGATTGGAAATACTTCAAGAAATCCCAACCGGACTTCCAGATACACTTTTGAATGAATTGCTTGATAAGAGACAATGTCTTTGTGGTAGACCAATTCATGACCAGAGTGCAGAAATTGAAACTATCAAGAACTTGCTTAATCAATCGATTTCAACAAACTTGGGTCATATCGCACAGGAAACGCATGGTGATTTGAAGCATTTAGTGCGGACTCATTTTGAAAAAATTCCGAACGACCTAAAATCAGTTTTAAGTGAAGAAGAAAAATTGGAGGAGAACATTAGGACTAAAAAAAATCGCTTAGAAGAAGTTGTGCGCGCATTAGAAAATTTTGATCATGATGAAGCCAATAGATTAGAAAAGCGACGTAGAGAGTATGAACAGAATATCCTGAAATTAGAAGGTGAGATAAATCAGAATAGGGGCAGAATTCAAGAAATTGACATGGAAATAACCAAACTGAGTCAGAAGATTAATAGTGAAAAGGATTCAAACGCTAAAGCAGAAGAGTTAAAACATTATTCAAAACTTGCCGACGATTCTGCAAAAGCGATGGGTGTAATATATGAATTATATGCAGAAAATATGAGAGGACATGTGCAATCAGAAACCGAGGAGATTTTCAGAGAGTTGGTGTGGAATGGCGATCATTTTCGAGAGGTATTGCTCAATAAAGATTATGAACTTCAGGTAATTGACGAGTCTGGAGAAGATGTACTTCCTGAACTTTCCGCTGGGCAGCGTCAAATTCTCAGCCTTTCTTTTATTGCTGCGATGGCAAAAGTAGCAGTAAAGGAAACGATCCCTCAACTTACGGAAGAGCCTTTTCCAATTGTAATGGATACGGCTTTCGGTAGACTTTCCAGAAAGCATAGGGAGAATATAACGAGAATAATACCTGACATTGCCAACCAGTTGGTGTTGTTTGTAACTGATGAGGAGTTGCAAGGACAAGCGAAAGAAAATTTGGAATCCCGAATTGGTGCAGAGTATGAGTTAGAATTTGACCGGGTAGCGAACACTACCAAGATTAAAGAAATTTGGTAGGAGAAAATATGATGATTTCAAACACGGATGGAGATAGAAATCAGCAATCCAGAAGACCACGGGATCGTATCCGTATTGATAAGATTCATCATCCTACCTACATAGCATTAACGAAACCGAGAGAGGACGAAAGTCGGCAAGATTTACCGCCCTTTGACTCCATGAAAAATATTTTCATGTTAGCCATTTTTATAGGTTACAACGAGGGAAAACGGGTTCCGCTTGGGAAAGATAAGGAAATGATTTTTGCATGGGCTCAATTCTCTCATGAAGATGATGTTCCATTACTTCGCGCTTTAGCACTTGCAGAAACAGAAGATGTTGAAGTTTTAATGGATCAAGACCGAATCCTAACGATTGCTGAAGAATATGCCAACGGTGGAATTATAGAAATTCAGAAACAGGTTGAAGATATGCCCGGTGATAGAATTACCAACTTAGTGGATTTACTTTTCAATTGGTATCCGTATAATAGGTTAATGTCCACAGTTTTGTAGTGCAGTCTATTAAACCCAAATTGCTACCCATGTAAAAACTGTTTGATGTTGATTGCGATGAAAAATGAAAAGTTCTTCAACTGAAAACTGGCAGCTGTCACCATTAACTTTGGTTCCGATCCAAATATAACCGCAATGAAGCAAACCTTGTCAAAGATTTTACACTTGGTATATGAGAAATTCTGTAAAACATGCAATCGTTTTAATTACAAGATAGATGGGGTAACCTATGGCTAACTGGCAGGAAATTAAGGTCAGTTCAAAAATATTAGGACACATTAGTGCAGGCATCTATCGCAGTCCTGCTGGAGCGATAAAAGAACTAGTTAGTAACGCGTTTGATGCTGATGCAACTCGTGTAGCAATTACCACGAATTGGCCAAGTTTTGACATCATTACATGCCGTGATAATGGTACTGGCATGACACAACAGAAATTTAAGGAAATAATGGATCGGGAGATCGGAGATAGTACTAAACGGGTGGCTACTGATGGAAACGTTAATGATCTAACAAATCTTGAGAGGCCTATAATTGGGTGGTTAGGAATCGGGATGTTAGGAATCGCTCAAATTTGCCATGAGTTTCAAGTTATATCGCATCATAAAGAAACTAAAACAGCATTCAAGGCAAACGTACAGTTAGCAGATTTTCTACGCGAAAAAGTAAAAGATATTACCCCAGATCAAGACCTTGAACGACCAATTGAGGTTGGTCGATTTAATATTGACGAGGTTGACTATGATCCGAATAGTGCTGGAACTTATATGATTGCCTCAGATATGCGTTCGGCTTTTGTCAAAAAATTTAGAGATAATTCCAGCTACGATCCACTACCTTCAAAATTCTCTGAATTTTTAAAGGAGATTCACCGTGCCCGCTCTGTAAAATCCCTCAGTGAATATTGGCAAATGATTTGGGAACTAACTGTGGCTTGTCCACTTCCTTATAAAGATGATGGGCCCTTTGATTGGAGGAATATCGTTGAGGTCGAACCTAAATTCAAAAATTGGCTAACCCAACTGCAGCACTCATTAATAACATACCAGTTTGAAGTCGTTATTGACGGTTTATCGTTGCGTAGACCAAATAAATATCCACTTGCGTCTCCTCAAACTGGAAAACGGGAACAAACAACCGGACAGTTATTTTTTCTGAACGAAAATAGCGCTGTATATGGGGAACCTTTCAAATTATCAGGTTATATCTATCTGCAAAATAGTCGAGCTGTGGAACCAATGGAATTAAGGGGTTTGTTAGTAAGAATACGAAACATTGCTATTGGAACTTATGATCCAACCCTCTTTGGATTCCCCCAAGTTCCTTCACCACGTTTTAACTGGTTATCCGGGGAAATCTATGTTGAAGAAGGTTTAGAATTCGCTTTAAATATAGATCGAGATAGTTTTAATGAAATGCATCCGCACTTTGTGAAACTTAGACAGGTTATCCATAATTTACTAAAGGACAAAGTTTTTCCGGCGGCGGGTTTAGGGCAAAGAAAACGATCTCAGGAAATGCAAGAAAATAGGCAAAATGAAAAACGAACTAAGCTTGAATCTTTAATTCATCATGAATTGGGTGACAATTATATTTTGGTCTCAAGTGATGAACAACGATTCCCTCTGACAATTGATACTGAACAAAATCTACTATTCGTGAACAATCAAAGCGAGTTATTACCTAATTTTAAAAGTAAGCGTGAACTTGTTCAATTCGTTGCACATGCCTTTGAAATGTCTATGCTAGTTCCAGAGAACGAACGCCGAGAAAAGTTTTACCAACTGTTATCGGATTTCACAAAGTTGGGTTTGTTGTGAAGGTCTGTGATAGATGAAGTCAGCTAGTTTTCGTTACGGAAAGAGTTTAGATAATGCCAATTAATTACGAGACAGATCCGCTTAAACATTATGTCAGAAAGCATGGTTGGTTGACAGCGGCGAGACAACAAAAACAGTCGATCAGAAATAGGCCAAAAAACATCCCCTTACGCTATTTCACTTTCTGTGCAGAAGAAGCAATTGATGTTTTCCTGCTAGAACGCGAGGGCATTCTTGAGAGATCTGAAGATACAGGGCGTTTAGAAGGGGTTTACTTCTGTGAATCTGATCATGATAAGTTTGGAATAATCGCTGATTTAATCGGTTCTCCTGAGCAAGGTTTTCAAGGCGAATTTGAAAAGATTGTTCTGTTTGAAGACGATGATGATACAAGGGAAAAGACGGTTGAGGATGAGGAATTTCATTCGGCTGAGGTCCGGAGAAAATTAAGATACAAAGATGCTCATCTACGTTTACGTGAAGCTTTTCCTTTTGATATTATCAACCTTGATGTGTGTGGTGTCATGTTTCCCCCTAGAAAGGTGATAATAACACAACTTGTGCAATCAATTTTTCAGATTATAGATTGGCAAACGAAATCAAATTTTCCAATTAATGATCTTGAGTGCAATCAATTCACATTATTTCTTACCTCTCATGTTAACCAAGAACGGACTAATCAGGCAGCGATTCAGCTACTTGAAGATTTGATGATTGACAATATGAGGACAAGTGGGCATTTTCGGTCTGCTTTTATTGAGCAGTACGGACATGATCAAGTAAAAAAACTTGTGAATGAGAACTTCCCCGAATTTTTCTCGCTCGCTCTCCTTAAATTTATCATTCGGACAGCCTTGTATGATAGTGGATGGGAAGTCATCCCCAGTTCGACATATTTGTTTCATCGGGATAACAAGTGGGACAAAAATAATCCTTATCAGATTATGCATGCAGTTTCGGTGTATAAACGTATTCGGGGTTTTCGAGAGCGAGATGATGTTCCAAATACAAGTCAATATATTCAATCAGTCACTCAAATGATCAAAAATGGTGTGGAATGGGTTGATAGTGTTATAAAGAGCCCTGGTATCCACCAACTGTTAAAAGAAGATTTGAAACAGATTGTTGCGCTTAGAAAAATGAGAAGTGGAATATAATTGCAAGTCAGGACAAAGGATATTCTGGAACAAGTTAATCAATAATAAAAATGAGGCATTGTAATATGCCTAGGTAATCAAGTATTATACTCAATTCTTTTGCTCGCTTGCAAGATGATAATCTTAAAATGGAATAATATTTGCCAAATCCTTTAAGCCTTTCACCCGACCGTAAAGCAGACGTACCCCTCGATTCAGATGTGCTCTGAAGTATTTAACAAGTGTGTCGTTATCTGTTCCTATTCCATTGGTGATGCACCATTCTTCCAATAATGCCACAACCAGCGGATCCCATTCTCCCATCAGTGTGTCACGATGAAATTCTGATCCATCAGCCGTATCTCTGTTGACCTCTGGCTTGTTAGGTTCTGCAAGCGATAACATTAACCCGATTCTACAAAGTATGTTGGGTAGTAATCCTGTCCGCGATTTTAAGACCCGCAGTTTATAGCGTGAATCTTTAGAGGTGTGAATTCGATTTAGGCGCATGGCACACTACACAAAATAACCTTCCTCTATTGTCGTGAATTCCTCAGTTTGTTGATATGACAAGTGGAATGTGTGTGAGATATAGGGTGTCAACAACGACAGTAGGTCTCCTACAATTTCGGTGTTAGTTGAAAGCAAAATAACTTGATGACTCACATTAGGGAAATAGTGTTCAATAAGGAGTTGACGGTGAATAGTGTCTAAACGACCAAGCGGTGTATCAAGAATCATTGGGAGTGATTTACCTGATATCTTCGCCAAACTCCATAAGAGAGCTGTTGTGTATATCTGCTTTTCACCTGCCGACAATTCTTCCTTGGCAAGCGGTTTATTATAGGTACCATAAAGCGTCACATCAAAGGTTTCGGAGTTAATATCAATTCGTCTAATTCGATCAGATTTGTGTGATAGATAGTTGAAACTTTCAACGATCGCATCACCTAAAGTAGAAACTTTTGCCTGTGTAAGTTCACTTGCGTAAGTAGATAAAACTGACCTTACTTCACGTACCTGTTCTTGACGTCGGATGTGGTCTTGTCCAAGTTTTTGGGAATCATGTAGTTTCTCCAGTTTCCTATCTGCCACCTCAATTTGATAAGTCAAAGAACGGATAGATTCGTCGGCAGTCAGTACTCCCTTATTTAACTGTCCAAGTTTTTGGTTTAGTGTGGACAGTTTCTCAATCATCGGTTTCAAGACATCTTCGGCAGGTACCTTCTGCAGATCCTCTTCTACCCTTTGTAGTTCAGATTGTGCATCCTTAAGTTTATTGTTCAATGCGCGGAATTCTTGAGGGACATCGTTGAGGCAAGCATCAATCCACTCTAATAAGTTTCCATACTCAGAAGGGGAACGGTCACGAATTTTCTTGAATCCATGCAATTCCTCTGGACGCTCAAGTCGTTTTTTGAATATTGGTGTTAGTTTAGTACGGACAGTTTTAACTTGGTCATCAGTCAGTGATGAATCATCCCAAGATGTAGCAGATGCAAGCGTTTCAAGAAGTTCAGTATTTAGAGTTTTCAATGCCCGATTCTCTGCTTCCCACTCATCTAATTTTTTCTCTTTTAAAAGTCTATCTCTTAACTTTTTGAGTAAGTCGGGGACTAATGTAAAAGGAAAGAGTTCATCACAAAGCCTTCGAATATCATTTTCAAACGTTTCAATATCAGCAAGGAGTTGTCCTTGTCGTAAATTCAAGCTTTCTTTCATCTCGGCATAGCGGCCACCTTCGGCAGTAATGTGAGATTCTTGACGTGCAATTTGTGCCTCTGATTTCTCAATTCTGTTGCGTAAAGATTCTCTATGTTCCTCCATGTCTGCAAGCGACTTCTTAAGAGAGTCAATTTCCGTTTCCAATTCATTTATCTCATCCTGCATAGAAACCGGACTGTCGCTCTTGATCAGACGGTTTGCATAGATACGCAGATCCGAATGCAACCGATCCACAAGATTAAGTCCAAGCAGTGCTTTGATTGATTCTGCCAGAAACTGATCATGGCTTGAGTCATCAACTAACTTCTGGATATCCTCACCATCAAAAAAGAAGAACTGTGATGCGCCAACCGGAACAAGTTCATTGATATAATCCTGCCAGTGTGAGGTATCAAATTCAAGCTCTAAACGATTGTTCTGGTAAACGGTTAAGTCTTCTTTTATACTGCGGCTACTTTTACCTTCCTGTTTCCATGAACGGTCAATGCGGTAATTTTGTTTTTCACCACCGCGCGCGTATTCAAAATTAAGTGATACTGAGGCACAATTCAAAGGTAAATCTGAGGTC
Source organism: uncultured bacterium (assembly GCA_964623585.1). Lineage (GTDB taxonomy): Bacteria > Poribacteria > WGA-4E > WGA-4E > WGA-3G > MSPOR6. The sequence goes on from CAZURU010000086.1 coordinate 11,332, forward strand.
GGGTTTCGATGAATCATTGAGGAAAGATATTCGTGATACTCATTGGAGGATACACGATCACCTATCGAACGTCTCCCATATAGGCAGAGTCTAACCGCATCAAGCAGCGTAGTTTTCCCTGAACCATTCAATCCACCAATGAGGATTATCGGTCCCGCACCGTTGGGAGTCAACTGAATAGTCTGCGATCCGCGGAACAAACCGAAGTTGTTGAGGGTAAGTTTGTGGAGTATCATTGTATCCCACTGCTGTCTATGCTGTCGCGAACTTCTTCTTCCGAACGCCAATCTTCGTGAAAGATTTTGTCAATTCGAGATTGGATTCCAGCACGTCTGCTCATTCCGTCCATTTGACGTTCGGTATCTAATAGTTTTGCTACAAGCGTAACAGGAACACCTTTCTCATCACAGATTTTAGATAATAGTCTTTTATCTGATGCCGTGAAAGCAGTTGTATCGTCAACTATCCATTCACGTTCACCAACGACTTCATTATAGATTTTGGGGACTGTATCTTCCCAGTCTTGGCGTTGTGTTCTCCAAATATTACGAATTTCATCAAGTTCATCATCCGTAATAAGTTTAATATCCGGGTCGGGACCTTCTTGGCGGACCTCTTCTTGTGTTTCAAGAAGCATTTTTAGAAGTTGCTTGCAAAAATCGAGTGTGTAGGGACCGTGAATAAGTTTATTGTTGATAATGGTCACTTGTCCGTTACTGCGTCGATGTTCGCGGATGTCAGGTTTCTTTTCAGGATCTTGCGTATCAGCAAGGAAATCACGGAATTCAAGAAGGGGCAGCATCCAATCTTCACCGTTATCAATCAAACCCTCCATTGCTTTGTCTTTTGTGACGACGGTGCAAGTCCAGCATCCAAAGCGACTGTTTCCACAAGACGGAGTCGTTTCATCTACAACAAGCGGACATTCACCTTGTGCATTTGTATTTCGATAGAGTGTTAATAACTGTCGGTTATCACTTCCCCAGGGAGAAGTAACTGAAAGCAGATACATCCAAATGTCGTTAGTAGTAAAATCAACGACAGGTGTATAGACAAAAGCATTAGGAAGAGTCGTATGACGCGACAGCAGCGAATTTTTTATCCGGTGCAGATTCAGGACTTGATCTCTGGTTGAACTTTCACCTTTACGTGATCCGAGTATTAAAATAACTTCACCGTGTTTAGAAGCCTTGTCTAAGATGAACTGATTCGCTGGTTTTATCTTCATGCGGTCCGTACACCATCTAAATTTGCTATAAGGTGCGGGATATCCTTTGCCTATTAGGTTTACCCAGAACGTATCTGAGATTTTTGGACGGACTATATCTGTCTGAAAAGGCATGTTTTCTTTTTGAGCAACCTTTTCAAGTCGATCCAATGTATTTGTGATGTAACTAACGATTACAGGTGTCTCAACGAGTGTGTCGGAGGAGATTACATAGACAGGGTATTTGCGTTCTTCTGACGGTAATTCTTTGAGAGCATACCATACGAGTTGAAGGGCAGTTGTGGAATCTTTTCCACCACTATAACCTATTACCCAAGGGCGCGCATTTTTAAGATATACCTCTTGAATATCATTGTGAATATCATCAATTGTACGTGAATCAAAGATACTGTAAGAGGATTCTGCCATAATTTCGCTCCTTCATTCAATAAAAACGAATCGGAATAGATAGGCGTTTCATTTGATTAGAAACAGATACAAATATCACACGATAGTAGAAGTTTTGATGTTTAAAAATTAACCTTATTATAATTATTGTTTTTCAATAGAATAACATAAGGCGAGACATAGAACAAGGAAAAATACAACTGATATATCACAGAATTGTCTAATCTCAATAGCTATCACGGATTCACCGGCACTGCGTATAGAAAATATACCTCATTTTTTTCTACGTTTTGGTGTTTCTGATTTCTTATTTTTCTTGGTCTTGTTATCATACCGTGTCACAGTGGAATAGCTTAGACCGAGTTCTGCTGCGACAGTAGCTCTATCTTTTTCAATAAGGCGTGCGTTGATTTTATCAACGAGTTCGGCAGAAATTGCAACTCCTTTTTCACCGGCGCGTGCGTTTACCCGCATCTCCTTCGCCTCGTGATATTCAAGTTTAAGCGTTTGTGCAGCAACTTTTATGAGAACGCGATTGATATATCCCTTGCTAATACCAGTTGCTTCAGCAATCTGTTCATAGGTCATGGTTTGCCAAGCGTCTTTGGGTGTTTTCGTGTCTATAATCCATTCAGAAATAAGTTGTTCAGCCGATTTTTTGCTCATAGTTTATCCTCAGTGTATTCAGTTGTAAATTGTGAACTTTATGTTATTAGTAAACTGACATATATCAGAATAACGGAGAATCTACTATTCTGATATATGTCAGTCTTATCGTTTTATTTGCAATTGGAACACTTCATGAAAGATGAGGTCGGTAGTTGATAATACTACCTGTCCGTTGTTTACCAAGCCAGGGCCCATCGTGGACAGCTGAATTCTATGTAAGCCTGATCGCAGATCACCTCGTTATCAGATATTCCCTGATTTACTTCGTCTCGGAATCTCTCAACGAATTCAGTTTTGCCTTGAATATCTCGGATTGTGTCATTGTCCCCGCCGTCACGGATTTCAACAACTGCGTAGCAGTTCTCAGAGAAATACATACCAACAAGACTTTCTCTTACCGTCACTGTATAGGTAGCATTTCCATCAGCGTCTAATACCTGTTCGTACGGTACTCCGTCCTTGACTCCTCTGGCTAATTTACCATCAGGATGTGTTTCGTGATAGTCTGTACCATCGTGCTTGCTGAGAGTCCTTTCAGAGAACGCGTTGAGATACTTAGCAAGTAATGCTTCTGTTTCCTCTTTTGTCTGATAGCATTCAACGATACAAAGAACTTCAAGTGAAGTGGGCATTCGAGAGTTTGTTCCGCTTCTCAATACACATTTTAATGTATTCACTCCATCTTGGTCAAGTATTATTGATGCTACTGGTAGTTTATTCTTTCGCAATAGGTCTAACTTGACTTTGTTCTGGTCATTGATGGAAATGATTTTGTAATTGTCATTTTCAAAATTGAAGCAGATAAGACCTTCAGTATCTTTCCAGAACTCTGTAGTACGATTGTTCAAGATTTCCTGTATTTCTGGACTTAACTTCGTTGTCATAAAGGGTATCCTCCCATTACAATCGATCATCTGTGTCAAATGGATGATTGATTGTGCTTTAATGTTTCTCAAATTTCCTTACCTGTTGTTCGGATCTCGCTCTGAGGCATATCTGGATAAGGTAACTCCACTCTTGATTGGATAAGAAAGAGAAACTATTTAGTTTATATTGAACACTTGAATTACGAACTTATTATAACATATATTCATAGAATAGTCAAGTATATATTTATGTATTTATCCATATTTTTACTTTTGAGGTTTACAAAAGGGTAAAGGTATTGGTCAGAAATTCAGGATGGTGGTTGACAATCAGATGATACAAGTAGATTGACCAACTACTCTTGATGAAGATTGAGCAATTATACGGGTAATTTTAGTTTCCCAAGCCTGGTAGGTGCGGTTTCCTAACCAATTCAGTATACCACACGCGTATTCTGACATATCCATAGGAGTCAATTTAGTGAAAAGCGTTATTGCGTTGATACACCTTTCGCCCCTCTGGGGCTTGCTATTGGTTGGATCCGATGCAGGCTATATACCTTTCGCCTCTCTGAGGCTTTGGATAATCACATATCAGCACCAGCGGTGCGGA
>CAZURU010000087.1:0-15069 GCA_964623585.1 uncultured bacterium
AATGCACTGAAGAGTAGTGTGGGTGATGGTTTAATACAGTTAGCACGAGAGAAACTTTACCGTATAGACCGCGCAATATCCGACAGAATTGGAAGAATCAGAGCTGAATTACCAAACCTACGTTCTGCAGTCGCAGCTTCCAATACTGCAAACAGAGACCTAAATGTATATGCAGATGTACATCAACGTTTAGAGGATAGTCTGCGCTTGTTAGAGTCTTATGCTCGTAGCGGAATTAGAAGATTTAGATATAGAACTGAGGTCATAATTACAAATAAAATGGGAGATGTCATAAGTTCAAACAGACGAGAATTAAATTTCAATCCAAAACGGGATCCAACGGAAAAAATAAAGAATGTTAAATCTGAAACTTGGTGGAAAAACGCATATAATAATCATATCGGAAAATATTATATTGAAAATGTTACATTTGACGCAGAACAAAACGTATACTTTCTTCCCGTTTCTTTACCCATTTACAGTAGCAACCGTAGACCCGGATCCAACAGAGAAAACCGAAGAATACAGGAGAAGAATGAACAACCAGTGATCGGTGTTCTAAGAACTATTCTAATATTACCAGAACTGTCAAGTATTGTAGAACCACGGCCGGGAATGGAAAAAACCTATACCATTTTGACATCTGAATCAGGAAAAGTCATTGCTTCATCACCAAACAGCGGATATCAAATAGATAGAAATATTGATATTGAACATGCAGTCGCAAGAGCAATCGTAGAAGCAAAAAAGGCAAGAGTCGAAGATAAACGAATAAAAAATGAAATGGAAGCAGTAGATAATGAAAATCAAATTGACAGAAAAAGCGAACCAAGAAGAAGAAGAGTGGTCGTATACCACGGCTATGAGGCTGATGGGGAAACAGACCGAAACAATGAATCGCGAGTCTATGGATGGGCAAGAACACGAATCTTAAATAGAACACCTTGGAAAAAAGAACAGAACTTCAGTAACTGGATCGTTTTTGTATCATATCCAAGCTCCGAGGCATATATCGGCGTAGCCAGACTCAATCAGTACGTTCTCTGGGTAACCTTGCTCTCATGTGTGATAGTCATACCGGTCGCTTATATTGCTGCAAAACGAATCTCACTCCCTGTGATGCAACTCGCTGAAACCGCAAAACGCATCGGGCAGGACGCAAATAAGGTAATTCAAGATGATGCTGATCAAGTCCGAAAACAGATAGCAAATATGCAGTGGTTGCATGATGAAGAATCTGATAGCATCGTTATTGATAGCAAGAATGAAGTCGGTGTATTAGCTGAAGAATTCAACGATATGCACCGCAACCTGAAAATCGCTGTTGAAAAACTCATTAACGCAGAACAACAGATGACAACTATCGTCGATTGTCTTAGTGAAGGTCTGATTGTGGTTGATATGAACGATAAGATCTTATACTTCAACCCAGCAGCGAAGTACCTACTAAACTATAACGAGACATCTGAATTCCCAGAACGGTTTACAGAATTAATCAGAACTACAAACCTAACTTTATTGGCAAATGTATATGGGCAAGACTCGCGCACTACCGTAGAAATCAACTTGGAACAGGAAGATGATAATCGTGTCTTAAGGGTCGTTACCAGTAAGTTTGAATCAATTGATGTGGATACAAACGAGGAAGATGCAACTGCAGAAAACGCTAACCTCACCGGCATGATATATGTTCTTGATGATATAACACGAGAACATGAAATTGATAGAATGAAATCTGATTTCGTAGCACTGGTTTCACACGAATTACGTACACCATTAACCTCAATCATCGGCTTTATTTCGCTGGTACTGGATGGCAAAGTTGGAAAGATCAATGATATGCAAGAACAGAGCCTTAGCAGAGCACACCGACAGTCTCAAAGACTCGCAATGATGATTAACGATCTCCTTGATATTTCACGTATTGAAGCAGGACGAATTGTGATGAAACTGGACCCTGTTGAGATGATTGAAATTGCTCAGCAACGTCTGGAAGAACTGAAACCGCAAGCAGATGAAAAAGAGATCTTATTGGAGTTGGACGCACAATCAGATTTACCCAATCTTACGGGAGATACAGAACGCATAGGACAGATCCTAACAAACCTAATTGGAAATGCAATTAAATTTACACCTACTAAGGGAAAAGTATCTGTCAAAATGTCACGGAAGGAATGTCCTATTGAATTAGATCAAACGATAGACGAAAACGATGGCGTTCATGTTGAGGTCATTGACACAGGACCTGGAATTCCTGAACAGGAACGAGAAAACATATTTGATAAGTTTCAGCAACTGGGGAACGTCCAGACAAGAGAACAAGGCGGAACAGGATTAGGACTTTCAATCGCACGTGGATTTGTAGAAGCACATAAGGGCACAATTTGGGTAGATACAGGGGAAAATAGTCAAGGTTGCAACTTTCAATTCTGGATTCCGTTAAAGGCATAAGTGCAGGTATATAGTAAACTTTTGAAGTTATGGAACATTTTGCACTGTAAGCGGGAACTCCGATTCACGACTATCACTACGTAAAGTCGCGATTCGGAGATCGCTCCTACAGGCACTTTGTACCGTTATACCATTTCTAAATGAAAATGCCTCTTTACTGTAGCAAATTCTGTTAGGTTGTGACGTTCACTGCTTCATCTCTAAACAGTCGATAATGAGAGAAAAATTAATTGAAATGGTCTAAGGTTATTGATATGGCAGAAACAGTATTTGTATCTAAAGTTAATTCATCAACAGAAACGATTTTAGTCGTAGATGACGATACAGATATCCTTGCACTATTGGAGATAAGTCTAACATCCGATGGTTTCAATGTAATTACCGCAAGTAACGGAATGGAAGGTCTGGAACGCGCCAAGAAGGATCTGCCAGACCTGATTCTACTTGATGTGATGATGCCGTATATGGATGGATTACAAGTTATAGAAAAACTAAAATCGGATAGTGACACAAGTTCTATTCCTGTACTATGGTTAACAGCAAAATCGCAAACCGAGGATAAGTTGAAAGGACTTGAAACAGGTGGAGACGACTATATCACAAAACCCTTTGACCTAAGAGAAGTCACAGCAAGAATTAATGCTGTCTTAGGTAGAACGCGTCCCGTAAAATACATCAATCCATTGATCAGTGCAATGGGTGAGGGGTTTAGTGAAGAAGGTGTCGCTGAACTCGGGTCGCATCTACAAGCAGCAGCAGAGATACAAATGAAGCTGCTCCCAGATAAACCGCCAGTATATCCAGGTTTCGAATTTGCTACAATGTTCCGAAGTTCAACATCGGTTTCAGGCGACTTATACGACTTTATTCCACTGAGTGAAACACGAATTGGTGTCGTATTAGGAGATGTAAAAGGGCACGGGATTCCAGCAGCGTTACTGATGGTAATGATCCAGACTGCTTCTCGCCTGCTGTGTAACGAAACGGACAGTCCCTCAACAATACTAAAACGCATCAACACATTGCTGTTCCACAATACTGACTTGGAACAATTTGCAACAATGGTATACGGTATATTAGATTTAGATACAGGGCTGTTCACTTATGCTAACGGCGGACACTGTCCACCGATTCACTTTATATCAAGAAACAATAATACAGAACAAAACAATACAGACACACCTAATCACAGTCGGACGAAGGTTGCATTACTTGAGACAGGTGGGATGTTAATCGGGGCATTTGATATTGCAACTTTTTCATCGGATACCTGTCAACTCTCCCAAGGAGATGTACTTATACTCTACACCGATGGGGTAACCGAAACAGAAGGAACAATACCAAACGACTTTTATGGTGAAAACCGTCTAATAGAATGTCTGTCAAAGAACTTAGACCAATCGGCAGAAACATTATGTGAAGTTCTTCAGTCAGACTTGCTGGAATTCAGTGGAACAACACAACTGAAAGATGATCGCGCTGTAGTTGTAATAAAACGAACAGATGTCAACTAACGCATAATGGAAACAAAAGGTCGCAGAATGAGAAAATCAGAAATAAGCGCATAGTATGACGAAACTTCTCAGTTCGATTTCACTGAAAAGTACAGATACATTGCATTCTCAAGGAAGGAGAAAAACAGGTGGATGCGAAACAAAAATGGAGAATCTCACTGACTCTCTCAAGTTCAATGCAGTTGATTTATCTACTTGACACTGTCATCAGCGATATTCTGAAAGAGATGAAGTTTGATGAAGAAGCGCAAGAACATGTCAACCTTGCTGTCATTGAAGCGGGTACAAACGCAATCAAACACGGTAATAAAGAGGACATTGACAAAACTGCAACTTTTGATTTCATCATTGATGAAGAGAAACTTACGATCATGGTTACGGATGAAGGTGAAGGATTTGAACGGGAAGAGGTAGCAAATCCACTTGATCCCGAGAATCTATTAAAAAGCAGCGGCAGAGGACTCTTCCTGATGGAAGCCTGCATGGATGAAGTGGCATACTCGAAGAATGGTACCATCGTCAGAATGGTCAAAAAGAGAAATCCTCCAACGCCGTAATACTACTAAACAGAAATGGACACATTCTTGTACGAAACGCACTAAAGTTCAATAAATCAAAACACCTATAATCAAAACGAAACCTTGTGTGAAACTGAAAACTATATGATTCGAGGAGGGAGCATTGATGCAAATTAATCTGCGACATAAAGGCAGCGTAACTATATTGGATATCGAGGGAAACCTTGTCGGGCCAAATACTATTGCACTCAAAAACATCATTGATGACCAAATTCGCTCAGCTGATAGTGAACCTGTCTATATGATTTTAAATATGGAACGGGTACAGATGATGGATAGTTCAGGATTGGGAGTTATCGTTGCAGCTTATGCATCAATACAGCGCAACGAAGGTAGGGTGGTCTTACTTAATATCGGAGGAAATATCAGAAGTCTAATCATAATGGCAAAACTTGTAACAATATTTGACCGATATGACACGGAAGCAGAAGCAATAGCAAGCTTCCTCTAAATAGGAGATGACTACATTGATGGCACGACAAAACAGAATGGAACAGATTATGGAAAATATACGCACATCGGATATAGAAGAGGAAAGCATCGGTTTATGGTTCATTTGCCAACAATGCCGAAATGTGTCATTCCGAGGGGAATTAGAACGAAATGGATACATCTGTCCAAAATGTAAAGAACTGTTTCCTCTATCTGTAGAAAATCGGATCAGACTCCTTCTCAATGAACTACCTTCCGATATTGAAGATATGAATACTCAGGAAAATGAAGATACTAAATGTGATGTCCAAACAATTGTCAAAACCGTCGACAAATATCCCGTGAGCCTGTTTGTTCTAAACCCAGATTCGTCCCTATTGAAAAAGCATCTCGAAGCGTTTTCTAATGCCATACAGAATGCTCTAACACATTCAATCCCATTTCTCTCCGTTTTTACAGCAAGTCCAATTGAGACAGAAGTGACCTTTGCTGATATAGTGCCACTATTGCTAAAGTTAGAAACGTTAGCTGAGCAGACAATACCACACATGACTGTGTTAACTGAAACAGATAAGGGAAAACTGACAACACACCTACCTGTAGGAGAAATTATTATAGCTGAGTGTACTTCACAAGCGGATAATGCCACACGAACACAACCACAACCAGCATTGCATGCACCTGAAGAACAACTCCTACCTGAAAAAAGTAGAAATTCTAACCCTAGTGTTCCTGACATCAGTGTTGATTGTTATGTACCACGACCTGAGATTCATGAAATTTTAGTGCGATTTTTGAGGTTTTTCGCCTTGTCCACACAATAGATTGGGATACCATACCAAAATATTAAAGAAAAAACATCAAGGCAATAGGTGTATTTATGGATCATGAAAAACTATCACATGAATTCAAGGAACGTTTCGGGGATACACCGGACTTCATTGCATCCGCACCAGGAAGAGTCAACCTTATAGGTGAACATACTGACTATAATGATGGGTTTGTTTTCCCTGCTGCAATTGACAGGTACATCCATATCGCTGGCAGCAAACGTAATGATAGACAAGTCCACCTCTATGCTTTAGATATTAATGAAACATGCAAATTCAATCTTGACACAGGGACAGATACCTACCTACCAGCCTGGAGCAACTATTTTAGGGGTGTGGCACACCTTCTACAAGACCTTGTTTTGCATGATCTCGGTCAAACGCTAAACGGTATGTCTGCGTTGATAACAGGAGATGTACCTATTGGAGCAGGTTTAAGTTCTTCTGCTGCACTTGAAGTCGCGTCACTTCTCGCTTTACTAAGTGTATCCGGTTTGGCAGTAGCGGATACATTTACAGATTCAAAACATGCGTTAGAATCAATTGATATACCTGCAACAGAATTGGCAGCGTTATGTCAACGCGCAGAAAATGAATACGCTGGCGTAAACTGCGGTATCATGGACCCAACCATTTCACTATTAGGGAAAACAGATCATGCACTGTTTTTAGACTGTCGTTCATTAGCATACAAACATGTCCCAATCCCCCTAAAAGACTTCATGCTTGTAATTTGCAACACAAATGTCAAACGCGAACTTGCTTCTTCAGAATACAATAAGAGACGGGCTGAGTGTGAAAAAGGTGTTGAGATACTTCAGAAATGGAAACCTAATATATCCGCGTTACGAGATGTAACACTGGAAGACCTAAAAAAGTATGAAGCAGAACTTCCACTCATCACACAAAAAAGGTGTAGGTATGTGGTTGAAGAAAATGATCGGGTGGAAAATGCTGTATCTGCACTCAAAAAAGAGGATTTAAGCACCTTCGGACATCTAATGAACGCTTCACACGAAGGGCTACGCTATGAATATGAAGTGAGTTGTCCTGAATTAGATGCTATGACAGAGATTGCTCAGCATACTGATGGTGTCATAGGCGCAAGAATGACAGGAGCAGGATTTGGGGGATGTACTGTAAACTTGGTTAAGAAAAACTCCATTGACTCGTTCAGTGAACAAATTATGAGGGAATATTCAAAACGAACTAATATTGACCCAGATATCTACCTATGTAACATTGGAGATGGGGCACGCATCAGATGGAACAGTTAGGACTAAATGAAATACAGTATAGGAATTGATCTCGGAGGAACGGACATAAAAGCCGGTTTGTTAGCGGAAGATGGCACACTTTCCTGCCAGACGGTAACTTCCACACGTGTGAATGAAGGTGCAAAGGCAATAGCGAAGAGAATCGCCGGAATTATTCAGCAGATCATCTCAATAGCAGAGGAATCGTATCAACCGAGTGTATGCAGTAAGCAAATCATCGGCATCGGTATAGGGGCACCAGGACTCATTGTCGCGGAGAGTGGTATTGTCCACTTTTCACCGAATTTCCCAGGTTGGCGGGATATTCCGTTGGTGGACTACGTGAATGAAGCCTTAAAAAATAGAGGCTGGCAAGAAACAGATTTACCCCTTTACATAGACAATGATGTAAACGTCATGGTATTAGGTGAATTGCACCACGGGGCTGGTGTTGGTTTTGACAACATCGTTGGACTCACAATCGGCACAGGTGTTGGAGGCGGAGTCGTCATAAACAGAAAAGTTTACAACGGAAGCTGGAATACCGCAGGTGAATTGGGGCATACGGTTGTAAAACCTAATGGACGAAAATGTGGTTGTGGGAACAGAGGATGCCTTGAAGCTTATGCCGGAGCAAGACACATTATTGAAAGAACACAAATGCAGATTGTCTCTGGAAGAAAAACATCCATGAATCCTGAAGCACTGACACCAAAAACGATCGCTTTCGCTGCCTCAGAAGGGGACGAACTGGCACTTGAAATATTTTCAGAAACTGGTAGATTGATCGGAATAGCATTAACTTCTATAGCACATATTCTTAATCCACAGATTGCTGTCATCGGCGGGGGTATTTCTGCAGCAGGTGAGGAATTGCTCTTTCAACATATTCGTAAAGAATTCAATAAACGGGTCATGGACATACCCGGTAAAATGCAAATTGTACCAGCAAAATTGGGCAATGATGCAGGACTTGTTGGTGCGGCAATGTTGGCATATAATACCATTTCAAATTGAAAATGCCTCTTTACTGTAGCACATTCTGTTAGATTGTGCCGTTCACTGCTTCATTCTAAACAGTCGGTAATGAGAGAAAAATTAATTGAAATGGTATAACTACGAAGGAACGGTGTAGAGAATGGAGATAAAAATGCGTAGTAACAAAAATAGCACAAAAAGAAAAGATAATAGAATGATAAATACACTCATAAGGAAACAGACCAGTTACATTCTTATATCGTTCCTGCTGATGACATCAATGGTAGGATGTGGCAAACTGCGGAATTTTACAAATAATCTGCTCCGACCAGAACGAATTGTTCCGGTTTTTGATCCAGATGCAACAATTGCACCCCAGTCAGGTACCGTTATCTATGAGAAAAATGGAATTGTTGTTATGGTAGTTCCGCTCCCTGAAATAAAAAATGTTGATGCATTTGGCGTTCTTATCCACAACCGTACAGGTCATTGGATAAGTTTTGAAAAAGAAAAATTCTGGATGCAAGATCAAGCAGGTAATATCGTAAAACAACTCAGTAAGGCTCAGGAAGCAACCCGACTAAAAAAGAACTTCAAACCGAAATTTCCTCCTGAGTTCGCTGCAGATGTATTTCGATGGGATAGAACCATTTCAATACAAGGTGACTATGCCGTTTTACCCACTGAGGACCTTAAGAAGACAAATGTTATGCCAAGAAGAACTGTACGTTTCGCCATATATTTTCCAAGACGAAGCCTAAAATCCAAAAACCTACGTATAGTCATTCCAGGTGTAAAAAGTGAATTCAATGATCAACAAACGACGTTTACCTACAGATTTAGAGTGCAGCGATGACAAAGTCAGGTTACGACTGTGTTGGATTCTTCATGTTAGTATTTTCGCTTCTGTCTGCTGCTACTTAAGGACATTGAAGAAGTTTAAGCAAAGTGGATTCACACTCATATTCTTCATGCTGATCGGTTTAGTGAGTTGCGTTGTAACAGACCCTGATGGTATAGACACGTCTCGTCCCCCAATTACACCCAATTTGGACATTGTTCCATCTAACCGAGAAAGAACTGCACCCCCCATATTAGGGGTCCGATATATGAAGACTATTGGCAGAACTGGTCAAGGACCAGCAGAATTTCTGATGCCTATGGGTTTAGCACTTGATGCCTACCAGCAACTATACGTTGCGGATGCTGGGAACAATAGAATACAGGTAGTTGATGCTGATGGATTCTTCATTACTGAATACGGAAGCTACGGATGGCGCGAGGGTGAGTTTGATTTCCCCAACGATGTTGCACTCAGCATAGATACGCTTTACGTGGCAGATACAGGAAATGATAGAGTTCAATATTGCAACCTAGTCAATCGCACCTTTTATACGCTGGAAACAACATTAAAGGAATATGCGTATGATAGTCCAGAAGGTATAGATGTGGGCAGAAATGGGGAGGTCTACACTATTGATACGCGGAATCATCGATGGATAATGTTCACCAGAGACCTGGCACCGGTATTAGCAAAGGGAGGGTTCGGTAGCGGTCGTGAACAGTTCTGGAATCCAACAGACATTGTCGTTAATCCACACAATACGGTTTATGTTGTTGATGCTGGTAACAATAGCATCAAAAGTTATGATTTCAGTGGGAATCCTATTAACGCATGGGGTGAAGAAGGTCATGCACTTGGACAATTCCGAAATCCAAAACGCATCGCACTTGACACTTGGAATTATCTCTATATAACAGACAGTAATAATCGTAGAATTCAAATCTTCACACCAGAAGGAAAGCCAGTTTTAGATTTTACCGACAAATCATTACGAAATCCTTGTGGGATCGCTGTTTCAACGAACGGTAAGGTCTATGTAGGTGATATGGACGCAGGTGATATAAAGGTATTCCAGGTCATATACAAAACAGATGCAAAAAAAACAGAATGAGTTGCAGACCACCGGTAGGTTCGGTTTCCTAACCGAACATAATGCATTAGAAATTGGAAAGGTAAATGGATGACAACACTGACAAGAATCCTACTTTTCATACTCTCTTTTTTTTTGCTTTCTACGCAACTATTTTACTTGACCATTGCAGATGCTCAAGATAAAACGCAAGAGTCTAATTCTTTACTGGCGATACCTTTACTAGACTTGCCGACCTTTTCTGTGATTGAAAAATCAGAGATAATTCAATTAGAAACAGAAAAAAATGAATGGACACTTAAACATACACCTGTGTTCCCGAATAGTGAAGAAATTACGATAACAACAGGGAAACTACTCGTTAGGGACAAAGACTATCAAATTGAATATGCAACAGGATTGATTAGATTTGAGGAAGCAATCTTAAATCAGGAAATTTCTACAATCAGCATCACTTATCGCGCAATCCCATTCATTTTGCTAAAAACCTATAAACGAGAACTCTTTGGAACACCACTTAAACAAGTACCTGAGGAAACAAAGAGAAAAGAAGGTCCAATTGATGGAACTGGTCAGAGACCGACTTTACCTACCACATCCACGACACCATCCTCTTCACAGCTAGAGTATTCAGGCAGCCGGACTTTTGGTATATCTGTCGGGAGTGGTCGAGCGTTATCTCAAAATCAGGAGTTTCGCATTAATGTGAGAGGTAACGTCTCCGACAACATTGAAGTACTGGCGATGCTGTCTGACCAGGATTTGCCTATCCAACCTGAAGGTATGACAGAGGATATTCAGGATATCAATCAGAAGCTAATCCGTATCATGCATCCGCGGGTCGTGGGAACATTGGGAGATTTCGATGCATCACTTGGAACTTCTGAGTTCATCTTTTTCCCTCGCGCTTTAGAAGGTGTTAAGGTCGAAGGTGATTTTGAAAATGTGAAATTCCACTTCATACCGAGTGCACTGCCAAAAGGACAATCCACAAGTAAGGTAATTCAGGGTGAAGAAGGTCGCAGTGAATATCGTCTTGATGTGAATAACCAGTTTGTTATTGTGAAAGCAGGAAGTGAGATCGTCTGGTTGAATGGCGAGAAAATGCGGCGCGGAGAAAACAATGATTACATCATTCGCGAGTATGGTGATCCGATAATTGAATTCAATAACAAACATCTGATTACAAGTCATGATATTATCCGTGTTGACTTTCAATATATTCCAGAAGATCGCACATATCAACAAAACATATACGGCATCAATAATGTCTTTGTCCTCCCAGGAGAATGGCTATCAATCGGTACTTCCTACGCAGTGGAAGCAGATATAGACGATCCTGACCAAGCTTTAGTCCTATTTGATGACAAGAGCATGGAAGCATTGCGTCAAAACAGGTTGGAATCGGAAGGTGATGGAACGCTTCTTACACCACCACAGAAACATACTGTATGGGGACTTGAAAGCCGACTGAATATGGGGGAAAAGACATGGGTGAATGGTGAACTCGCTCTTAGTGCAATAGACAAAAACACATACTCTCATGTGGACAGAAAAAAGACAAGTCAAGCTTGGAAGTTGATCGGATATACGGGATGGGATATCCCCACAGGAATAGAAAAACTACGTCCAAAACTCATTGCCAACATGGATGTGCGTGCTTTGGATGCTGACTTTCTGCCTGTCGGTGCGTCCAGCAGTAACCGTAATCGTCATCGCTACAGTACGCAATATGCAACGGAAAGTTTCGAGGATGCAATACTTTTGACTCCAAATTCTATGACAAGTTCATCGGATGAAAGGACAATTAATCTTGATATAAAGGTTTTGCCATATCCATGGTTACAATTCAATGGAGGCGGCGGTAGAACACTTGAGACTGCAATAGGTGTGCAGAAGACGCAGCGCACTAACATAAACTGGGGAGCGAGCTTCTCACCATGGACTCGCAGCAGCAACTTATTTGGAACAACGTCTCTAAGGGAAAATATACTGAGTCCTTCATCTCAATATCAGTTAGATAATATTCAGAATCCGCCTTTAAAAACATTAACTGGTACTGCCACAGAAAACAATAATGGGAAAGCTCCAAAACACTTCCAAACAACCCAACAAACATCTCTATTAAAAAAGTTGCCGAATCTTCGTTGGAATGACTATCGCAGCATGTCCGTTTTGACGCTGAGTGATGAAGCCAAAAATATTAACCGGACCAATAGCATTAACTTGCAAGAAAATTATCAAAAGTCAAGACAGGAGGGAAGTATATCCTACTATCTTTCACCGTTTGAGTTTGTAGGCACTTTTAATCGGTTTAATGCAACTGATGATTTCAGTGCTGCACGTAACCGAAGACGAAATCGGTCTTCTGGAAGAATCAATTTGGTCAATTTCAAATGGGTTTCCGTTCAATCAAACTACGAACTTGAACAGGCTTACGCTAAAGAACCTTTATTGACTGTTGATGATGAAAGTTTAGGTATCTCTGATTGGATGCGATCAACAACAGCAAGAACCTGGAAGGTAGGTCTCTTTTCACAGCAACGGCAATGGGTGAACATCAGAACGAATATTTCTCGTCGTATCGTGAAGGCACATTCAGAATTGGGAACGGATTCTACGACTCAGTTAGCAGACATGAATATTCAACTGACACCTTTTAGCCGTGCACTTGATGCTGAAGTAACGTATCAATTGGACAAAAAACTAACAACACAACGTCGAGAGATATACACTGATCTTCATCCGCTAACGGGACACAGAATCCAACCGGGTGAAGGATACTACATCAGATTGGATGATCTACGTTATGTGGAAGATCCCGAAGAAGGAACGTTCATTAAGATATATCAGAATGTTGGAGATAAACCCACTACTGCAGTCGACGCGACATTCCAACTTAGGATACAACCCCGTCAGTTCTTTGCAAGACGCAGACGCAATCAACAGTCGGTTATATACAACGGGAATGCGACAAGGCTCGGTAGTAGGGATCCTGGTATATCGGCAACCCGTTCAGCCAAACCTTCAACAAACCAGCAGATAGAAGCAGAGCGTACGCCATCCCCTCTTACTCGGTTTTTGAGTGCGCTGAATGTGCATACACGGTTGTGGATAACTGAGGAACAACAGGCGGAAGAAGCCCTTTCTCTCTATCTGCTGAGGAGTCTACAAGAAACACGGACGCTTTTTGGCAGAATAAATCAACGACATCGTATAGAATTTTCTCCTTCACCACAGTTTAGTTTTGAAGTCAATCGCCACAGTGGTCGTTCTCTCAACAAACGGATCAACACTCAAGAACGTCATCGGAATCACAGAACGTGGGAGGTGGGTTTTTCAGTTAATCCTACACTTAAGCTCTCTGTGGGAGCAAATTGGGAGCAACGTCGTGAAACAGAAAGTTATAGCCAACTCAACATCGCAGATGTGGAAACCGTATCCGACCAAGAAGACACTGCATTGCCGCCAACACCTATCTCAAACCTTCACCAATTTGAGCAGTCGGCAGAGCTGAATTGTCAATATGAACTAAGCCGTGCATTTCGATGGCGCGGAATAGCAGGATATAACCGAACTCTTGACACTGAGCAACTTTCCGATGAGGATGATGCCAAGACACGCACCTTCTCACTGACAAATAGTATCACATATAGTATTATCGGCAAGGGGCGCGTTGAAACTAACCACAAACTCGGCTATGGTAGGAATGATGGCGGTGTACCGTTCGCACAATACTATTTTTATCAAGGTATCAGTCATGAAGTCCGTGCTACTGCCGATTATAGACTACGTAAGTTCACCGATCTGCTGTTTCGTCTGAATTACCGCTTACTTTCTACAGAACAACGGAAACCTGAACACCGTCTGGAGATGACAGTCAGCGCGGAGCTATAAAACAACTATTCTTCAAGAGTGGAATGAAGCATTTCATTAACCTAACTCTTCAGTCCCGTAGGGACTATATGTTTATAGAAAAATGTGTACCCCACCCCTCTTCAGTCCCGTAGGGACTATATGTTTATAGAAATGCCTAATGTTACACATATCGTTCCTAATGAAGTTTAAATAATTAATTGGGAATATAAAACATATCCATGTCCCTACGTCTAAAAATTGATTTAACGGTCAAGTTCCAGAAACTCATAGGGATCAATACCTTCGTCATAAGATCTGACCTCAATCCAATCAGGAATCGGTTCGTATCCCATTCGTTGTTCCATGGTTAACAATCCGGCTCCCCCCATTAAATCAGATATATAGCGTCTTACTTGACCGTCTGAGTCTGTTGTCTCCTTCCACTCCGCATAGACAACATTGGGTTCTGAGGGATAAAACAGACCGTTCGAATCAAGACTTGTTATTCCATAAATCTCAACACCTTCATTGAAAAGCTTGATTGCGACACGGCTAAGCAGCTCACTTATTCTCATATGCTCCTCAAAAGTGATACCTCTTAATTTAAGACCAGGACTTACAATCTCTTCCAGTTTCACAAGAGTTTCTTCGTCCATTAGCCAAGAAATTGCAGGACCATTATAATCATCTGGTATTTCTGGATACGGTCCGAATCCAAAAGGTGAGACAGGAATATCTTCTGCCAGTGTTTCTTCAGCTGACTCCGCATCAATAGTACGTTGAACATTCCAACTATAAAACCGGCAACCACCAGTAACCACAAATAAGAGAATAAGTCCGACAAGAATCAATCTATTTGTAAACAATTTATATAACACACTATCACCTCTGGTATATTTCAGTTTTTATTTATATGATTTTCTCAATGTTACTGCTTCGGAAAAGATTCTGTTTCCCGCGTCAATGGTGTAGTGGCAGTTGACGCTGCCACTACTGAAACAGTCTAATAATTATAGAACATTTTTGATGAAAAAGTCAAGTTCATTTTTAGCATAAAAACTTTAGCCGTCTACATCCCACAAGCTAAAGCATGGGGATTTGACGGGAAGTGTTAAGAGTGCCAGGATTTGTAATACTGTTTTCATGGTTCAGAGTCTTGTAGAATATTTTAGGTATATTATACATTAGACATTATAAGTATTTAGTTTCAAATTTTGTTAACCTATGTTATACTACCT
>CAZURU010000088.1:0-15031 GCA_964623585.1 uncultured bacterium
TCGCACTGGTAGTTATCTTTTAGGGGCTGTCTTTTTTATTTGGCTTGGATATTGGATTCAAGAACATTTTGTTGTCCAAGACGGTATTCTTGATAAGAATGTATTATTACTCTTTAGAGAAGCACCATACAAGTCACTTTATTGTCCTCTCTGGTGTGCAAATCTAATTGCTGGTGGAATTCTGTGTTGCACTCTCTTTTTGATCATGCCGGTTACGTGCATGTTCCGTCTGCAATGGTTTCATACCACTATTTTTTGTTTGTTATTACTAATCTGTGTATTGCCGATACAGTTACAATTTGATGTAGGAGGCGTAAAACATGAAACTCTTCTTACTCGACTTTCATACCGAATTATACTTAGCAGTCTTGGTGTAGTTTTATGTCTTCGCGGTTTAGTTTCTATGCCAAAACCAGTAAGACTCCATGCCATACTTGACCGTTTTTTTCTCTGGGTAAGCAGCATCCCGCGACGGATGTTTTTAGTCGGATCGTTTATCAGTTGCTTTGTAATATGTGGTTTCATCTCTTGGCATGTTTTTGATGGCGTACCTGGATTTGTTGACTCTTGTGCTTATATGTTTCAAGCACGCCTATTCGCCCACGGTATGCTTTATGCTACGCCACCTACTGAACCCCAATTTTTTGAAGCCATGCATACTATTCTCTCTAACAAATGGTATACGGTGTACCCACCTGGATATCCTGCAGTCCTCGCGTTAGGTGTGCTTTTCAAAGTTTCTTGGCTTGTAAATCCGTTTCTCGGTGCACTTACTATCGTTTGTATTTATCTGCTTGCCAAGGAACTTTATGGAAACGGAATCGCAAAACTCTCGGTTGTTATTACATGCGTGAGTGGTTTTTTTCTGTTTATGTCCTCAGAATTTGCATCGCATACGTCTACACTCTTTTTCATTACCTTAGCATTTCTCAGTTTCGTGTGGATGATTAAAAAAAAACGACCACTGCTATCGGCAGTCGTATGTGGGATATGTTTAGGGATGGCACTCTTGTGTCGCCCCTATACGACATTCTGGATTTGTGTGCCGATGGGCATTGCAGCACTTATATCACGAAAAAAGTTGTCACTTAGACATATCCTAATTGGTGCGATACCTCTTCTTTTTGCATGTTTAGCATTTTGTGCCTATAACTATGCGACAACAGGGCATCCGCTTCTCTTAGGATATATTCAGATGCATGGTAAAAACCACTATCCAGGATTTCACCAAGAGCCATGGGGCACTCGGGAACACACGGTGAAACGAGGGTTCAAATATGTTTTTGAGAACCTGAATGCACTTGATTATTATCTATTTGAGTGGCCAATACCCGCACTACTTTTTGTATGTGTTTTCCTTGCGTATGGTAAGAAAGGATTCTGGGAGTGGTTGCTGCTTGGCTGGATGGTAACGCTGTTTGTGGGACATTTTTTCTATTTTTTCAACCAGTTGGATTTTGGACCGCGCTTTGTTTACGAATGTTTGCCAGCCTTAATAATATTTACATCTCAAGGGTTGGCACTCAGTGTTCAATCCATATCATCTCAGTGGAGAACTATGTCTTACGCAGACGCACGAAATAATCTCAGTTTAATGCTTATTGGTCTTTTTCTGTTTGCTTTTCTTTTCAATATGCCTTCAACAGCAAAAACCTATCAGAAGTATGGCAAAGATGTCACTATACAGAAATATTTAAAGAAGAACGATGTCCCAAAAGCTCTCGTTTTTGTGAAAGGGTATCGCGCTCAACAGGTACACTATCCATTAAACGTGCCTTTTGCCAAGCCGCACATCTATGCGAAAAATAAAGGTGATAAAAACATCATTCTCGCTGAAAGGTTCCCTGGTTACCGCTATTTTATTGCAGATGAAGAGAAAGTTGTAGAAGTCTCTATTGATGAACTCCAGCAATATGGAAGGTAAGGTAATGCATGAAATAAGATCACCGAAATTAACAAAACGAAACGTTGCAATATGTGCTTTTCTTTTATTTATCATTTTGCTAACGTTTTTGCCGCGCCTCTTCTCGCTTTCATTACATTGGGCAACCGATGAGGATTTGTGGATGCAACGTTCGCGCAATTTCTACTTCGCATTGAAAAATGGTGAGTTTGAGGATACCCACGTGGCATATCATCCGGGTGTGACAACATGCTGGCTTGGGAGTCTTGCTATTTGGTTAACGGTTCAACCCAGTAATTTTAATAGTTGGTTTCATTCTGATCAGTTTATGTCGCCAGGTATGCTTGCTCACGTGAGATTTCCAATAGTCTTTTTAAGCGGCGTGCTTACTTTAATAGCAGGTCTTCTTCTCTATCGTTTGTTCGATGCATTGCATGCATGTATTGGTACGCTATTTTTAGCAATTGAGCCGTTTCTAATTTCTGAGAGTCGTCGCGCACATACAGATGTGTTGACAGCACTTTTTCTGTTCTTAGCATTGCTATTATGGTTATGCTATTTGGAAGGTGAAACGCGCAAACCTCGACGGGACCTCATTTTATCAGGCACCTGTTTCGGGTTAGCATGTCTGACAAAAAGCCATGCAGGCGCATTTATTGTTTTTCTTCCCCTTATGCTAATTTGGTACCATCACCAATGTCACATCCATTGGTCCAAACTTGTGGTAAGTGTTGTGCTATGGATAGCATCAACGCTGCTCACGGTAGGTGTGGTATGGCCTTATCTATGGACTGTTAAATTTGGAAACCTACCGTTATCGCCGTTTCTTTTCATTGGAAGCGGTGCGCTATTATTATGGAGTTGGAAAAAGTTTTCACAGGAAACACATTTCACATTCTCAAAAACGGTGACTTTTCTAATGGGTTGTGGTGTTCTCGCCTTAGGTATTCTGATCCTATTTGCATCCAATGTGGTTATTGCGAAAATGTATAAAGCCTTGACAAGCACACATCAAGCACCAACTCCATTTTTAGGCGTGAGTCGTTACAATCCTGGTTACCTCTTCTATCCAGTGATGTGGTTTGTATGGACAGGGGTTTTGACACTCCCATTAATCATTTTTACAATGTGGCGAACTTGGCAGATACGGCAGAAGGAAAGGAGAATATTTCGGATTGTTGTTGTAATGTTGCTATTTGCCGTATTTTATTTAATTGGATTGAGTTTTGTCGCCCAAAAAACCTCTCGCTATATCGTTATCTTCCTGCCAGCTATAAGCCTTTTAACAGCAATGGGGGCAATGCAGCTTGCACAACTTTCACATAAGAGATGGCTCACTTATCTTATGCTTGTAGCTCTATTTTGTATGCAAGCCGTTCCAATCCTTCGTCTTTATCCCTACTATCGTGCATATTATAATCCTCTTTTATCTGCAAAGTGGGTTGAAGAAAAAACAGCTCCTATTACAGGCGCAGGATTAGATCTCGCAGCAGACTATCTCAATGCAAAGCCTGACGCTGAAGGGTTTCGTGTTAGGAATACTTGGTTCTGCAAAGATTTTGCACACTATTTTATCGGTGAAACAGGCTACTACAAATATGATCCTGCAACCCACAATTTCGATTACGATTTGGAATATCTATACGATAGACAGATTATACATACTCCAATGGATATATCAGAGGATACAACTTACCGCACAAAAGCACTTAAGCGCGAGCAAGCAGTACATCGTGAACTTGAACATGTCATAAATCTAAATGGAATCGATTATGTGTGGATTTATCGGATGATTGAACCTGAACCTACAGGCAATACAGACGCGTTGTCAGAGTAATATTACGTATTTATTGTCCGTAGTCTAATCCAAAATTGTCATAAAGTTGAATAAAACAAGAGGAGCGGGTTTCCCTTCCAAACTCAGAGGATTGAGGTTACAGCCCGAAAATTAGATGAAGATTTGTATATTGACACACGGGTATCCCCGTTTTCCTGATGACACAACGGCACCATTTATTGAATCCATCGCTGAGACGCTGCAGCAACAGGAAGATGTTGATGTTACGGTACTAACACCTGATACTCCACATTTTGCACGTTCCGAAGCAGATAGCACAGTAAATCTACAGACGTATCGCTACTTTTTTCCTCGACAACTGCAACGTTTAGGGTATTCCAATACACTGGTGAACGATTGTGCGCTAAAGAAGTATGTTTATCTATTAGCACCTTTTCTGTTTATTTCAGGTATATTCCACCTTTTTTGGTTGAGTCGCAAACACAAATTTGATGTGATTCATGCACACTGGCTTTTACCCAACGGTTTTATAAGCGCGGTTGTCAATAGACTGTTAAAAATCCCGTATGTCATAACACTCCACGGTTCAGACATTTTTGTGTCAAAACAGAATTTCATCTTCAAAAAAATGGCAAAGTGGACACTCAAACATGCTGCAATGGTAACGAGTGTGACACCAGCATTTTTGCCCGAGTTAGCAGCATTGGGGGTACCAGAACAGAAGCAGTGTATGATACCGAATGGCGTTACACCCAGTGTGTTTTCTACGCCATCTCAGAAAAGGATTACTGAGATGCGGGAAACACTTTCAATCCCAGATAATTGTCCCGTCGTTTTCGCGTTAGGACGTATCGTTTTGAAAAAGGGATTCAACGTGTTGATACAGGCACTGCCCTATGTAAAGGAAAAGTTCCAAGATGTAAAAGTTATTATTGGTGGGGACGGAACTGACTTGTCTCGCCTCAAAGCACTTGCAATTGAATTAGGTGTTACTGATATGGTCCAGTTTCCTGGTACGATAAATCGAACGGATGTTCCCATCTTTTTTTATTTGTCTGATCTATTTGTGCTTCCTGCAGTCTTTGATCCGAAAGGCAACGTGGATGGATGTCCAATTGTTATTTTAGAAGCGATGGCGTGCGGAAAACCTGTGGTTTCTTCAGACATATCGGGTATACCTATCGTCGTAAAGGATGGCGAAACAGGTCTCTTAGTGGATGAAAAAAACGTTCAAGCTTTAGCGACTGCTATTATATCGTTATTAGAAAACCCCGAGAAACGAGAACAGTTTGGAAGAGCAGGACAACAGCGCATCAAGAAAGAATTGACTTGGACAAAAACAATAGAACAATTTATCAAAATTTATCAGCAAAATGTCAACTGAAACACATAACACTCCCGAATTATCAATAGTCATTCCAGCGTTCAATGAGGAAGAATCGCTTCCTGCATTACTGGAACAGATTTTAGTCACACTGAAAACCCATTCCTACAATGCCGAAATCGTATTTATCAACGATGGCAGCACGGATAAGACTATGGAAGTGTTAGATTCACTCGCTGCATCAGAACAATTGTATCCAATCCATGTTATCCATTTTAAACGTAATCAGGGTAAAGCTGAAGCACTCACTGCGGGGTTCGCTGCAGCAACAGGGGACATTGTCATAACAATGGATGCTGATCTACAGGATGACCCAGGAGAAATTCCCAAGTTGCTTGATGCCCTTTACAACGGTGGCTACGATGTCATATCTGGATGGAAATTTCCACGTAAGGACCCCTTTGAAAAGCGCGCTTTCTCTTTCATTTTTAACAACGTTACTGCTCGGATCACGGGTGTGAAACTCCACGACATGAATTGCGGATTTAAGGCATATCGGCAAGAAGTTGCAAAAGAACTGCACCTTTACGGAGACCTACATCGGTATATACCTATATTAGCACATCAAGCAGGCTATCGGATTGGAGAAGTCAAAGTGAAGCATCATCCACGCCGGTTTGGTGTTTCTAAGTATGGGTTGAAACGGATACCAAAAGGCTTCTTTGATTTGCTGACGGTGTTGTTTATAACGAAATACCTTAAACGTCCTTTACATGTTTTTGGCGTGATTGGTGCAACTGTCACTTCTATTGGTATGCTAATCGGAATCTACCTTGCTTTTGTGTGGTTTACAAAAGGTGGTGTAGGTTTTCGTCCCTTACTAATGCTTTCTGTTTTGATGATAATCCTTGGCGCACAGTTTTTCTCTATCGGACTACTGGGAGAATTGATTATTGGTCTTATATCTCGGCTTGAACGCCGCATACAAACGGAGAAGGAAGTTCCCAAACATCACATGAGCCAGAATGATGGAAAATACTAATGAGCATTCAAGCATTCGAGTAGAGATACTCCGGTTTGCAAAATACCTCATCGCGTTGGTGATATTGCTTTTTCTGGTCAAACGATTTGTCGGACTGATTGAGGAACTAAAAGTAGAATCCATATCTTTTAGGCCTATTTTCTTAATAATATCTTGTGTTATTCTGATTTGCTATCGGACGTTGCAAATTTCCCCATGGTTGACAATTTATCAAAAAACTGCCTTAAAACCGGTCTCCATTTTCTCTGTATGGATATTCTTCCAACTATCTGAACTTGGAAAATACTTACCCGGAAAAATTGGGCATTTTGTAGGAATAGTTGCACTCTCTCGTCCCCTCGGAATAGCAAGAACTGAAGCAATTGTCAGTACGTTGCTGCAACTCATGTTACAATGTATGTTAGGAGTTTTAGTTGGATTACCTGTCCTGTATTCCCCTACAGCAAAGGAATTTTTACGTAGTTCGCTTGAAAAGTTTCAGCATAACATTCCACTTTTCATTGGGGTACTCACGGTAATTGTAGGACTCTGTACTTTCACCTACGTCTTAACCCAAAAGCAGTTGCGTGACAGCATGATGCATCTCAGAAAAGGCATACAAGCAGTTTTTTCTACGATGGGGACACTTCGTCTTATCGTGATTTATCTGCTGCTTTGGGTTCATTCTGGTATTGCATTTTTTTTCTTTGTGAAAAGTATTTACCCGATTCATATAACACATTTACCGATTATTATTAGTATCTTCGCCTTCGCGTGGAGTATCGGATTCATGACTTTAATAACACCTGGAGGGTTAGGAGTCAGGGAAGGCATTTTGAGTCTATTGTTAGTTTCATGTCTGCCGCCTGCCACAGCAACGCTTGTTGCACTACTTTCAAGGATATGGGTGATTTGTGTGGAGAGTATATTAGCGGGTGTGGCTTTGGGATGCTATTTTAGACAGAAACGGATTATTCCGAACATTCAAGATACTAATTGTAATTAAACAGACTAAGACATTTTTGTGGATTGTCAAATATCTTTTAGGAGTTGCTACATGGCAGAAAGAACAGATCCATCAAAAAAAATAAATCACCCCTTTTATTGTCAATACCGGGCTGTCTACGAATATGCCAATAATTTTATACAAGCAAAGCGAGTTTTAGATGTCGGATGCGGAGAAGGATACGGGGCAAACTTACTGGCACGACAAGCAAAAGAGATTGTTGCTATTGATAGACATAAAAAAACTATTCAGCAGGCACAGCGAAAATATTCCCTACCCAACCTTAGTTTCAACGTTCAAGATGTTGAGCAGCTTTCAAAATATACTCCCGAAACCTTTGATGTCGTCTGTTGTTTTCATGTCATTGAACATCTAAAAGAACCGACCCGTTTATTGCTGGACATCGGAAAACTCTTATCGGAGTCTGGTATACTATTGATTTCAACACCAAACCGACATTCACCGTTTCGCAGTGCTACTGGAATTGAGTGGCCCTATCATGAACGCGAGTATGCCGTTGACGAATTTCGCAAACTTCTTTTGTCCTGTTTCAAAAATGTAACGCTTTACGCACTTCAGGCAAGCGAAAAAGTTCAACAATTTCAAAACATTCGAGCACAGTATGTCCAGCAAATATTCAGGTGGGACATCCTGAGGATGCGGCAGTGGCTTCCTAAACGTCTGCTGCAACATAGCTTTAACATCGGCGGAAAAGTGTTAAAATCATTTATGAAAACAAATCACAATAGTTTAATATCCAATATCACATTATCCGATTTTCATGTATCAGATACGCAACTTCACCACGGATTAGATCTTATTGGCGTGTGCCGAAACAGGAACCCCTAAATTTGCGTAAGTCCTCGTTAATTAACCTCTGTTCCTGACATCTGTTCCAATGCCAATAGCAAGGCTTGTGTTCCTAAACGTCCGTGTCCTTGTGCTTGCACAGCAGTATAGAGCTGATGTACTAATGCAAGTCCAGGAAGACTAAGGTTCATTTTACGTGCTTCGTCCAATGCGATGCTCATGTCTTTGATGAAGTGTTCAACAAAGAAACCAGGATCAAAATTCCGTTGTAACACGCGCGGTGCTAAATTGTCTAATGACCAGCAAGCAGCAGCACCACCACTAATCGAAGATAACATCGTTTCTAAATCCAATCCTGCTTTGTGTCCATAGATGAGTCCTTCACAAACACCGATCATTGTACCAGAGATAGTAATCTGATTACACATTTTTGTGTGCTGCCCCGCACCTGCACCACCTTGATGTACAATGTTTTTCCCCATTGCCTCAAAGAGTGGCATGACTGCTTCAACAGCTGCTTCGTCCCCACCAACCATAATGGAGAGTCGCGCTTCACGTGCACCCACATCTCCGCCTGAGACGGGGGCATCCACAGATGAGATATCCTGTTCTCTCGCTGCAAGGTATATTTCTTGTGCAAGGGACGGTTCAGTGGTCGTCATGTCAACAATGATACTACCGGGTTTGGCACCTTTCAATATACCGTTATCACTAAGGTATACTTCACGTACATCGGGTGGGAAACCTACAATTGTGAAGACCACATCGGAATCGGCAGCGACTTCACTGGGGGAATCTGCGTAGGCAGCCCCATCATCAAGTAAGGGTTGTGCTTTTGATTTTGTCCGGTTATAGACAGTCATGCCGTAACCCAAATCCATGAGATGCTGGCACATCCAACGTCCCATTACACCTGTTCCAATCCAACCAAGTTTTGTTGTCTTGGGATCAACTTTATTAATTCGGTTATTCATAATTCTCCTTTCACTGATATTGCCTTGTTGGTATTTTATACAATAATGAGTCAACTCTGTACTTTCTAATTCTATAATTCTCCGATTGCGCGAGTCTGCACCTGCTGCTGTGAATCTTCAGAGACATCTTTTTTACCTGATTTTAGATCTTTAGCGATTTGCAGTGAAATTACTATACCCCCGGCAATGACACCACTATAAACTGCAAAGAACCTTGTCAACAGTACAAAAGGGGGTATGTAAGTAGTATTAGATATTATCTTTTCCATCAATCCGTTCTTCGTAAGTTCTGCAATACCACTTGCACCTGGCGTTGGCATAAACAGCACAACAAAGTTATACAGCATCTCTACAACGGTCAAGTCCCAAAAAGAAGCATGCAAACCAAACGCTTTAATAACATAGTAACCACCGAGGATGCGTGCGGCGAAGAATCCACAGGTTAACAGTAGACTCAGTAAACACGTCAACTTGTGATCCCTAATAAGCGTTCTGGCAAAAGTCTTGTGTTCAGTGGTGATCTGTTCAGCTTTCAGTTGGACACGTTTCAAGAAAGGCGCAAGAGGTTTAATCCTTCTACCGACATGCTCAGAAATCCAATAGAAAATACGGAAAACAATCTCTGGCTTAAACAGCAACAGCACGAAGGTTGTAAACACTAAACTGAATATCAACAAACTAAATAGACTTAGCCATTCAGAACCTTTCGGCATGACGTTAGGATTTGCCCAAAGTATACCCCCTGCGGAGACTATCAGTATCACCAAAGTTGATAAAAAGGCAGCTATACCCGCTGTAATTGCAGCCGATAATTTAGCACCTGACCTTGCATATATGTAAAGATGTCCAACACCTCCTGTCTGAAAGGGGGTGATTGCAGAGACGCAGATTGTGGCTAAAATTGCACGAAAACTATTCCTGAATTTCATTGTCGGCGTCACCACCTTAATGAAGACATGGAATCTCAGACCTGCACATAACCAATCCAAAATCATACAGACGAATGCCCCTATTAGAAACTCATAACGCATCTCTACAAAGACTTTCTTAAATGCTTCCGCACCTTCTTTGAGATCCTTTACACCACTACTCCAAACAAAACTGAGCACTAACCCTATTATCGTGAACAAAACAAAAAAAAGCGCGCCGCGAATCATGTTTTCGCGGCTGATAGGGGGTCGCATTATAATATGATTTCCTTTATTGTCTGCTATGTCTGTTGTTTATTAAGTGAAATTTGTCTATTCTTCCACAAGTGTCAAGTTTAGACTTATATCCATGGGCATGGCAGAATGTGTTAATGCACCGACAGAGATAAAATCAACGCCAGTTGCAGCGACTGCTTGTACCTGATCCAATGTAATCCCACCTGAAGCTTCCGTTAATGCACGTTTATTTACTAATTTTACAGCATGTCGCATAGTTTCGGGTGACATATTATCCAGTAGTAAGATGTCTGCTTTTGCATCAAGTGCTTCATTGACCTGATCAATGGTTTCAACTTCTACTTCAATTTTTGTGGTATGCGGTGCAGCTAAACGTGCGTGCTTAACCGCATCCCATATCCCACCTGCTGCGACAATATGATTATCTTTAATAAGAATTGCATCGTATAGACCGAAACGGTGATTGTTTCCACCGCCAACACGAACAGCGTATTTTTGAAGCGCACGCCAACCCGGTGTTGTTTTACGTGTATCAACTATCCTTACATCATAATCCGATACCGCAGCAACATATTCTGATGTTAAGGTTGCAACACCTGAGAGACGTTGAAGAAAGTTCAGAACAGTTCTCTCCACTATCAATATAGACTTGGCACTGCCTTTTACCGTAGCAATACAATCACCTGCTTTGACTGCCTCTCCATCGGTAACTATCGACTCAAAAGTAAGACTGCTATCAAATCTCTTGAACGTATGCTCTGCAACAGACAGACCAGCGATAATACCGGGACTCTTAGCAACGAGTGATCCTTTACCTTTTTGTAACGGAGGGACAGTAGACTCGGTTGTAATGTCACCGATACCGATATCCTCTGTGAATGCAAGATCAATTATTGCATCTACAGACTGCAGATTTAGCATGGGTTTATCTCTGTTTCATCCACTAGTGGACAGTCCAGACTAAACTTGTGGGTATAAGTAATAGTCGGGAATCGGAGTTCCCTCCTACAGAACAGAATATTGGTAGGAGGGAACTCCGAATCGCGACCTTTACCCGAACAATTAGAACGGACTATCCACTAATATCTTTCCAAATAGGGTGTCAGGAATTTCTTTGCATCTTCCGTGACCTCCCAAGCATTTGGCCAAAAACATAGGTCGATTGAGAACCATTCACCATCGTATCCTGTTTCGTCCATGATGACAGGTATGATAGCATCAAAATCCAGCACACCGTCTCCAAATGGCGCGTGCGTGCTTGTTTCGTCCCCGTGTAACGTATTGTCAGAATCGATAAGGTGGAAGTGTCCGATTTCACCTTTGAGTTGACGGGCAAGCTCAATAACCCCGTTATCACCCAGTGTCTCTTTTTCGCCGACCTGTCTTGAGCCAACTGTTGCACACATCTGTGCATGACATGTATCAAACATTACCTTAAAATTGGGGTGATCTACTGCCTTTGGCATATTGATAATATCACTGGGTTTATTGAACATAAAACCTGGTTCAAATTCCCAGAGCATCAACACACCATAGTCTTCAGCCACTTGAGCACAACGTCTCCATAGGGTTGCGATCCTATCCCATGCTTCCTGACGTTCAACACCTTCAATTTCTTTCTCAGGATCTGATACTGTGTCAACACGTATTGATGGTGAACCGAGATCAAGTGCAAGTTGAAGGTTGCGTCTGAAGAGTTTGAAATATGCGTCGTCCTCTTGCGCTTCGTCGGTTCCTGGTCCGTCATGGGACCAGAAATCAGCTGCTAATCCTGAAACTTCTAAACCGTAGTAACTTATCAGTCCCTTGACAGCATCACGGTCACTCTTCATGGGGTAATCGTTGATGTCAATATGGGGTTTAAATGCACCGATTTCAATCCCATCAAATTCAAGTTCTGCGAGTCGTTTGACGACATCATCAAATGGGACAGGGTTTTCTTCATAAGGTCCAAATGCGTAAGCCCAACTTCCAATTGACAATTTTTTTGCCATGTTTTCCTCCTAATTTGGTTTCGGTGGTTTTAAAATCTAACATTGTATGCTTCCGTTACAGACTTGGTGGATAGCAACAAATAATCTCCATCGGTGAATCGCCATTGCTGACGATGACATAACTTGATAGACATCTCGGTATAAAGACAGATTTGCCACGTTTGAGCGGAACATCGTCAAAATCGCCTCTGAGTACCCCTTCGCCGCCTAATGTAACAAGAGCATAGAAACCTTTCCCAGCGGGCATGCTGAGTGTTGAATTGACCGTCAACCGTGTACAACCGAAAAATTTGGATGCTTCTTCTGGCACGATTCTGTCTTCACGGTTATCACCTTCATCCCTTACGAGTTCCGGTGTGCGGCGAATATAGTTATTGAGATAATCAAGCTCAAGTTTGTCAAATTCAGCACAATCTACAGCTAAATCCCATCCGAGTCCAAGGTGTCCATCTTCCTTATCATAAGGAAAACCTTCCCATTCAGCGAGTATGTTCCAGTCTGTCGGTTCTTGCGGTTCAAGCACACAGAGTCCTGTACCGAGCGAATGAACGATGGGTGTCCGTAGGAAATATACTTCTCCTACCTTCGGTTCAACCACGTGCATCAAGCTTCTTAAAGTTTCAATATCTTGTGCTTCCATCAATCTTCGGAATTCAGATTTTTCAATATCTTCTTTCCAACCTATCCAAGCTTTTGCCCCGGGACGTGTTCCGATGAGAATCCATGCTTCATTCTTTCCAAATGGTGAGTCAAGATGCTGTTGTGCGAAATCTGGATTTGGATGCCAATGTATCGGTATATGTGCACCTTCACCGACATCAAAAATCTTCAGAAGCACACCTAAATCAGTGCCAAATTTCTCTACATGTGCATTCCCAAGTGTCTCTTCTGGATAAGCGTCCAATAGTTCCTTTAACAGGACCTCTTCTCCGTCAGGTAAATTGATCTTGCTAAAACCTTTTTCTGGCGGGTTATCTCTACCTGGTGTTATAGCTCTGTTTGTTGAGAAAATCCATTCTTCAGAATAGTAGTCATCCTTCGGGTCGGTTTCCCCCATGAATTCTGCGCGAAGTTTTCCGCCATTATAGAAGTGCAAATATGTATTCGGTGCTAATGCTATGGGTGCGTTTAGCATTGATTTTAATTCTGTTTTTGATGCCATATCATAGTCCTTTCATTGAGTATAGGTTTAAATTTTATCATTACTTAGGCGGATATGTCAAGTGGGTTTTCAGTTTATCTCCACCTCCTCCGCGCTTTCCGCAATTCAAATTTGATAAAGCCGTAGCACATTCATCCTTGATTGTGCTATCTTCTTCCAATCCATTTCAACCACCCTTCCCCTCTTCTACCCTCCCCTCTTCCACCCTCCTCTCCGCGATTCTGACATACTGAGTGTCAAAGTTTTACACAACCACGTTGCACGTTGCATTTTTACATTGACATTTTCCTACTTTACAATATATAATACTTAAATGCAACAAAACTACGATAATATGGGTAAAAACTTATGGACAGATTATGCCGATGACCTTTCGAAATTTGTGACCGACGTTGATGATGTTGAAGTGCTTGAGCATCTTGACACAGAACAACAGACTATCGTCGCGAGGCACACCGACATCACAAAGCGCATCCGCATCAACAAACAGGAAGCGATTTTACACGTCGAATTGCAACTCGGTGAAAGTACGGATAAACCGATGTGGGCAAGAAATGCACAATATCAAGGATACCTCGTCGGTGAATATCAGATGCCTGTCTATTCTAACGTCATCTATTTCCATCCTAATGCTGGCAGGACGGACCCAGGTAGATACGCTTACAAGCAAAACGTATACGAATACGTCAATCAGTATAAGGTCATCCGGCTTAGTGAGATAGATGGACAACCGATTATAGATATGCAAGCACCAGGACTTTTACCCATCACCCCGCTTATGAGACCGCCAGCCGGGATGGATATTGAACATTGGTTACAACAGTGCATTGACGCAACACGTTCCGCACCAGTAGATCAGCGGAGACAAGCAGATTTACTTTACGGACTCTATCTCTTTAGCGGGATAGTTATTAATTCTGAGTTGTTGGAACAACTCGTATCGGGGGCACTCATGCAAGAATCTAAAACTTACCAACTTCTAACTGAAAGAATTACCATAGAGGCCACCATAGAGGCCACCATAGAAAACACTTTGGCTCTCCTTGAAGATCAATTCCAAGCAGAAGCAGTGAATGCCTTAACACCCGCGCTTCGCAGTGTAGACAATTTGCAAAAACTCAAGCAGCTGCATCTTGAAGCTGCGAAAGTAAAAAACATTGAAGCATTCGTACAAATGCTAAATGAATAAAAGGTACACAGCTACAGCAGAACAGACGCCGCGAATGTCTTTAATTGACAATACCTCTCAGAAAGGCATTCAAAGCAGTGGTTTATACGTAGAGCAAAGCGATACCCGACATACAAAATAGCACTTGACAAAGCAGTAGAATGGTTTATACAAACGTTTGAAACAGAAAGGTGAAGTTTGAATAAACTCAAAATTTGCTTAGGTTAATAGCCAGTTCATCCTTGATTGTGCTATCTTCCTCACCATACCTTTTTTGTCTTGCATCCGCAACTGCTGAGACAAAAAACCCGAATCTATCGCAGATCCCAGCAAAGACATCCTTGCTAATGAACTCCCCGAACCCATTCAACCCAGAAACATGGATCCCGTTTCAGTTATCCGAACCAGCGGCTGTAACGATTCGCATATACGCTGCGGATGGGCAGCTGATACGAAAAATGGCGTTAGGGCATCAGAAAGCGGGTATCTATCGAAACCGAAACCGTGCTGCACATTGGGACGGTAAAAACGCGCAGGGTGAACTTGTGGCAAGCGACGTGTATTTCTATACATTGACTGCGGGAGAATTTTCTGCTACGCGTACAATGTTGATAATGAAATAGTATATGCAAACAAGAAATTACCCGTTTTATTATACCATTTCAATTAATTTTTTTCTCATTACCGACTGTTTAGAGATGAAGC
>CAZURU010000089.1:0-14998 GCA_964623585.1 uncultured bacterium
TAGCGCAAACTTTCCAGTTTTCGAAGATGTGCCACAAACTGAAAGTTTGTGCTACGATTCAAGCCTCTCGAATACGAAAATTTGATTTAACAAACTCCCGTTAGTAAAGCGTTATTTGCAGTTAGGATAGGTATTTCCTGAGTTTTGAAATCGCTATCATTGGTTATTAGAGTGAATCCGTTGCTTTTGCAGAGTTCGATTATAACAAGATCATTGAAGTCTGAATGATTGGACGTATAATCAGCGAGAAGGTCATCTATTGCTAATGTTGCAAAGCCACTTTCGATCAGCGTACAATGCTTCAGAATATGCTTTACATCAGTTTCAATGTCTTTCGCAATAGATTTGAAATGATGACTATTTCGAAAATTTCTGAAATTCTTGAAGCGAGATGCAACAAGATTCATTTTTCTTCTTGCGTAAGAATTAATATATTCTGAGACAACCAAGATATCAATATAAATTTGACTGTTGGCATTCAAAATACATTTTAGGACATTGGAATAGATTTTTTCCCAATAATCTCCAGGTTTCTTCTGACTGTGAACATATAACCAAATATTAGCATCTAAGAATAGTTGATCCTTCTCAGTAAAGTTGTACTTACGTACATCTGTTGCTTTATGCTTCATTGTTCAATGCCTCTTGAAATGCCCGGTTATACCTATCTTTATTTTTGAAGTACAATTTGGCATTGTCAACAACCCGTTTCAGCAACGCAAGATCTTCTTGTTCTGCATTTTCAACTTTCAATAAGGCGCGGATTTTTTCTTCACTAAATTGTCCATACAATTGACCGATTGCAGCGTTCAAGAAAGCTGAGGTTAGAGTTGTCACATTGAGAAATGAAAGTACGACATTTCGATCAGTCTTAAAGGCTATGCTGAGTCGTTCAAAGACCTTTTGTCCATCGTCAGAAGCAACGCATAACGAACTCCCCACTACCTCGTATATGGATATCCTAATATTTTCTGGCATAATTATCTCCTTAAAAGATATCTTCAGGATCTATTTCTTCAGAAGTCAGTTGATAAATTCCCACATCTGCGGTGTTAAGTTCTAAAACGACAACAGTACCGGGAAATGGATATTTTAGCTGTTTGGTAACGATTTCACGTTTTATCCGGTGCCAATATCCGGCATCCGACACAATCTTAATACATCCACCATTTAGATCAATAAAATCGCAAAGTAGTTTTAATCCCAATCCACCGGGCAAATTATCACGACGAGTTGTACTGTTACCTTCCGTTGCCCAAACAATTGCTTCTTCCCAAGAAAGATCTAACCCTAAAATCTCCTTAATATTCTGGCGTATACCAATGCCTAAATCAGCTATTGTAAAATCAAGTTGGTTTCTTTTAGGAAAAAATTGCCCGCAACTAAAAATCCCAAACTCTGTCCGTGAGTGTGAAACAGCATTGCTGAAAATTTCGAAAATACTTCCTCGAAACTTTTTTAACAAACCGAGGGACATTTTAGGGATTTCAGACCGATGTATCAGTTCATTTTCAATATAACTTGCAAAATAATGAGCGTCTTCAACATCAAATCGTTGATAAGTTATAGTTGTTTCATATTCATCTGGAATTCTTTTGCGTCCATAGTGATAAAGGAAATTGTTTTTGGATAAGATACGTTCCACATTTTTTGGAATGTTTCTTAAATGAATTTCGTTCAATCTATTTCCTAAACTATGGAGGATAGCACCAAACGCTGCGCACATATCTGCGTCAAACCAATCTGTTGCACTCATGTCAATTACAATATTATCAAATACAGATTCTTTCGTTTGTGCATATAGATTTGCTAAGGTTTCAAAACTAACATGATTACGACGAATCGGTGGCAAGCTAAATTTCACACCCTCACCTCTAAATTTGTCGTTGTAGGTAACATCTACTTTCTATATTACACCAGAATCGTATTTACATGCAAGTCATATTCGTATCCATACAAGGTTATTTAGTTTTTGGTTCTATCGTAACACTCAAAAACTAATAATTCTTAAGACTAAACAATCCAGGTATCCATACAATTGCGCGCAACACATCCCTAAAACACATGCACTGCGCGATCATACGCAGCCTCGGCAGATTCCATTACCATTTCCGATAACGTCGGGTGTGCATGCACTGTATGTGCGATATCCATCGCCGTTCCACCAAGACGTATTGCAACAGCAGCTTCATGAATTAACGTTGATGCTTGTGCACCCACAATATGCACCCCAAGGATATCATTACTTTCTACATCCGTGATGGTCTTTACAAATCCATCCGCTTCACCCATTCCTAATGCCATGCCACTTGCACCATAAGGAAACCTACCTACCTTAACTTCATATCCCTCATCTGTTGCCTCTTTTTCTGTCATACCCGCATGTCCAATTTCGGGTAATGTGAAAACACACCACGGAATAACTTGATAATCCATTTCGGTCACTTCACCAAGACAGTTCTGTGCGGCAACCTTCCCTTCAGCAGAAGCGACATGCGCTAATAGATATCGACTTGCGACATCTCCCACAGCATAGATATTGGGGATATTCGTTTGCATCTGTTCGTTCACAACGATTTTTCCGTTTTCTGTCCGCACACCAATCTTTTCTAAACCTAAACCTTCCGTATTGTAACGTCTACCGATTGAAACAAGCATCTTATGTGCTGTTAGTCTTTCACCGGACTCAAGCACCGCCGTAACACCTTCATCCGACTTTTGCACTTCTGTTAGTTTCGCGTCTGTATGGATTGTGATGCCTTTCCGTTTCATGAAAAGCTGGATATGACGTATGACTTGAACATCTTCCGTTGCAAGAATGGTTGGAAGCAGTTCCAAGACGGTCACCTTACAACCCAATGCATTGAGAATGGAAGCAAACTCACATCCTGAAACACCTCCACCAACAATAATTAGACTTTCTGGCAATTCAGTGAGGTTAAGAATCCCTGTCGTTGTCAGTACATCAGTTTCATCAATTTCAAAAATAGGGGGTTCGGCAGGTTCAGAACCCGTAGCGATAATGACGTTTTTTGCTTTTACCTGTTCGGTCGAACCGTCCGATTTTTTCACAACGATCGTGTTCTTGTTCGCAAGTGATGCAAATCCGTTAATAGTATCAATTTTGTTCGCTTTAAGGAGTTTACCAATACCACCTACCAATTTCTGGATAACCTCTACCTTGTGAGTCAAGACGTTGGCGTAATCAACGGTAGAATCAGGAATATTAAACGCAGGATTACTCTGAACCTGTTCTGCAAGGTGGGCAATAGAGAAAAGTGTTTTTGTTGGAATACAGCCTCTATTTAAACAAGTTCCTCCCCATTCGCCTTTTTCTATGAGACACACTGTACCACCAAGCTGTGCTGCTCTGATAGCAGCTACATATCCACCCGGTCCACCCCCAATAATACCAACATTATACGTATCCATATCTGCTCCTATTTTTTGAGATAGATTCAATTTTAACACAGCAGATTAGGGTTGTCAAGTTGCGTTAATCTTTTTTATAGTATTTACTATAATAAATACTTGCAAATCAGGTAGCAATATGCTATACTATTAAATAAAATCAAGTGGTAATTGAGACTATGAAAAAGACACTCCTTGACAGTTTTGGACGGATTCATACGAACCTAAGAATCTCCGTCACAGATGTATGTAATTTTCGGTGTATCTATTGCATGCCCGAAGACATGGTATTTATGCCAGATTCAGCACTGATGACATACGATGAGATTCTACATTTCACCCGGATTTTTGTCGAGTTAGGGGTTAACAAGATAAGAATTACAGGAGGAGAACCACTCGTCCGACCTGGTGTATCGCAACTGATTGAACAACTTGGCGAGATAGATTCACTGAAAGACATCAGTTTGACAACTAACGGTATCGGACTAATTACACAAGCACAAACACTTTACGATGCTGGATTGAGACGGATCAATGTCAGTTTAGACACGCTCAACGAAGAGAAGTTTGAACAGATGACGCGACGCAAAGTCCTCTCGCGTGTGCTGAAAGGACTCAAAGCAGCACACGAATGCGGGTTTAATCCGATTAAAGTTAATGCCGTTGCAATGCGTGGATTTACCGATGATGAAATCGTAGATTTAGCCACTTTTGCACGTCAAAACAGTTATCAACTCCGTTTCATAGAGTTTATGCCACTTGATGCCGATGACATCTGGGGACGCAACATGTTCATCCCCGGCAAAGAGATTATTGATAAAATTAGTAACGTTTATCCACTGGAGCGGATGCATCTAAATGGCGATGCAAAGAGCGATACGGCACAACGTTACCGTTTCGCTGATAACGGCACTGAGCTTGGCGTTATACCTTCTGTGAGTGAACCGTTTTGTGCAAGCTGCAACCGTATCCGTCTCACTGCTGATGGCAAGTTCCGAACATGTCTCTTCTCAATAACTGAGACCGATCTACTCACACCATTACGCGACGGTGCAGACGATGAAACGATTGAACACCTCATAATTGATGCAGTGGCAAAAAAGGAGGCAGGACATAAAATCAATGCTGCAGATTTCATAAAACCTGAGCGAAATATGTCAAGGATTGGCGGGTAAATAAAAATCCGTATGAAAAAAATGAGAACGTGGCGTGAAAGTCTTATTGAACAGATTACAGACCAGAAAAGGGCAATTGGCTATCTACAAGCAATCCTTGAAGATTACCAAATCTACAAAAATCCAGCTACAATTCATAGAGCACTCCGAACCGTTGTTGAAGCACAAGGAGGTGTTTCTGAACTTGCAAAGCAGGTAGATATGGACCCACAGGTTTTCTCAAAAATGATCTCTAATGAGGATGTCCCTTTGATTGACACACTAGGAATTGTTCTTAAGGCACTTGGATTTCAACTTGCAATTCAACCAATCAAACTTGAAAACTGCTC
The DNA here is from genome assembly GCA_964623585.1 of uncultured bacterium. GTDB lineage: Bacteria > Poribacteria > WGA-4E > WGA-4E > WGA-3G > MSPOR6. Next base: position 4,916 of record CAZURU010000089.1, read on the forward strand.
CCCTGACACGTATACCGATGCGTTAGAGAGACAAAATATATCGGTACATGTGGCAGAAAATGAAATCGATTCACAACAATAGAAAGCACTAAAAACTTAAATCTTACTATAAATAAGGAGACCGAAGTTAAGAAAATGAGCAACGACTTAATAATAAAAGACCTACATATCAGTGTGCAAGGAAATGAAATCATCAAAGGGTTAGATATAACCGTCAAACAGGGAGAGGTGCATGCACTCATGGGACCGAACGGTTCAGGGAAAAGCACACTCGCGTATGGTCTGATGGGACACCCCTCTTATGAAATAGATTCTGGTGAAGTAATCTTCAATGGCGTAGATGTATTGGAATTGGAACCGAATGAACGGGCAAAATTAGGACTTTTCCTTGCATTTCAATATCCGACAACAATACCAGGTGTCAGTATGGCGAATTTCTTACGGAGTGCTGTCAGTGCAGTGCGTGCGAAAGAGACAAACGGATCTGAAAACATAAACCTCATACCGATGCGGGAATTCCGCGTAGAGCTACGCGATAAAATGGCACAATTGGATATGGATGCAGCCTTCGCCAGACGGTATCTCAACGACGGATTCTCAGGTGGTGAGAAAAAACGTGCCGAAATACTACAACTCGCGATGTTGGAGCCGAAAATCGCTGTGCTTGATGAAACTGACTCCGGACTTGATATTGACGCTGTCCGCATTGTCGGCGAAAGCCTCAGTAGTTTGGTTGGACCTGAACTCGGTGTCTTGATTATCACACACTATCCGAGGTTGTTGGACTACATTCGTCCGCAGTTTGTGCATATACTACTTGATGGTAGAATTGTTGAATCTGGTGGATATGAACTCACACAGTTATTAGAAGCAGAAGGCTATGATCCAATTCGTGAAAAACACGGTATTGAAGAAACGGGTCAAGTAGAAGAAACCGTTTAGTAAGTTTACAGTAAAGTCTTAATACCTGGACATTCTATTTTAATTTTGTAATGTTTGTAGTTGCACAATTCATTTAGCATTATACTAATAGGTGATCTTCACATGAAAAAAGTGTTGTTTCTGATCCTTGTATTTTCAATGGTATATTTACCATCCAGTTTCGCCCAAGACTACACCCAATGGGAGTTACCCGAGGATGCCATTGCGCGGTTGGGTAAAGGACTTATCAATGCTATGAAGTATTCTCCGGATGGTACTGTGTTTGCAGTCGCGACATCAGTCGGTGTTTGGTTATATGATACGGAAACCTATCAAGAGAAAGCATTACTCGCTCACAATAACATGGGTGTTATGAATATAGTATTTAACCCTGAAGGAAGTATACTATCCAGTGGTGAACACGCCAAAGGTATAACACTATGGGATGTTACTGAACAGAAGTTGCTGAACACATTTCAAGAAGCTTCTGCTATGTACCACGGTATGTATTTCAGTTCAGATGGACAAACATTTGCCCATGCAAGCCATAATGAGATATATCTATATGATATAGTTACTGGAAAGGACCAACATATTCTCAAAGGAAATCAGGATTTTATCACAAGTATAGCGTTCAGTCCTGATGGTCAAACCCTCGCAAGTGGTAGTAAGGACAAGACAATCTATCTATGGGATGTTGACACAGGAACACACAAGCAAACCTTGGAAGGGCATCCAGATGAAGTTACCCGTGTTTCATTCAGTCCAGATGGAAACACGCTCATAAGTGTCTGCAAAGATATGACCATCTATTATTGGGATATATCTACAAGAGAAATAAAAAAGACACTTGCAGACAAAGGTCTAATTACTGATCAACTTGATAAACCCGAAACAGTAGAAAGAGTATCTTTTAGTCCGGATGCCAACATACTTGCAACTATAAGATTCAACAATACGATTCGCTTATGGGATACAACTACCGGAACCCTCATCCAAACTTTTACCAGTCAGGATACAGATAAACAAGAAGAAGACTATTCAAAAAACATAAATAGCGTACTTTTTAGTCCTGACAATCGGACAGCTATTGGTTTTGTTGGTCAGAGTGAAATTCGTATATGGGATGTCGGTACAGGTGAAAGAAAAAGTTTATCTGAATATCCAGGTTTTGTCCTAAATGTATCCTTTTCTCCAGATGGGAAGACACTTGCGACAGGTATATATGGGGGAATAATCCATTTGTGGGACGTTGACACGGGTAAACACAAAAAGAAAATTTCCAATCTAAGTACAAGTTATTATCAAATGCATCTAATGCATGAACGAATGCATCTAATGCATGAACATGAGTTAAGACCGTTTAGTCCAGATGGAAAGAAGTTCGTTTTTCAAAATACTTCAGGGACCGTTCACTTATGGGATGCAGACACAAAACAGGAACTGTCACTTTCAGGAATGGACTATAGCTCTAAAGAAGATCAGTATCATACACGGGCAATAATCAGTCCTGATAGCCAAACATTAGCAAGTTGGCAAATGTATGATGATATGAATATTCGACTCTGGGATATCGCCTCTGGTAAACACAAGATAACCCTTAGAGGACATAAGTCACGTGTCAAGACTGTTATTTTCAGTCCAGATAGTAGCATGGTGGCAAGTTGGAGTTCAGAAGGTGATACAACTATTCGGTTATGGGATGTTGCTACTGGTAGACATACACGAACTCTAACAGGACATACAAAAATGGTTGAAGATGTTTCATTCAGTCCAGATGGAAAAACACTTGCCAGTGGAGGATTAGATGGGACAATACGTATATGGAATTCGAAGACAGGTAAACAGATGCATGCTTTCTTGGAGAATAGTTCTGGTAACGATCTTGCCGTGCAATCTGCATCGGTTACCGTTGTGATCTTTAACGCTGATGGGAATGTACTTGCAAGCGGACATAAGAATGGTTCAATTCGTTTGTGGAATATTGAAACTGGTGAGTTGACACAAACACTCAGGGGACATGCAGATGCTGTATCTTCTATAACCTTCGGTCCGGATGGGAAAACCTTTGCAAGCACAAGTAAAGATGCAACTGCCCGATTGTGGGACCTTAACACAGGAGAACAAATATATTCCCTTACTGGATATGAAAGGACCACGTGGCGTGTGTTCTATTACCCTAACGGATTACCTTTAGCGACTGGATTTCAACATCCGAACATCCCTAAATTAGACAAGAACATACGTTTATGGGATTTGCGGACAGGGCAACTCAAAAAAACGTTGATTGGACATTCAGAACGAGTGGTAAATCTTGGATTTAGTGGTGATGGAAATATCCTTACAAGTCTGGGTCATGATGACACAGCACTTCTATGGGACCTAACACCAACAATTAGTGCATTAAATACTTCAGAAGAAACTCCGGGGAAATCGTTAGGTGAAAATCAATAAACGTACATTTTTCTTAATTCTTGGAGCAATATGTGTTATTCTTCTCAACATATTTTTTGGGTTGCGCATTCTCAGATCTGTTTATCAACGCGATCGAAGTCTGCGCGAATCACAGCAGCAACATCCCCCAGAAGATAGTGTCAAAGATTTAGAATTCTCACCAGATGGGACAGTATTAGCAGTCGCAACTCCTATTGGGATTTGGCTCTATGATACGCTTTCGTATGAAACTATTGCGTTGTTGACAGGAGATAAGTATGGTATCTCAAGTATCTCGTTTAGTCCGGATGGAAAAACGCTTGCCGGTGGTGGTTCAGATAAAATCGTCTACTTATGGGATTTTCGGACAAGTAAACGCAAACAGTCATTTTTAGGACATAGGGAAAGCATATTTAATGTGTCTTTCAGTTATAATGGAAAAGCACTTGCAAGTGCCAGTATATTTGAAACTAATCTGTGGGATACGACTTCCGGTAAACACAAAAAAACGTATGATGGGTATACGCAAATGGGATCTACGATATGGCTCAATAACGATGAAATGATCCAGGCATATCCAAACGGAACAATGGCACTCTTGTATGATCTAATGACAAGAGAGGTAAAGATGGGACTTGGTGGACATAAGAGAAGTGTGAAAAGCATTTCCTTCAGTCCTGATGGAAAGACCATGGCGAGTGGAAGTTATGACACAACTATCCGTTTGTGGAGTCTTCACACAGAAGCATATGGAGTATATAAGAAAACACTAAAGGGGCATAGGAAGAGTATCAATAGCATGAGTTTTAGTGCAGATGGTAAGTTCCTTGCAAGTGCCAGTCGTGATAATACCGCTCGCGTATGGGATGTTGAAACAGGCAAACACAAGAAAACTTTTAAAGGACATACAGATGATGTTATGCACATAGCACTCAGTCCAGACGGTAAAACACTTGCAAGTTGGGGTTTAGATCATATTCTTAATATATGGGATGTTGAGACAGGTAAACTCAAGAAGTCTATCACAGAACATATCGCCCCTATCGGTGATATGTCATTCAGTTCAGTTGGACCTGAACTCGGTGTCTTGATTGTCACACACTAACAGAGGTTGTTGGATTATATTCGTCCGCAGTATGTGCATAATCTACTTGATGGTAGGATTGTTGAGTCGGATGGATGGGAGCTTACACAGTTGTTAGAAGCAGAAGGTTACGATCCGATTCGTGAAAAACATGGTATTGAAGAAGTTGTTGAGTAAATTATCATGATGATTGATAATGCTCGGTTTTCGGGAAGACGTTTAATCTCCGAACTAACATGAGGAAACTAAATAATGGCTATATCTTGTTTAATGGACTTATCGGAACAACGTCAGTTAGTAGCAGAATTAATTATTGAAGTTGTTGTTAGTAGATACCCTCAAGACATATATGATTTTACATTCCAGGATTTGTATGATCGTAAAAGTCGTATACAAAGGGATTCTAATGCCGCAGATATTGAAGCATCAATTCGAAGTATTGTATATTATCTTCGAGATGATCAGAATTTACTTGAAGACACGCCAATACAGGGTAGATTTAGGCTTGTTGAAGATGAACTCTTATACTGGCATGTAAAGTTAAAGCGAGTTGAACGGGTACTTGAAAGAACAAAACAAGAAATTGAAGAATTCACTCATAGATTAAGTTAAGTTTGCGAATCTTAACAAACCGAATGGACAAAGACGAAAACCTATACATCACAAAGGAATTTAAACGAATCATGTCCGAAACACAGAATAACTTTTCATATGAGGATAAAAAGAGATCTAAAAAAATCATTACAGAGATTATCAGAGATAAATTGAAAGGAATAGGTGATATAGCTAGGATCGCAGAACTTGTGAACGCAGAACTTGTGAAAGAACCTCTTTTAAAAGAGGAAGTATTACCAAAAGATTCCATACATTTATTAGAATCTATTATTCAAGATGTTCTACGGACTCTGCAAAACGGAGGGTATGTAAAAAAGTTTTCTGAAGAAGATAATATTTGGGAAATCTATCCATCACCTCAACGTATTTTCGGAGAAGGAAAGGCACATGTATACGTTTTTTATGACCACCGTGAGAAACAAGAAGCGGAACAAAGAGGATCAGATATTTGGCTATGCAATGTTGGTTCAACCGAGCGTCCTGTTAAGAAACGAGTTGATGAACAAACAAACGAATGGCTCATCTCACCTACAATTGGACTAATTATCAAAAGTGATTATCACAGTGAGTTAGAAAATAAGATACAAGGAATACTGAAGGTATTTGACCGCCAAAAAAGAGAAAATAAAGGGAAAAAATTAAAAGGGAATGAGTGGTTTGATACTTCTCCGGCTGAAGTAATACATATAGTGAAATTGATTAGTGATTTCATACCGAATTTAGAACAAGAAGCATTTGCGTGGTTGGTGTGATTTAAGTCAATACCTTCGCCAAAATAAACGCTTTATATTAGTCAACAAACCATTTTGAATAATGTCCAACAGCCCCAGCGGGGCGACAGGTGTATAGAAAACGACTATCCTGTTGAATATAAGCCCCAGCGGGGCGACAGGTGTATAGAAACACACAGAAATAAAAAACACATTAGCACAAACCTGAAGTTATTTTTAATCATAATATCATCCAACATTCCAGATAAATGTGTGATATTTGTTGACTAAACAATCAATACAAACTCAGAAAAATGGCGAAGGTATTGTTAAGTAAAAAGTCATTATAATCAGTATCACCTTTGCTACCTGATGAACGAACGCTACTTTGACGAAGACCTTAAAATGAGACGTGGTGGTGAGCAATCCGCACACTAACAAAGAGAATAAAACAATGGCAACCCATGAAACGCAACAAACACATCACAAGAGTTAAAATGAGACACACTATGAAAACTATCCTATTTCTCTCAGTCATCTCTTGTGCAATCGCGTTGCCAGCTTTTGGTGAGTTAACAGATACAGATCTCAATAAAATTCGATTGATTATCAATGAGGAAATTCGGGAGGCAATTAAGCCTATAAGAACCGATATCGTAACCCTACAAACAGATGTGGCAGGGGTGCAAGGTAAACATGAGAGCGGTGACAAGCATTTTGAAGGCGTTGATAAGCAAATACCACATGCAAAGTATGTTCTTTATGGACTAATCGCACTCACAGTGATAGTAGTAGCAGCACAATTAATTCTTTTTGTGCAGGAAATCAGGAAGGATCGCTTAATTGAAAAACAGATTGAAATACTCACACAAGAAATCGAAACGATAAAGCAACAACTAATTGTTAACCCTTGAAAATTACAACTATAACATATTCCGAAGGAGGAATATAAAATGGCAACCCCAGAAACGCAACAACTTGACGAAATTGGAATTAGTAAAGACTATCAATACGGATTCCACGATGATGTTAAACCAACGTTCAAATCCCGAAAAGGATTGGACGAACAGGTCATCAATCAGATGTGCGACATCAAAGAGGAACCGAATTGGATGCGCGAGTATAGACTCAAGGCTTACGAAATCTTTAAACAGAAACCGATGACAAAATGGGGTGGCGACCTTACGCAACTCGATTTTGACGACATCTACTATTATGTAAAAGCATCTGACCGAAGTGAACGGAGTTGGGACGATGTGCCAGAAGATATCAAGAATACCTTTGACCGCCTCGGTATACCGGAAGCGGAACGGAAATTCCTCGCTGGTGTCGGCGCACAATACGATTCTGAAGTCGTCTATCACAACCTCGTTGAAGAATTGGATAAAATTGGCGTCATTTTCGTTGATACGGATACGGCTATCAAAGAATATCCTGACCTTGTGAAGAAATACTTCGGGACAATCATTCCTTCTGCGGATAACCAATTCGCCGCACTGAACAGTGCTGTCTGGAGTGGCGGTAGTTTCATCTATGTGCCACCCGGTGTGAAAGTTGAATATCCGTTGCAAGCATATTTCCGTATCAATAGCGAAAACATGGGACAGTTTGAACGAACGCTCATCATCGCTGACGAAGGTTCACAGGTACATTACGTTGAAGGGTGCACTGCACCAACGTTTAGCAGCGAATCCTTACACAGTGCCGTCGTTGAAATCGTCTGTATGAAAGGTTCGCGAGTACGATACACAACTATCCAGAACTGGGCGGGGAATGTGTACAATCTCGTCACAAAACGTGCGGTAGCTTACCAAGACGCACAGATGGAATGGGTTGATGGCAACCTCGGCAGTAAGTTGACGATGAAGTATCCGAGCGTCTATATGATGGAACCCGGTGCACGCGGAGAAATCCTCTCTATTGCGTTCGCAAGCAAAGGACAACATCAGGATGCGGGTGCTAAAGTCTACCATTGCGCGCCACACACCACCTCACAGATTACGTCAAAGTCTATCAGTAAAGATGGCGGACGTTCCAGCTATCGAGGTTGGGTGGATGTCGCAAAAGGTGCCAAGGGATGCAAGTCTCATGTCGTTTGTGATGCATTACTACTTGATAAGGAATCGCGTTCAGATACCTATCCGGTCATTGAAATCAACGAAAACGATACCAACATTGAGCATGAAGCACGTGTTAGCAAAATCGGTGAAGAGCAGCTCTTCTACCTGATGAGCCGTGGATTATCCGAAGAAGAAGCATCCACAATGATTGTCAACGGGTTTATTGAGCCGCTTATTAAGGAACTCCCAATGGAATATGCTGTTGAGATGAATAGACTCATCCAACTTCAGATGGAAGGTTCAATTGGATAAAGTAAGACTTACGCATTCCCCCCTCTACAAGGGGGGTTAGGGGGATTCAATCCACACCAGCGTAAATTCTATAGAGAAGGGGACCGAATTGCAAACAAGTGATTTTTCAAAAGATTTTGTTGAGAAGATAGCGCGGGATGAACCACAGTGGATGCGCGACAAACGGTTAGAGGCATACTCGCTTTACGAATCGTTACCGATGCCACATACCACCGAAGATGATACGTGGCGGCGTACCGTTGATATGCGGACACAGGATTACTGGCGGCGAACTCGACGGAATTTACGCGGTTTCGCTGTTGAGAATTATCATCCCGCTGCCGAAGCGAACGGTAGTACATCGAATGTAGTAGAAGACGGGGCGGGGGTGTTGGTCCAAGTCGATGGGAATCCTCAACACACCTTCTTGTCTCCAGAATTACAAAAAAAGAGTGTCTATTTCGCTGACCTTCACACTGCACTAAAGGAACGCGGTGATCTCATCCGTGACTACTTTATGACAAAGGCGGTCACATTAGAAACCACCCTAAAAAGTGGGAACATCGCTACCCATAACACGTTTGATGCGCTTCACGGTGCTTTTTGGCAAGGCGGTTATGTTCTCCATGTTCCGAAGGGAGTCAGGATAGAAGAGCCGCTACGGGTTTTTATCAAACTTTCAAAAGATCAACACGCGGACCTGTCGCATGTCCTCCTCATTGCCGAAGAGGATAGTCAAATTGTTATCATAGAGGACAATGCATCTGCTCATCAAGATACAAGTGGTTTTCACTGTGGAGCAGTAGAGATTTTCGCTGGACAGAATGCCAATGTGACCTACGTGCAGGTACAACACTGGAATCGTCACGTATGGAATTTCGCATCACAGCGAGCCATTATCAACAAAGATGCGCAGCTCTGTTGGGTCACTGCAACCTTCGGTGCAAGATTAAGCAAACTAAATCAGGCAGTTGTATTAGAAGGGAATGGCGCACATGCCCAATTGTTAGGCCTGGCTTTCACCGATGCACGACAGCATTTAGATGTCAGCACAGCACAAGAACATCTTTCACCCCATACCACAAGCGATCTACTCTATAGAAATGTCCTAAAGGATAGATCGCAAACAGCATGGGGTGGTAATATCTATGTGTATCCTGATGCCAACTATACCGATGCGTATCAGAAAAATGACAATCTGTTGCTCAGTGAACGCGCCCATGCGGATACCTTACCCGGATTAGAAATTGAAGCACATGAAGTACGATGCACACACGGTGCAACTGCAGGTCAGATTGACGAAGAGCAAGTCTTCTATTTGATGAGTCGAGGTATACCCTACGACTTAGCAGAAAAGTTAATAGTTGATGGATTTTTTGAACCTGTCATGGAACGCATTCCAATGGATGCAGTCCGACAAGAAATGCAGGAATTTGTGTCAAGTAAATTAGAAACATAATATAGCGCGTTATTAAACGTGGCTACAACAAAAGGAGTTAATACAATGGATCAACCCAAAATTATCGCATACATGAAACCTGTCTGTGGCTGGAGCAACGGTGTCCGAGCCATATTTGATAAGTATAATTTGGAATATGAAGACAGAGACATTATCAACAACGAGAACAACTATCGTGAAATGGTGCAGAAGACACGGCAGCCTTACCAACCGTGCGTCCAAATTGACGATATAATGCTCGCCGATGTCAGTGGCGATGAAGTGGAAGCATATCTGCTTGAGGAAGGTATTGTAAAAGAAAACGATGCCAAAACCGATGTCCCAACTGATCAGGCATGTGAAGACCACGGACCATCTCCTGTCAATATTGGTTTTCCTAGTTAGGTAGGCTTTTTAAATGTATTGTATGCGCGCTTTCTAAGCACGCTATTCTTACTTATGAATTAACCTGATGAAGATTAAATAATTAATTCGGTAATTGTCTGTTCACATGATGCAGGTTCACTCCCC
>CAZURU010000090.1:0-14873 GCA_964623585.1 uncultured bacterium
CACCTGAACAATATACCAATAACCTGTCATGACCAATTCCCATTACATTCAAACCGACTTAAACCGAAGTCAGTTTAGTTCTGTATCAAGTTTCCTTTTCGGTAAATACATGAGTTGTATGCGCGAAATTAGACTATGTATTTACTTTGTACCTCACACGAAATAGATTACCAGTTTAAGGTTATCGTAGGAAGATGTTTCTCAGAAATGACATCCCAAACCCTTCAAGTCCTTCTTGATTGAGTAGATAGTTGTTGACAAGGACAACAACAAGGGGGAGAAGAGCAATTCCAGTTGCAAGCAAACGTCTATTTTCTAATCCTTTACCGAGAATAAAGACACCGATGGGGATTAAAACCAGAAACAATTCTCTGGGCCAAACCCATGTAGGACTTGCAGTATTTCCATCAACTAACCAGATGAAGACACCTAACATAGCACTTGCGATGAGGACGACGATTGTGCTACCGCGTACTTGTTCCCAATCTGGTTTTGAAACTTTTTGCCATTCTAATATAATATTCTGAATATAAGTTTTTATTTTTGCTATCATATTTCAAGGCAGGCCAGGAGGGATTCGAACCCCCAACATCCGGTTTTGGAGACCGGCGCTCTACCAGTTCGAGCTACTGGCCTGTGTACATATATAGTTGCGTATACAAATTATTATACATTCATTCTGTAGGAGTCCATTTTTATAAGCATGGCTGATTCCTGCATTTACGTATTGTTATTCGGGAATCGGAGTTCCCTCGTATACAGAGTCGGGAATCGGAGTTCCCTCGTATACAGAGTCGGGAATCGGAGTTCCCTCCTACAGAGTCTACTATAGTTTAACGAATCTCCTTATGGAGTGTGTGTTTACGACAGAAACGACAGTATTTTTTCCGTTCATACCTGTCCTGTTGTGTTCGTCGGTTGCGTGTGGTTACATAATTACGTTGCTTACAGTCATCACATGCTAATGTTACAATATCTCTTGGCATAACTTTTTACCTTCGTATATGTTTTGTGGAGCCGACGACCGGAATTGAACCGGTGACCTCGTCCTTACCAAGGACGCGCTCTACCGACTGAGCTACGCCGGCAAGTTTTATTTTTACACAAGCGGGAGACGGGATTCGAACCCGCGACGCATGGCTTGGAAGGCCAATGCTCTACCATCTGAGCTACTCCCGCATAAAAACGGATGGGGGCGGACGGATTCGAACCGCCGTAGGCGTAGCCAACAGATTTACAGTCTGCCCTTTTTGACCGCTCAAGCACACCCCCAACATGGAAGCTGACGAGAGGAATCGAACCTCCAACCTAGTGATTACAAATCACTTGCTCTACCATTGAGCCACGTCAGCATTGAACAGTTCCTTCCTGCTCTTAAGTTTCATCTGTGTCATTATCTGAATCTTCGGTACCAGTTTCACTGTCTTCAACCTCTGTCTCAGTATCTTCAGCAGGTTGTTCTCCAAAGATCGCAGCGATCTGTTCATCTCCTTCTAACACTTCATATCCTTCAGATTCAGAAGCAAAGTCAACTTCAGTTTCTAATTCTGGAGCGTTAGGATCAAGTATTCTATATGACAATTCACCTGCTTCTAATTCTTCGGTAGCAACAGATACAGGTTTCGGTTTTTTTGATAAACCGGCACCCAAAAGCTCATCATTTAATGAACGCGCACGTTTTGCAATGACGTTAACTGCTAAATATTTATTCGGTACATGTTTAACTAAGTCTTCAAGGTAAACTATTGCCATAATAATCACTCCATTTTTATAAGACTAACGTTATATATTATACTGAAAACCTACTGAGAAGTCAAATTAAATTTTGACATGTCACTGCTAAAATGTTAAAATATCATGTATAAGAGAATTAGAAATATAGAAGGTAATACATTCTTATGGATAGTACCGTTCACCCTATTTTGGATAAAGTGCTCTCAGAGGAACGTCTCAACTTTGATGATGCACTGACACTATTTAAATCACATGATCTACTTGCACTTGGTCAAGCAGCAGATATCATCCGACAGAGAAAACATCCCGATAACTACATCACATACATCGTGGATAGGAATATTAATTATACGAATTGGTGTTACGTAGACTGTGAGTTCTGTGCCTTCTATCGACACCGCAAAGACCCTGATGCTTATGTGATGGAGCGTGATGAACTTGGGCAGAAAATACAGGAAACCCTTGATTTAGGTGGGGAACTTATTCTGATGCAAGGGGGGTTACATCCTAAACTCAAATTGGAATGGTACGAGGATCTGCTCCGTTGGATCAAAGCGAATTATCCTATACACATACACGGATTTTCACCGCCAGAATTGGACTGGTTTGCCAAGATTAATAGGATGCCGTTACGGGATATGCTTATCCGTCTCCGTGATGCTGGACTTGACTCTATTCCAGGTGGTGGTGCTGAAATACTGACGGATCATGCTCGTAATATAATCAGCCCTAAAAAGTGTTCAGCCGATGAATGGCTTGAAGTGATGCGACAGGGACATTTAGTGGGACTCAAGTCTAGTGCTACGATGATGTATGGACACGTGGAGAGTTATGCAGAACGGGTGGAACACTTGATGCGTTTGCGTGACCTACAGGATGAAACTGGTGGATTCACAGCATTTATCTGTTGGTCATTTCAACCCAATAACACCGAACTTGCGCATATCCCGCCTGCTGGGAGTTTTGAGTATCTAAAAACTTTAGCAATTTCCCGTCTGTTTTTGGATAATATTGACAACTTCCAATCATCATGGGTTACGCAAGGTCCAAAAATTGGCCAGATGTCGCTAAAGTTCGGTGCAAATGATATGGGTGGCACGATGATCGAGGAAAACGTTGTGAGTAAAGCAGGCACAGTCTATTGCATGCCGATAGATGAAATTGAACGTACCATCTCCGAACTTGGATTTGTACCTAAACGTAGAAACTTCTATTACGATATCCTCAATTAGCGATAGTCTTCGTGTATCCAGATTTCAATTCCATTTTCACGTGCTGCTAGCCAGTTATCGTAAGCTTTCACTTTTTTGTCATTAAGAATCGTCTGATGCCGTTCTAACTTATCAGTCTCAACTAATTCCTTTTCTTCCTTTTCAGTCAATTCAATGATGTAAGCTGCAGTCATTCCTTGATACGGTCCCTGTACATCACCGACAGACATATCAAATGCAGCGAACATGACACCTTTTGAGACCCCCATTCCAGATACATTGTACCTCTTGCTGGATAGGCTAAACTGACTGCTTTCCTGAACGGTTTTTTCTTCAATGTTTGTCTCATCGGGTGCAGTATACTTCTTGATTAAATCGTCTAAAACCTCATCAGCAGTATGTAGATTGATCAGGTCTTGTGCTGCGGTTAAAGCAAGTTTCTTAGACTTTTCTTTTTTTAGATGATCTATGACTTTATCTTTTACACTCTCAAAATCTGGTATTGTAGGGGGTTTTTTTCCGAGAATAGTTATAACGAAATATGCAGAAACGTCTCCGCTGTAATTCTTGGTTTCCACTGTTTTTGTAACGCCTACTGCTGTGTCAAAGAGTTCTTCAGTCAGCCCTCCATAGGTAAATGTAGAACCGATTTTTGGGATGCTGCCTTGACCTTTACTGAAAAAGTCAGTTTCCAATGGTTCAAGTTCTAGTTCCTTATACATCTCTTTTGTGACTGCAGTATCGTAGTCTTCTAATTCAATTTCAATAACGAGGTTTTTTGCAGTCCGTTCAGCGCTTTCTACACCGTTTATCTGAATCAGTTTGTGCTTAATTTCGTTCTCTACTTCTGGAAATGTCTGAGGTGTAGGTTCGTTTCGCTCTTCCAGTTTTATGATATGATATCCGAAAGAGGTTTCAATTAGTTCACTGACATCACCGGGGTTTAACGTGTCGAAACATGCTTCTTCAAAAGGTCCTACCATGTCTCCGCGAGCGAAATAGTCTCCGGGTGGCAGTTTAGGGTTTTGTCCTCTCAAAGCGCCTCCATTTGCACCAGAAGGACCTTCTGAATGCTCTTTAGCTAGATCAGCAAACGATGTCCCTGTAGCCAATCCCTCTTTTACGGTTTTTAGCATTTCTTCTGCTGCTGTCTTCGTTTCTGCCTTCTGTTCGTCAGTTGCGTTTTCAGGAAACTTTTTCAGGATATGTCTTGCTTTTACGACTGGAATCTCAGGGTCTAAGAATTCATTTGGATTTTCAGTATAATACTTTACAATATCATGGTCTGTGACAAAGTCTTTAGGATTCACCTCTATAAACTTAACGTTGACCTGCTCTTCAGTCTTATATCTGTCCTTATTCTTTTTATAGTATTCTTCTGCATCTTTAGGATCTATATCATCATCATCTACTTTATAGTCACTGTGTGTAAATTCAATGAATTTTATTTTTACCTTTTCACCGTCAAGTTGCAGATCTTGTTCTACTTCAGTGTCAGTGACCAATTCGAGTTCTTGTATACTATCGCGCAGTGATGTAGCACTCAGATTATATCGGACATTGTCCTTAAAGGTTTCTGCGGTTTCAGGGTCTAATTGATTATAGTAATTGACTAATCTCTCATCGCTTCGTATATGATGTTCAATTTCGGCATTCGTAATCTTTGCACTGCCTTCAATTACCTGTTTGATATAAAAATCGATTATATTTTTTTGTATGACCTTGGGATCCTGATTTTGATTAAATCTTTGGTTCTGCCGCTGGGCATCCATCTGACGTGAGATCAAGTTTTCAAAGACACCTCTTGTAATTTCAAACGCGTCGATTTTTATGACCACTTCTCCCTCATCACCTGACTGTTGTGGACCGCTTGAACCGCTGTAAAGTAGAAACGTTGCGATCACAAAAACAACAGCGATGACCCACATGAATATTTGTGCAATAAATTTTTCGCGTAGAAAGATAATCATGTCTAATATTTCTCCTGAATTTTGATTTATATTCTTATTAATGATACTCTATAGAGATCAATTTTTCAATATAATTTTCATCTTAACACTTGCATTTTGATGTGATTTAACATATAATTTCTTTAAAAGTGACAATGATAATAGAAAACGTCCACGTCTTTAATCTAAAATATACCTTGGAATCTGGCCAGTCATTTCGCTGGAAGAAGGTTGACGGTTCTTATTACGGTGTGGTTGAGGGCTGCATTCTCAAAATACGACAGAAAGAAGGCATCTTACTCATAGATAGTTCCCGAACAACGGAACATTCACCAACTTATTCAGAATTGGTACACTATTTTGACCTTTCCCGAGATTTGTCTGCAATTTTAGCTGAAGTAAACGTTGATGCTTACATTGCTCGTGCAATTAAAAGGTATTGGGGCATGCGTCTTTTAAATCAGGAACTGTGGGAAACTATCGTCTCTTTTATTTTGTCACAAAACAATAACATGTCCCGAATTCGTGGGCTGATTCGCTCGTTATCAGAGAAATTTGGACATAGGTTAACGTTTGAAGGATATGTTGATTATTCCTTTCCTACACCTGAAGTTCTAAACGATGCGGGGGTAGATGACATTTTTGCTTGTGGTACCGGTTACCGTGCCAGTTATGTCTGGCATGCAGCCCAGAACGTTGTTAACGGTGATCTTGATCTGATTGCTTTAAAACGGATGTCTTACGTAGAAGCAAAAATGGAACTCATGCAACTGAAGGGGATAGGTGAAAAGGTCGCTGATTGTATCTGTCTTTTTTCGCTTGGACATCTTGAGGCACTACCCGTTGATGTCTGGATAAAGCGGATTTTTGAACAGATATATCTACGTAAACGTGCCACACCGCGCGAAATTCGTGAATTTGCCAGAGACTATTTTGGTGAATTCGTTGGATATGCACAACAGTATTTATTCCATTACGCTCAGAACGAACCATCCTGGGCTGATGCTGAACATCTTGGATTACGTTACAAACGCGTACGCAGTAATTAAATATAGGAGGATTCAATGTCTGAAATAACCGGTAAGAATGTGGTTACGCTCTTAGAGGAACATGTTGACCACGCTATCTCCACCGTGAATAAACTAAGAGAAGAGAAACTGGCACTTGAAGCAGAAATAGCACAACTCAACAGTGATCTAAACCAACGGAATGCCAGAATAGAGGAATTGGAAAATCTCAACAGTGAGATGCGCGAAGCATCTGAACTTGCTCGGTTAGCTGCCGAAAAAGAACGTGAAGATATTCGTAAGCAGCTAACAGGCTTGATGGAAGGACTCGCTGAACCTGAGGGGATTGAAGAAAACGCTGATGAAGTTTCAGACAAAAGTGAGTCTGAAATTCTGTTCAAGGCAAATAATTAGAAAGGTAAACTAAAGTTGACACGGTGCGCGTCTTAGTACTTTCTCACTCATACATCATGAAACCGTATCGGAGTAAGTTCAATCTCATCGCAGCGAAACCGGATGTTACAATGCGTGTTTTAACGCCTGACCGTTGGTATGAAAGTATTCAGGAGATACATTTTGTGCCGGAGTCAGACATCCACTGTGAAGAGATTCCTTGTCCTATACGGTTTTCTGGTTACGGTAGTCGTTTCTTCTATCAACGAGGTATTGCTCAACATTTCAAGGATTTCCGACCCGATATTATACATCTTGAAGAGGAGGCGTGGAGCCTAAACGCCTTACAGACGGTTCGGTTGAAACGTAAGTATTGCCCGAATAGTCGTTTTATTTTTCGCACCTCGCTGAGTATCCCTGCTAAACAACGATTTGGCCCCTTACCTATTTGGATAGAGAAACGTGTCTTCCGTGAAACAGACATGGCTTTCCCTCTCAGTGAAAATGCTGGTGAAATACTGAAACAGAGGGGATATGATGGTGCACAAATTCCGTTTCCAAATGGTGTCGACGTTTCACTATTTCAGAAACACGACATGTCTGAACTGAAGGAATCTCTTGGGCTCAATGATAGTTTTGTCATCGGTTATATTGGACGGTTGATACAGATGAAGGGTGTTGATACACTCATTGATGCCGTATCTATGCTTACCAAGACAGATCCTAATTGTCCATTTATGTTGTTGATTGTGGGACAGGGTGAGGACAGAGATAGATTTCAGGAAGCTGCAGTTGCACACCAGATCTCCGATAGAATCGTCTGGATAGATGTTGTTCCCCCGGAAGAAGTTCCCAATTATCTCAACTGTATGGATACCTTAGTATTGCCATCCCGCACCACTGCAGACTGGGTGGAGTTTTTCGGTAGAGTGTTGATAGAAGGCATGGCGTGTGAAGTGCCTGTCATCGGATCGGATTCAGGAGAGATTCCACACGTAATTGGTGATGCCGGTATAGTTTTTCCTGAAGGCGATGCAAAGACGTTAGCTGCAAAAATCGACCAACTCCATAACGACCAGAAGTTATACCGTGATCTCCAAAAGAGAGGACTTCAAAGAGTTCAAGACTTTACATGGGAGACGATAGCAGAACGAACTTACAAGGTCTATCAACATCTGTTGGCAGAATGAGATATGTCTCTTTGTAGCACATTCTGTTAGATTGTGCTTCTTTTTAGGGCAAAAAGTAATACTTCGCCGTAGCACATTCATCCTTGATTGTGCTATCTTTCTCCATCCCCATTTATCCGACACTTTATGCCTCTTTGTAGCACATTCTGTTAGATTGTGCCTGTGAAGCATTTGACAGCAAATTCATTGTGATGATCCTATAATTTCGTAGCATTTCTCCTTTCAAAATCTTACCGTACGGTAAGAAATGTCTTACCGTGGTAAGATTTGGTAAATTGGTTATGGCGTTAGTTACAGTAAGGTTTTGTAGCGTGTTTTTTGACAGAGTCAAAATTTTAAAATCCCTCAACGGTAAGAAATTCTCACTATGTTGAAATATGCCTGAAAATATTGGCTTGTTTCTGAGATTATGCTCAACTATGGACATTTTTTGGAATAGCATTTTAAACACCTTTTACATAAACTGTTTGTATGTGTATATATAACATATACCAATTGTATCATGTATAAATGTATTTGTCAAGTTAAAATTGAACCAGGATTTTCAGGATTATAGGATTTTCTCAGGATAAGAGGTATTTGGTACTATCAGATTGCTGGTCCTAAATAAGATCGACATTTTTCGTTGCACCAGTTGCACCTCAGTTGGGAGTGCAAATATTTTTTCACCTTTTTTATCAGGATCGCGGATTGTGCGGAGGACATGGAGGATACGGAAAAAGAGGGTTTGGTAAAAATCTGCCCATATTGTGAAAGTCCGCTAGGTTCGGTTTCCTAACCGAACTGAGTTTGTGCCAAATTACCTAAAGTATTGTTTTAACTTCATTCGGAGCAGGGCTCAGCGGTCCTTCTTCTTAGGTGACAAAAAGTTTACACACCCACGATAGTTTTTCGGTAACTTGCATTGCTATTTTATTTGTTTTCATGGTATAATGATAGTTATGGAAAGTCTTTTACTTGCTGAAAATGCAGCTTATCAATGGAGGTATAATGGCAAACGTTCCGTTGTCTGATCTTTTTCATGTTAAGGGTCGTTTTCGTCGTTCTGTCCATCTTGAACGCGACTTTTATAAAGAAAATAACCTTGATGGATATGTGTTGACCGCTACTGCCCGTGAGATGTTGTCGCGTGTGATAGACTCAATTGAAAATGAAGTTTCATCTAAAGCGTGGTCACTTACAGGCCCTTACGGGTCGGGTAAATCAGCGTTTGCACTTTATACCGCAAAACTGTTAGGTAATGCCAATTCTCCTACTGCACAACAGGCATTAGAACTGTTAGAACAAGGAGATGCTGATCTATATGCGAGATTCAAAAACAATAGGGGTAATGGAAAACTGACTCAACCAGGGTTCTGTTCCGTTCTTATCTCAGGTGAACGTGCACCTCTTTCACTTGCATTGTTACGTGGTTTAGAACGTGGACTTTCTAATTCTAATGGAACTTATGTATCTATATCACTTTATCAGAGAATCAATGATCTGTTAACATCAACTGACAGCGATTCCCTTCCATCTGCTAAAGAAGTCACAAACTTATTTGAATTAGCGACTCATCAGATATGTGAATCTGGTGGCTCAGGTTTGTTGCTTGTAATTGACGAATTGGGTAAGTTTCTTGAGTTCGCCGCGCAACACCCATCCCAAGGGGACATGTTTATCCTGCAAACTCTTGCTGAATTTGCAGATCGTAGTCAACAAACGCCTCTGTTTTTAATGACTATTCTGCATCAGGCTTTTGAGGCTTATGCCCAACGGACAGATCAATCCCAAAGAGAAGAGTGGTCGAAAGTTCAAGGAAGATTTGAAGATGTCGTATTTACAGAACCTACCGAACAGGTGCTTCGTTTAGTCGGTGCTTCGCTTGATAAAACATCAGAAATAAACTGTAAAGAGAACATTCGGACTGCAGCGCAAATAGGATTAATTCCGCAGCAACTCAATGAAAATGAAATGACCACTTTATTACAGGATTGTCTCCCACTTCATCCTACTGTAGCATTACTGATTGGACCACTTTTTAGACGTTTCGCACAGAACGAACGGTCGCTGTTTGCTTTTCTAAATTCCAGTGAACCTTACGGATTACAAGATTTCCTATTAAGCCGCTACTATGATGGGATTACACTCCCGATGTACTCACTTCCTGACCTATATGATTACCTTGATGCGACCCAAGGAAACGAACTCTTTAATTCAAGTCATGGCAAAAAATGGACAGAAATTGAATCCGCAATCATGCAATTTCAGAATCCTTCCGATATTACACTGAAACTAATTAAATCCATCGGTTTACTCGGCATAGTAAAAGATGCAATCCCTAAGCTGAAGGCATCACAAGAGTTACTCCATTATGCATTAGACGATGGGACATCAGAGTTTGACGCAGAATTTTCTAAAGCACTTTTAACATTGCAGAAACGCTCAATTATAACCTATCGTAGACATAACGATATATATGTAATATGGCAGGGAAGCGATATTGACATTGAGGAAAAACTTCGGGAAGCAGAAGCACATGTTGATACAAAAGCAGCACTTGCAAACGGTCTATCTCAATACAGGCCAACGCGACCACAGGTTGCAAGACGACACCTACACTATACCGGTACGCTTCGTTATTTCATAGTTCGCTATACAGATTTAGAAAACTTTGATTCTGATCTAAATGAACCCCTTGAGGAAGCAGACGGTCTTATCCTATATGCTTTGCCTGCTAACGATTATGAGGTGACACAACTCATCGAAAAAGCGACTCATACTGACTTAAAAGAACGCAAAGAGGCGTTAATTGCAATTCCACGTACTATTGGAGATCTTAGCAACGCAGTGACACAACTTTCGTGTTTACATTGGATAAATGAAAACACACCTGAGCTTGAAGGTGACGTTGTCGCAAGACGGGAACTTGAAAAACGATTGGTAGATGTTGAACGTGAAGTATCTGAAAGATTAGCAGCAATGTATGGTGCTGACAATAAAGATGCTTGTATTTGGTATCACGAAGGAAAACAGACAGATATTGATTCTGAACGGGCAAGAAACGAATACCTTTCAATAATCTGTGATAATGTCTACCACAATACCCCTCTCATTCGGAATGAACTTATCAATCGCAGAAAAATATCTGGTGCTACAACTTCCGCCCGCAAGAAATTAATCCAAGCGATGCTTGAAAACGAGAACAAAGAAAGTCTTGGGATTCAAGGTTACCCGCCTGAATTGAGTATCTACCGTTCACTACTATGGGACACAGGAATTCACCGTCAAGTCTCAGGTATTTGGGGATTCTATCCACCAAAAGTTGATGATGGAAACAGATTAGAACACACTTGGCATACAATTGAAAAGTTTCTTAAAAAATGTGAGGAAACAAGGCAACCTATTGAAGACCTATTTTTTCCTCTCATGCAACCGCCGCTCGGTGTCCGAAGTGGACCGTTACCAATTCTGTTATGTGCAGTAATTCTCCACTACAGAACAGAAATCGCACTGTATGAGAAAGGTTCCTTTGTTGCTGATCTTTCCATGCCTGTCTTTGAACGATTGCTAAAAGCCCCACAACAATTTGAAATTAAACGATTTCGGTTAGTAGGTATCCGCACAGAAGTATTTTCAAAATTTCTAGAAATGCTCAACCAACCTATAGAGAACAAAAAACTTGATCTTTTGACAATTGTTGCACCACTTATGCGATTTATCGCACGACTCCCCAACTATACGCAAAAAACTCAAGAACTAAGTGAAGCGGCCAAGTGTCTACGTAAGGTAGTTAGTAAAGCGAGTGAACCAGACGAACTCCTCTTTAGACAGTTACCAGAATCACTCGGTTTTTCTGCTTTTACTACTGACTTTAAAGATTCAATGGCACTTGCTGATTTTTTCAACACACTGCAAGATGCTTTGTCGGAACTTGGTACTGCTTACGATAAACTTCTTAACGCACTTGAAGAGATGCTTGCAGAGGCGTTTAGTTTAGATGTAACTGGTGAGAATCTCCGTACAGAATTAGCCACCAGAGCGGAACCTTTGTTGGAAGTTGTAATTGAGACACAACTCAAAGGATTTTTAATCCATCTATACAGTGAAGGGCATGATTTCAAAGGTTGGATTGAGTCAATAGGAACTTTCCTTGCGAAAAAGCCGCCAGCATCTTGGGTAGACACTGATAAAGCACAATTTGAAGTAAATCTTTCTCAACTCGTCCGGAAATTCCGACATTTTGAAGCCGTGTCCTACGATAAACTACAACACGATGAATCGGCTGCTGAGACAATTCGCA
Source organism: uncultured bacterium (assembly GCA_964623585.1). Lineage (GTDB taxonomy): Bacteria > Poribacteria > WGA-4E > WGA-4E > WGA-3G > MSPOR6. Next base: position 11,767 of record CAZURU010000090.1, read on the forward strand.
TTGGTATCACGACTCCGAATGAACAGGAACAGGAACGGGTTGTTAACTTGCCTTCAATTGCTGAGGAACATGTCAATAAAATTGAACAGGCAATTGTAAACATTTTTGAAGAGTTTGATGTAGATGAGAACCCCGAACTACGCCTTGCAATTTTAGCACGAATCTCAAAAAAATTGATGCAGGAGTCTGAAAAATAGAGTTGTGAAGGTTATGGTCAAGTGTCTGAATCGCGGATTTTCACAGATTACACAGATTGCGCGGATTTTAAACAACGCTCATCCAGTCCAATCTGAATGTGGTGATGTTTCTTGTGTGATTAGAGATATTAGAAGGTGCAGGCACACTACAACTAACAGAATGTTGTCACACAGGAACCCAAAATTCACATAATCCGTGAAATTCGCGCCAATCCGTGATTCAGAGAACCCAAGAAAACTTATGCAAGTGTTTGAAAATGACTTTTATTGATTTTTTTGGTACTTATGCTATAATAGTTTGTATGGAAATGAATAATGTTAAAAAAGATAAAACCGCAGCGCAAGACGACCTTTTACACTTGATTTGCCATAAGTAAACTACTTTCAAAATAATTATACCTTTTTTGAGAACAAGAGCATCATATTTTTTGAACCAACTTCGTTGTAGCATTAAACGTATTATTCAAAAACTTGGAGGAAAAATGATTTTAAAAGACGGCGGCTGGGATCCGGGACGCGTATTGCAAGCCTTAGGCCGTATAGGGTACGATCCGGTTTCAGATATTTTGGATCTCGTTGACAACTCAGTATCAGCTGGTGCTACATCTGTTGGAATCAATCTGAATCAAGAACGCGAAGAGCGTAAAGAGGGACAACGTGGGCGCCCGCGAGCAACTCTAAAGTCCGTGGTTATTGTAGATAACGGATGCGGTATGGATGAGCAAGGGTTAGCAAATGCTCTTACTCTAGGTTCTCCACCTCAAGAATTCAGTGAGCATACGCTTTCAAAATTTGGAATGGGTTTGAAAACAGCAACGGCATCACTAGGAAAACGGTTAGAAATAATCTCACGTGCCAAAAACGACTCAAAAATTCACAAAGTTGTGTTAGATCAAGACACAATTAATCAGAAACAAAGATATGTCTATGAATTAACCGTTCCGACAGAAGAAGAATCAAGAGAACTAGATGCTTTTGCTTTAGGAAAATCTGGTACTTTAATTCGTGTTACCAAGTTGTTCCACAAATCTTTACCACGTACATCCGAAATCGTTAATGAATTAAAGAGTAAAGCAGGAGTGACCTACTATTACTATTTGAAAGGTCTCGCTGAAGGATTTGAGCGTTTCTCGCTGAAAATTGATGATGTTGACGTCATTGCTGTAGATCCACTGTTTATTAGTGAAATTGATGATGTAGATAGTGCTGATTTGAACGAACATACTTGGGATGGTCTTACCCCAAAATGGATTACAAAATCGCAGTCATTTCAACTCGATTCTACTGGTAGGATATGCGGAAAAATTGACATTACACAGCTTCCCCACCCACCCAGTGTAGAGGCTAAAGGTTTAATGAGTCGAACAGATTGTCGCGCTCATTATCTAATTAAACCAGGGAATTATGGGCTTTACATTTATCGTAACTGGAGACTGATCTCGTGGGCAGATAGCCTAGGTTTCTTCTTGCCGGATCAGGATCTATACTCCTTTCGAGGCAGATTGTTAATTAACAGTGAAGCCGATGATATTTTAAACATTGATGTTACAAAAAGCCATATACATCTTTCGGAAATTGCCCAGGATCAACTTACACCAATAGTTCTAGAGGCATTAAAGAAGAGCCGGATTGCTTGGAAAACCGCACACCGAACTACAGTAGCACCGATCACACGAAATCCACATGATACTGCGAATCAAGCATTAATTCCAATTGCGGACCTTCAAATTGATGAAGATAAACGGGATGAGGATGTTGCCCCACCTGAAGAAAGAAAGGAGTTGGAAGAACGCCGGAATAAAGCTATTAATGCTAAACCATTAAGTGTTGAAGACCAACAACGTGTCAATGAAACAGGGCATCGCTTGCTATATGTTGATACACTAGACAACAATCAACTTTGGGAAAGAGCCCATGATCCGACGCGTGGATTGATTGTGAGAATCAATAGGTCGCACAGTTTTTGTCGAGACATTTTAGATACTGTTCCTGAAAACAGCAATCTGTTGAAGGTAATGGATGTTTTCTTCTTTGGAATTGCTAAGGGTGAATATGATCTTGTTTATAAATCAGAACATGATAATGATAAGATTGAAGAAATTATGACAGAATATCGAGAAAGGGTCGGAGGTACACTTTTGGATGTAATTCGGAGACTTAATCTAACAGACTTTTTGGCGGATGTATGAGAGATTCTGTTGAACATGTACTGGCAACAATTTTTGACTACACAATTGCGAAAGAAAGTCAGTTTTTGTATGCGATTTATGGGTTACTTGAGAACCAAGCAACTCTCTACGTTGGACAGACAAGAGCAAAAACAGGACCTCTTGGTAGACTCACCCAACATTTATCTGACTTAGCTCATAATACTTATTTGCAGCGCCTTTCAGACATTTATGACTACGAACAGATTCCACTAGCACGAATTGATTTTGTAGCGGTAAGGTTCACACCAGTAAAGATGTTTCAACTCGATAGTCCAGTCTATCGAGAGGCTGTAGAAGACTTGATTCAAAAACGTTTACTAAATCTTGTTGATGAGCAGAAACTAGCAATTTCCATCGTTTCACGAACACGTGGAAATTCATATAGCAAACGTCATGACATTCAAAAAGAAGCAGAAAGAATTTATGGTGACTTGGAGTCTTGGATCCTGGAATGTTATCAGTGATTAATGGTAAAGCGGGTGCTCTCGCTTCCACAACACTACCCGCTCAAAAACTTCCGTTGACAATCCACCGTCCCATCAAGTATAATCAATAGGACTTACACAATATGCTTGAATAATTTTCCTCGTTGTTCTAAAATAGTCTATGAGGAGGATAATAACGATGAATAAACCAAAACCGACGCGTTTAGATTATTGCCAATTTCTACTCACTACGCCTGTGAACTATACTATAACCC
>CAZURU010000091.1:0-14853 GCA_964623585.1 uncultured bacterium
TTTAAAAACCAGTTTGCGTACCAAGGGCAGGATTACGATGTTTTGGTGTTTGGACGAGGGTAGCTGTCTGAATGCACTGTTGGTGTGAGCATCTGCCTGATATGGTACAGATAGATAGGGTTAACAATCTCACATTTCCCGTCAGGTCCGTTCTGAATGACCCCATAAGTTGTGAGTTCATCGATAATGTCGTCGTGCGGATTGAACGGGAATGTGTGACCATATAGTTATCATGCGGATTGACAGGGCCTTGTGTTCCGAAAGTTCTCACGGTAGCAGCGTGACGATATCCTCTGGTAATTGGACACCATGTTTCTGCTCAAAATCCACAACGCTGCCGTATTTCTCATGAAATAGACCAATGATATCCACGCCGAGGGTTCTGGCAACTGTCAAATTTAATTTGGCTTCTGCCCAATTGCCAACTTGCATGTAAACCTCCGCTAAAAAGTAATATGCCTCCTTAATCAACGGTTGCAGTTCTATGACTTTGGTATAGTCGGCAATCGCTTTATCCACCTCGCCTTTTTGATTGTAAATCCCAGCCCGGCTGCAGTAGGCAACAGGATGGTCGGGTTCCAGGTCAACGGCTTTAGTGTAATATTGGATGGCGGAATCCAGGTCGCCGTTTTTGTCAAAAGCGTTTCCGAGTCCTACATACGCTCCGCCATGACTTGGATCCAACTCAATGGCTTTGTTGTAGTCCTTAATACCGAGTTCAAGGTTTCCCTGACGCGTGTAAGCATTGCCCCGGTTCGCATAGACACTTGCCTCTCTCGGTTTCAGTTCTATGAGCTTGGTATAGTTTTCAAGAGCTTGGGAATGCTCGCCTCTGATTTCATATACGTTACCGAGAGCAAGATAGGGCCTAGTTAACCCAGGTTTCAGACTTATTGCCTTACGAAAATCTTGAATAGCAGCGTCAAAATCACTTTGCCTAAAGTAAGCTTGCCCGCGGCTGTAGTAGGCCTCAGCGAAATCACGTTTGCGACTTATTGCCCGATTATAGTCATCAATAGCAAATTCAGTGTCGCCTTTGATGGCATGGATTTTGCCACGATTGTAATACGCTTCAGCAAGCTTAGGGCTGTGCTCTATCGCCTTACTAAAGTCTTTGATCGCCTGATTAAACTCGCCTTTATCGCGATTCGCGAGTCCTCGCCTGTTATAGGCTTCGGCAAAATTATAGTAGTGTTTAATAGTGGTGCTGTAGTCTTCAATAGCTTTATCTACTTCACCTCTATCGTGGTAAACGATGCCGCGTTGATAATAAACATGGGCGAGGTCCGGTTTAAGAGTTATGGAGGTGTTATAGTCTGCCATAGCCTTTTCAATCTCGCCCTTACGATAATAAGCCATACCACGATTGCAATAGGCTTCGGCAAAATCAGGCTTGCGGTCTATTGTCGTGTTAAAATCTTCAATGGCTCTGTCAACTTCGCCTTTCTTTCGATAAGCAACGCCTCGAATGTGGTAGGCATCCAAAAGATCTGGCTTTAGTTTAAGTGCCTCGTTAAAGTCTTGGATTGCTGGGTCGTAGAATCCTTTTCCCAATCTAACGCTGCCACGCATCATATAGTCAAGGTAAAGATTTTCCTCACCCTTGAGTAAACGGCCTCTCATGGTAAATTTCCCCCGGTGTCAGCTTCAGCCAGAATAGAATCATAAGAATGCTGAGCCGTGTTTCTGCCGAAAAATCCGATCAGATCGGCAAATAGGGTTTGTTCCGAGATGCCGACTTTCGCTAATTCTGTTCTTAATTGTTCTTTGTGGATATAAGGAATCACAATTTCGTTGGCTATCATCTCACTTGCGACTTCAGGCAAACCGAACAGAAATACAGAGTGTTGCCGAGTCATGCGTTGCGTATCAACGAATTGGCTGTCCAATGCTGGTGACCAAAGATGCCATTTCGCCTCATCGACACCAAAAAATGTTTTCAAGTCACTTTCAAGTTTCTCTGGTGTCTCTATCTCCTCAATCACTTCATGATCGTTTTCCAATACAATTACTTTCCCATCTATGCCTTCCTGTTGATATGCACAAGCAAACCAAAGCGCAACAAGCGGATTGAAAGTGAAATCGATGAGACCGGTAGCCACACCGTTATGTTGCAAATGTGCCAGACATTCTAAGGGAAACAGGTTTCTGTATATAGACGGATAATTGAGTTTGACCTCATAGATGATCTTTAAAAGATAATCTAAATACACATAAGGAAACGAATCGTCAGAGGTTCTGTATTCTTCCAATTCCAAGCGTCGGAGTGCACTGCTTCTCACTCGCCATTCGGCATTTTCTTGTCCACGATAGAGGTGACTTTTTTCAGACACAGCAATTTCGCCGACTCGGTTTATGTAGTTTTCTAAACAATCAATTTCAATTGGTGAATTCATACATATCTGTTTCCATTTCGCTTGCCCTCACGATTTTATGTCTGTTACAATGTTAGCACTTTAGAAGTAATAATAACATGTCGTGCGAACAACTGTCAACTGAATGTCAAGTCAGGGGTGTGTAAAGTTTTTGGCATTAAGTATTCTAAAATGTCCCGGGCCCCTTGCAGAGACCACTTTGACCTTAATTTAGGACCCAACGTGGGGTTTAGTCCCGAAGGGACGGCATGTTTATAGAAACACGTTGAAACGGTAAATCAAGCCCTGTCAGGGCGGCATGTTTATATTTCTGGCACCTCTGTTTTTTGACAAAATATTTACACATCTGACTTGTTCATTTTAAGTTGGAAAAATTTTAACATCCGTGGTATGATAAGGTAGAATTGAAATTGTGCAACGCTGTTCATCGTTCAAATCTCTACATTATACCCCCTGATACATGGAATAAATAGTTATGGTAACGTATGATCAATGGAACAAGGCAATTATATCCTATTTTTTTCAAGACTCCGAGCCAGGCCAGATTGCCTTTTTGCAAATCAATGCTGAAACACTTGGTGAAATTGCCGAAAGATTCAATTTCAATGTAGCAGATGCTGCCGAGAGTTTAAAAGAGGCAGTTAGAGATAAAGTAGTTCGTGGCAATCGGGCCGTACTCGAGACTGTAGACCCAGATCTATGGAATAATTATTCGGAAAACGAACCCTCTCAGGTTGCTTTCCTTGCCCTCACTGTCCTTGCTGCAAGCTTGATGGATGCTGAAAATTCTACCGAAGATGCCGTGGCTCCTAATAATTATTACTACCGTCTCAATGAAGTGCTATTTGGAAAATCAGTTAAGGGAGCTCCGACAGGTTTTAAAGGCCCTCAATTTGAATATTTCTGGAAACATCTGCGGCTATGGACCCTTGAGCAATATACCCTTGTCCTCTATTTAACTGAAGGTTCGTCAAGTCGCAAATACGTCTGGTACCCAATCTCGCAATGTCTGATAAGCAATCGGGATCGGCGGAACGTTTACAGATTTTTTCGTGCTCACGGTCTTACGCCTTTTTCAAAAATTCAAGACAAACAACTTCAGGAAGACCTAGAGATTTGGTTACAATCATCAGATGGATCACCAAAAATTAAACTCTATTTTTCCAATGAACCTTACAGGAAGTCAATCCTCAGCCAAGTTAAATCACTTCTGGAACATTGGGATGGCGAAATACCACCTGAACCAACAAGCGGTAAAAGGCAAACGACTGCTTCAGTTAATGTTGAAATTCGGTTTGTTCCATCTAACAATAATGCTGAAATTCGCTACTGGTTTCCAACACGGGGAAGAGATGAAATTGAATGTAGGGTTAATCCGTTAGAAGTTCAGCATCTACAACCATCGCACTTGGAAAAATGGTTTCGACCAGTTATCGATAGAGACAGCATATTTTGGAATCTGTCTCATCACTTGCAATTGCAAACAGACGAGACTAACCCAATAATCTACACATTTAATCCTTCTGATGTCTGGGTTTTCCGAGAAGATTCTGAACGGGATAACGGATGGCTCTCTCAACGCAATATGCGCCTTTATGAAGACCATTTAATACTATTTCGTAGAGGATTGAAGGAGCAAGTCATAAATTGCTTACGACAGACTTACGAGCAAGAATTTGAAGAACCTAATCCTATCTATGTTGATGGAGAAGAAAAGGATTGGCTGTACGTGCAAGTTGAGCCCACCCAATTTGTATCTTTTGATCAGGATCTTCTCTGGAAACTTTCTGTCAACTCTAATGAGCGGATAAGTTTTACTGGTGGGCTATCCGTCAAAAATCAATCTGGTCGCAGGGTTTATCTTGATTTCTGCCTTCCCACCGTTTTCGTTCCCGATCTTGGACTTTCCGATGAAGAGTTTTTGTCTGTTGACGATCAGGCTTTCCCGGTTTGCGAAGATCGACTTGTCCGTCTGGATAACGCGCTGGAACCAGGCTTCCATCTCCTTAACTATGGAGGGCAAACGAGAGAATTACGGATTATATCTCCGGAGCGTTCGTTAGAACATCACGAACAGACCTTAACCGCTGCGATAACTGAAGATCGGAGAACAATGCCAATCTACGCTGAAACAGAAGTATCAGAAATTGCAGAAAAACCTGGAATCTGGTTGACAGGTGCGAAGTTTTTTGGAACAAGTATTCCTGAAGTTACATGGGATGATGTGAGAATCGAGCCACAGATTGCAGAACAAAGCGAAAGACAATCACTTAAATCGCCCGCTGAACGCATTTCATCAATCGTAAAACTAGCTATTGAACTGAAGTCCGGCCAAGTTTCAGTCCCGGAATGGTTAAGTGATGTAATGAAGGATATAGATCAGAATGTTGCTATGCGAGCCTTTGTTCAGAAGAAATTAGAACAATACTATGAAACGGCATTGTCGTATGCCGAACTCCATAGAAGAGCAGGTAGGTAGTCTTGGAAGCCAAACCTTATCCAGTCGAAAAAAGAAGAATTTTAATAGAACGAAGTCAGACAGATTTCGTTACTTTCTTGCAACAGGTAACCGATCCTCAAGGAAGGAACTTTATACGAAATCAGTTGCTTCAACGTAGAGTACCCGGATTTCGGGAAGGGCGCGCTCCGCTTGAACGAACGGTTCCGCAGTTGATTCATAGACTCAGACAGGAACAAGAACTTACGAATCCTGATTCTGCCATCTGGGATTTGTTCACAAAGGCTTGGATGTACTGGGTTAAATCTTATCCCGAGTTGGATGATGTTCTCACTACATTTGACAATGAAACAGATTTTGATGACAACCACCAATGCATTAGACCACCGAATAGCGAATTAGATATTGATTGTTTCAAGTTTTTGTTAGAAGCAAGTCGCAATACTGCGATTCATCAGGCGGTAGTTAATCGTTTTTACGAATATGGCTACTTTAATGAAGATGAGAGAATCCAAAATTTAATCAATCAAGTGCCTTCGCGCGAAGAAATTGAGCAGAGAGAACAATTAGCAATACTTCCGGGTAAAGTTGATGAATTGTTTCAGACTGTTGACAGATTATCTCAAAATGTTGATGACCTGAATGTACAAATTTCTGTCATGAGATCTGCCGATGAATTGGAGCAAAAACTTACTGAACAAATAGCAAAAGAACGTCAAGATTTTGATACGAAACTTCAAGAACTTAAGCGAACAGTCGGACGCAAGTACAATCAATTTGATAATCGGATTAACAGTATAGAGTCGAATTCTAACCAGTTAGTTGGCTTGTTGAGGCGAATTGGTTCACTGGAGATGAAACTTTCCAAACTTAGTGAAACGGTTAACTCATTTGAAGATAAACTTCCTGAGATAGAATCTGTCAGTAGACCGGAAATTGATCAATTGATAAATCGGCAAGTACAAAGTAGGATAGAACAACTAAACTCACAAGGGCCGAGGGAGGTAGAATCTTTTGGAGTGAGACTTGATGCAGCAGAGGTTGCTATTTCTGAAATTAAATCGAAAACGACTGATGAACTGAGAATTACCGATCAAGCCCTGAAATTGGCAGAATGGTACAAGACTGAATTACAGGAAAAAACAGAACGCTACGCAGACGAAAATGAGTATTGGGACGATTTTTGTCATTTTCTACAAAGGTTTGGTATAACGGACCGCAAAGATAAAGAGATGGCAGCAGCTATTCATGTAGCGTTGAAAGCCTTTCCCGCGGTTGAGATTGCCGATCCTCGAATAATTAAAGTTTGGGAATTAATGTGCGATAACCACCTCTACGATACAACGATCAATGTAGAAATCGGATGGCTTGGATTACAAAATTGGTTTCCGGAATTTTTTGCCGAAGAGTGCTTTGGAATAAGGCTGGAACGGGTTGAGTTGAAAGTTTCAATTGAGAAAATGCTCAAAGCCGGAGATATGCCATGGGTGATATGTTTTTGCGATTGTGACAGATCATTTCCGGAGGCTTATCTGCCCGGTTTTCTGGACTGGGTTAACAGTTTTTGCAAAGATTGGATTAGAGTGTTTCTGATCCGCTGTCTTGGAACAAATCGATGCCAGACAAACGAGGACTTTTATGAACGTGTAGCACGTTTGCCCAAACCTAAGAGCCCAGAATCTATTGAAGCTCGGAACCTAAAGCCCTCAGGAATTCCTCTTACGCTGTCCGAATGGGAACCTTGGTGTCAACCGAATCCGGATAGCGAGTCTGAATACGAAAGACACTATGAATTTCTGGAAGAGATTAGATCATCTATTGAAAACAGAGGTTGGCAAATTCCAAGAGTGATTCTTCGGGAAATACAACATTATCTTCGGCTTTCACATAACATTATGGCACCAACTCGTGCCTTCGATTGGGCATTGACTATAAGATTTTTACCATGGATCGAAAATCAACCAAGAATGATAGATAATGTTTTAAGTACACTGGATCAGGAAAATAGTGACTTACAGAATTTCTACGAAGGATTACAACAAGCACGTGAGAATGTAAATGAATCAAACTAAAAACAATGTCTATGATAAACTCCTGTACTATTTATCCCACGAAGGTCAAGTGAACTGGGAAAAATTCAAGGAGGCAGTTAAAAGATTGGCAAATGAGCAACGACACTATAATCCGTTCACTTACCTTGTATCTCTTGGGCGGTTGGGACATCTTGATTATGATCCTATGGAGTTATTACGTGTTGCAATTGCAATCACTCCAGCAGTTCTTATTGATACAACGGTAGAAAACCGATATGTCCTTACTGGGAGTCGAACACCTGCTTTTCTTGAGGAAATCAAACAATGTGTTTCAGATACAGGTGGGAGATGGCACACAAAAATTAATAAGTATGCTCCAACCACTATTTTTTTCAGTGACTTGACAGACGTTTCTCTCGCTAAAATTGAGAGTTTAGGCATTTATATCAGCTGGTCGTTTTCAGCAAAATTGTCCACTCTATTGCCAAAACCAAAATATACTGGCTTTCCCCAACAAACAGAAACGGCATTTACAAATTCAGTGAAAAAGTTTAATCTTCAGGCTTTAGAATTTAAACCAGACAACCAACGATTACGTGGGAACGGGCTTTATGAAATTCCTCAATACGGCCCCAATATTTATATTTTAAAATTCGGTTCCAACGAACGAAAAGTGCCACGCGACTGGGGAATATGGTTTGCGCTTTCTAATGCTGGTAAAACAACAGGATTGGTTAGCTATGAAGAAGAAACCCGGAGATGGTGTATAAAAAGATCGTTGCAGTTGCCACTAATTATAGATAGGTGTGCGACGCTCTGTTCAGGCTATCCACCTCAATTAATAGGCGGTTTTGTTTGCTATTCGGACGTGCCAAGAGGCGTGGCATATCGATTGACTAAATTACTTTATCAAAATTAGGAGGCTATTTTTTTAATGTCAGATCCTTTTAAAACCTATGAATTGCTTTGTGATTCTTACATCCGCTACATACAAACAATAATGGGCTTCAATAGTGAGAAGTTAGAAAAAGAAAGAGACATGTTATTACGAGAAAAAGGCTTGCTTTTCCAAGAACCCCGTTTTGAACCAATTTTTCCTCATCCTTCCTCAGGCCAGACCTTGTCTCAATTATGTATGGATTTAAAATTACCTGCCGAACTTGGAGAATTTCTCGCAGCCGGCGGTAGCGAAGGGCTTGCACCAATAGATCGCACACTTTATAAACATCAAGCAGAAGCGATTAAAGCATCCGTTATTGATGGTGAGGATGTCGTTGTTACAACTGGTACCGGCTCTGGAAAAACGGAATGCTTTTTGCTGCCAATTTTCAGTTATCTTATCAAGGAGTCCCAAAACTGGAACGTTTATGGGGAAAGAAATCCAGATCATCCGTGGTGGAAAACTCAGCAGAAACGTGTTCCACAACGTGAAGGTGAAAACCGCTCTGCTGCTATCCGCTCGTTAATTTTGTATCCACTCAATGCACTTGTCGAAGATCAACTCATGCGACTCCGACGCGCTTGTGATAGTCCAGATGCACGTCAATGGCTCACAGACAACAGAGGTGATAACCGGTTCTACTTTGGTCGTTATACCAGTTTGACACCAGTACCCGGCCAAGAAAAAAGTGAGAAAAATACAAATCCAAACCTCCGAAGACTCCAAAACCAACTTGAGAAACTACAGAGGCAATCAGAAAAAGCTAAGGAAACTGAGGAAACGCGTTATTTCTTTCCTTCCACCGATCCTGATGCATCTGAGATGTGGTCTCGTTGGGATATGCAAGATCATCCACCTGATATTCTCATCACAAACTATTCAATGCTGAACATCATGCTCACCCGCGATTTGGAGCAACCAATCTTTAAAAAAACAAAGGAATGGCTGCAAGAACCAGATAGTATTTTCCATCTCGTTGTTGATGAACTGCATTCCTATCGCGGTACAGCAGGTTCAGAAGTGGCTTACCTGCTTCGGACACTCTTCAATCGCCTTGACCTCGATCCTGATTCTCCAAAACTTCGCATTATTGCATCAAGTGCATCCTTGGAAGGTAACGAAGGTCACAAATACCTCCGCCAATTTTTCGCGCGAGGGAAAGCCTTCAAAATTATTGGATCCCCTCCCCATCCCGATAAAAGTATTGAACTTCAGGAGTGCCTTAAACACGCAAAACATTTTGAAATATTTAATAAAAATGCCGAGTGTTCTGATATAGATGTTGATTCCACTCATTTAGATGAGATTTTAAAAGATAAAGATATAGTAAAACATGCAGTAACACAACTTTGCAACTATAATGATAAGCTGCACGCCTCAACAATTAAAGAAATGTGCGAAGCTGCAAACAAAGTTGCTTTAACACCAATCTCCGAGAATGCGATCCGTGGACTAATTCAGTACTTAATTCAACAGAAGGAGGATCCAAATTCAAAAAGAGCTTTATTGCCGCTTCGGATTCATTATTTCTTTAAAAACTTTGAAGGATTATGGGCATGTAGCAATTCAAATTGCCAAGGTGGGAACGATGAAACTCCAGTGGGAAAACTGTTCGCAAACCGGCGTGTTTTATGTGATGAGTGCGGTTCACGGGTCATGGAATTGTTAACTTGTGAAACGTGCGGGGACATCTTCCTTGGGGGCTACAAACAGAAGATATCGGAAGATGTCCAAGGTTGGTACCTGAGCGGGGACTACCAAGATCTATCGGGTTTGCCTGAAAAAGGTATCAGAGACCGGAACTATGAGACCTATGCAGTTTTCTGGCAGAGTACGCAAACACCAGTTCAAAAAAATGGTTGGACAAAAAACGGCATTAAAAGACAATGGTCACCTGCTGTGTTCTCATCCTCTGATGGAACACTTATTCCGGATGCCTCATCTAATTCTAACGGTTATTACTATAAAATTGACGACCCAAAGGAGTCATGCTCAGAAATGCCCAAGTTTTGCCCCAATTGCGGTGATTTACGGGAATACAAAGCAGAAAATATTATCGTTAATGGCAAAGAACAAGCATATTCGACGCTCCGAACTAGCAGGACAGGTTTGCAAAAAATTATCCAAATTTTCACGCAAACCTTGCAAACGATTGTTAAAGATCAATCGGATCGAAAGACTATTATCTTCTCTGACAGTCGCCAAGATGCTGCAAAATACGCCGTTGGAATTCAGTGGTCACACTATCAGGATATGATTCGACTCATCGCTATTGAAGCAATGAAAAAGCAAGCGAAAGATAAAGACTTAGCAATTGTTCGTAATCTTCAAAATCCACGATCAGTCTTTAGAGCTGCAATCCGCCGCCTTGGCAACAAATTTCCTGATCGACAGGAATTGCTTGACTCAATCGAGGATGCTTTTTTTGACGAAGAACCTTTGACCTCTGATCAGGAAAATCAACTTGTCGCACTTGGAGACAACTATCCATTCACAGCTCTTCAGGATGACTGCTTTGATGCATTTATCGAACTCGGTATGAATCCTGGAGGCTACGGTAGCAAGGTGGAAATCTCTTGGGAAAAGAGTAGACGGGATACATGGATTGATCATAAATGGGAAGAAGTCTTCAAATGGGATGAAGAACCTATATCAGTCCATCCGCCATATCTGCTCGAAGATCATCAAAAACAACTTCTGACAAGTATCCAAGCTGAGTTAAAAAGAATGATAACGGAACAACTTCTATTCGCACGAAGAGATATGGGATTAGAAGGACTTGGACTCGCTTGGTGCGAACCGTATACGGATTCGGGAAAATGGAATATTAAGGAATTTGATGCCTCTGAAATGATGTCCGCTGTTACTAGAATCCTTGGTGAACGAAGATATACAACGATTAACCATCCTCTTGACGACCAAACAAATAATCCTGCCTTTCTTCGAGACTACATCAAAAAATCAGCTGAACAAATTGGATATTCCGCTAATGAACTCATCAGAGCAATTGAGGAACAGCAAAAATCATCAAATAGTTTCAAAGATTGTTTCATTCGCGTTGAAAATCTCAAACTTCGTCTTTCACAAGGTGATAAGGTTTTTCAATGCCCCCAATGTAGGCGTAAGCATCTTTACAAGGCAGGTGGGATTTGCACAAACACAAAATGCTTGGAACAATTGGTAGAAATTGATAGAGAGAAAGACCTATTTAAAGAATTTGGTGGTTATTACACCAATCAAGCTAATTCAGATATTCAGCCTCATCGTTTTCACTGCGAGGAGTTAACCGCACAAACAGATTCGGAAGAACGTCCAAAACGACAACGATGGTTCCAAGGAATCATTCTTGACAATGAAAATCCGCGAACAGATGAAATAGATCTTCTTAGTGTGACAACGACAATGGAAGCGGGGGTGGATATCGGAGCACTTTCAATAGTTTTAATGGGTAACGTCCCCCCTCAACGTTTCAATTATCAACAACGCGTTGGGCGCGCTGGACGACGCGGAGATCCTACAGCGTATTCTTTGACTCTATGCCGCCTTAGGACCCACGATGACCATTATTTCTCCAATACAAGTGAAATTACAAATACCCCAACACCATCACCGTACCTGGATCTTCGGAGTCCGGACATTATTAAAAGAATATTGGCAAAGGAAATTTTATTCCACGCTTTTCCAAAATACTCTATTGAAACTTTAAACGAGAGAAATGTCCACGGTGAATTTGGGAAAGTCTTTGATTGGACCACTAATCGGGAGAAACTATCCGATTGGATCAAAACGCAGCAAGGGCAAATTCAACAAATTGTGAGGGTACTTGCCGCCCAAACAGAATTAGACCTCCAAAACGGAACAGATGAACTGTTAAACTGGGTTACCGACAAACTTGAAATTGAGATTAACGAATGTGCCAAGAACCATGAACACAAAGATGATGATTTAAGCCAAGTCCTGGCTGAATCTGGCTTACTACCGATGTTTGGATTTCCAACAGGTGTACGTTTATTGTACCATCAACAACCCCGTATTTCCAATTGGCCTCCAACATCAGGGGTGGTTGACCGCGACATTGAACTTGCGATCAGCCAGTTTGCTCCAGGTTCAGAAACCATCAAGGATAAGAAAATCCATACCTCAATCGGTATTGTATCGTATAAACGAGAACCAAACAAAATAGTAACTGACAGTGGTATTGCACATAAAAGATGGATAGGATTCTGCGATAGTTGCAAAGCTGTTTTTGAAAAGGCAAACAAAGATGACAGTTGCTGTGAAATTTGTGGCACTGAAAAATATAAACCGATTCATGGAATTGAACCAAAGGGTTTTCTAACTAATTTTATGCCTAACGATGCCCATGAGTCTTTCAGTTGGACACCCCGTTCAACATATTCCCGCCTACCTTCGGACACACTTACAGACCTAAAACATGAACACAATTTCCTATGGGAAACGGCAGAAAAATTAAAATTGCTGTCAATTAACACTAACAGTGATCGGTTGTTTACCCTACAAAAAGAACAAAGTGGTGAAGCACTTGTATCTCCTGAAGTCTGCCATGAATTGAATACAAAGCGCAATTTGGCAGAAGAAAAATACGTAGCCGCACTTTATGCCTCTAAAACCACAGATGTTTTATTACTCGAGATTAAGGAAATTCCAGAAGGTATTTTGCAAAATCAGGGAGAAAAAGAGGGATACTGGCGTGCAGCACTTTACTCTTTCGGTTTTCTGTTTCGTCAATTTGCGGCAAGTCAACTGGATGTATCCCCTGACGAGCTGCGAGTTGAAATTCGCCCCATGCCTATGGAAGAAACAGGAATCTACAAACAACAAATTTTCATCGCAGATGCCTTAGCAAACGGAGCTGGATATTGCCGGCATATCGGTGAAACTGATCCCCAAGGAAAACCCTTCCGATTGATTCAATACCTCAGCGATATGATTAATCCTAAAAAGGATTTTGCTAATAGATTGATTTCCCACAGCGAAGAGTGTGATTCTTCTTGTTATAACAAAGGCTGCATGCGGGACTACTCTAATATGCCTTACCATCCATTTCTGGATTGGAGATTAGGCCTTGATGTAGCAAGACTCTGTCTTGAAAAAGACTTTTACATGGATCTTCAAAAGAATTACTGGGTTTCTTTAGTTGATCGTGTCTCAAAAAATCTGGAGGAACTCCTTCCTGGTCTTGTACGAGATGACTTTAATGAAGTACCTGTCTTTGTTGAGGATCAAACACAGCAGAAAGCATTTATTCTTCATCACCCACTTGCATCTACTGGAGATTGGGCGGGGAAACACATCGCCTCTACTGCTGTTGATCTTCAAGAATCTGGATTTACAGTAGATTACATTAATATTTTTGATGCTATTCGTAGAGTAAGTGTCGTAATGAATACACTCAATCAAAAACAATAATATGAAACTTCAACCACTTCCAACACTCCAACCAATCACAAACCTTTCTCCGACGCTACTTGCGACCTTAAAACAGTGTTCACTACGTGCAGGACTTCAAAAAGCAAAAGCACAGCAAACAACCAGAAGTTCAAAGGCAGCACTCTTGGGTACGATTGCTCACCGAGTTTTAGAAAGCGCGGGAACAATTAGCAGAGATAGTAAAGATTTACGAACCCAAGCAGAGGTAATCTGGAATCGGGTTGTCAGAGAAGTGGAAAGAGAGTTGCAGACCGCGCCACTTGATAAATATCTACTGCCGATTAAAAAGTGGAGGAAATACTTTATATTGCAACAGCGGACCCTCCGCCGATGTGAAGATATTGCGTCAAATCAGGGTATATCTGAAACACAGGTTATCGCAAGTGAACGTAAGTTCGATAGCGTTAGAGAGGAATTTACTGGTAAACCTGATCTCATCCTCCGACGCGAAAACGGCCTTGTGATTATTGACTATAAAAGTGGTGAACTCCCTGATGATTCGGAAAGTAGGGAAGAGAAAATTGAATCATGGAAACAGCAGATTTTGTTCTATGCTTCGATTGTTAGGGAGGAATTTGGTGAATGGCCTATAGATGGTGAAATTAGATTATTAAATAAAGAGGTAATCTATATCGCAATTAATCCAAAAGAAGCAATGGACATAAAACAGGAGGCTCAGGAGTTAAGGAATAATTATAACGCGAAAATTGCGTCAGGAGTATTGCACTCAGAATTAGCACAGTATTCTATTGATAGTTGTAGATTTTGCGAGTTTAAAGGGGCTTGCAACACATTCTGGGAAGAAAATCCACAACCAATTCCAGGAACCGATGATTATGGGTGTCTGAGCGGTCGAGTTCTAAAACTTACAATCGGTAAAAATAATAATAGAGGTTCTATAGTAATAGTATCCGAAAAATTGGATCGGACTTCGCAAGAATGGGAAATTTCAAATTTGTCAACTGAACAATTTGGAAATTTAAAAGACTTCGCGGAAGGGACCTTTGTCCGGTTGATTAACTTCAAAATCGAGTCTGATGGAGCCTACCGAGCAAAACCGACTCAAACTTCTGTAATTTGGGTTGTTCCAGAGGACTTCTGATGTATTTATACATTATACTAAACTTTGGACAACTTTTAGTAGATAGACATTTCGCCCCGCTGGGGCTGCCTTATGGTGTATCCAAGTTTCTTTTTTCCAAGTTGCGTTGATATCAGGAACTTTCAGAAACATCAGAAATGCTTTGCAAACAGATCATGAAATAGATGGTGAGATTTTGGAACTTACACCGCTGACGTATACACAGAAACTTGCCTCTCTGTTTCCAGATAAGCCTTTTGGAAGGATTATTGAAGTACTCCTTGGGAGCCGATAGGCCTATAGTGGATTTCAGAATTGTTTGGACACTTTAAACAGGCGAGGTTACTATGGGAAACACCCAAGCAAAAACACCTCGCCTACCTTATTTCCGCGAAAGTTGTGATTTCATACACCACACCTACTTCCGCACGGCGATTTTACCGACCTTCTGTTTCTGGATATCGCCTTTGCGCGCTGTGAATTTGTAGAGATAGACACCGTTCGCGAGCGGTTCA
>CAZURU010000092.1:0-13127 GCA_964623585.1 uncultured bacterium
ATTGAAATGAACGGAGAAGTCTTACCAGCAGCACACGGATTTCCCGCAAGGTTAATCGTACCCGGATGGATTGTGAGCTCCATGATAGGTCATTCATAGAGTTCCCATTTCTATAACCGCATAAAAAGAGAGGAATTACAGATGAAACTCGGTGTCATGTCAGATAGTCACGACAACATCCCGAACGTCAAACGGGCAGTAGAACTTTTCAATAAGCTTGGTGTAGACCTCGTTGTTCATGCAGGTGATTTCATATCACCATTTGCTATTGATCCGTTAGCTGATCTCGATTGCCGTGTCGTTGGTGTTTTTGGTAACAATGATGGTGAACGCGTTGTCCTTGCGAAAAAGTTTGAAGCGATCGGTGAGGTGCATCCCAACCTTGCCAGCGTAACACTTAGCGACAAAAGGATTGCAGTCATGCACTATCCAGAACTTGCTATACCCATATCCAAGAGTGGTGATTACGATATTGTTGTCTATGGACACACCCATAAGATAGATATAAACACGGACAATTCGCTCCTGCTAAATCCAGGGGAAACAGGCGGATGGACAACTGGTAAAGCAACAGTCGCTGTTGTGGATATAGCAGGGCAGGACGCCAAGATATATGAACTTTAATAAAAATCATGAATGACCATTTATCCGTAGAAACACCAGAACAGATTAGCCTGAATTTTCAGAAAGCAGGTATTGGCTCCCGTTTTTTTGCTGCCTTGATAGACACAAGTTTGCTCTTATTGATTGTTTTTATTGGAAGTTATGTCAACGAGAGACTCATATCTGAATTGGGAAGTGTTTTCGGGAACTGGCTTGCTGCAATTGGTGGTATCGTCGTCTTTGCGCTATTTTGGGGATACTATATGGCATTTGAGATCATTACAAATGGTCAATCTCCTGGAAAACGGTTACTCGGATTAAGGGTGATGAAAACTGGAGGGTATCCCATAAGTTTTGCAGATTCGGCGATCCGAAACTTAGTCAGAGTCGTTGATTTCCTGCCTTTCTTTTATTGTATAGGACTGATTGCTATGTTGATAAATGGTAACTGGCAACGATTAGGGGACTTGGCAGCAGGAACACTTGTGGTTAAAACAGCAAGAAAAAAACTCACACTCACTGATGCTGGCACAAAAGACGTCGCAACAGATATCAACATTTCACCCAAAGAATTTCTCTATGTTGAATGGATACAAACTGATCTCATCACTGATACGGAGTTAAGTATAATACGTGAGTATCTTTCACGGCGTTCTGCACTTTCAGTCACACGAAAGATTGAACTGGCAGAGACGATCGCTAGTCCTATCGTTGAAAAGATGGGGGGAGACGGTTCTATCCTATACGACAAATTCTTAGAGGAGGTTTACGCACTAAAAATATCAGAGATCCCTCAGACTGATACTGAAAGAGCATTGTAATATGAACCAATACCTTCGCCTACAGCATAAGAACTCATTTAATTATCGAAGGTTGTCTCTTAAATAATGATATCAAGTTCGGTTTTCCCGATTTTTAAGATGTCATAAACGTCTCCATTGATGCGAAATCTCACAAATAAACCGATCGTTAGATTCACAATCTCCACACTCTTTGAAACCATAATAGACTTGCACTTAAAACGCACAAACCAATGTCGCATCAATTGTTACGTTCAATAGCGTGCGTTCCGCTTTGGCATGAACTAACTTATGTTTAGGCAAAACCGATTCATAAACCTGATAGTTATCCGTATAATAAACCTTATGTATAGGTTTACCCTTAACATACTCTGTTTTTTATGTGTGTCAAGAGAAATATTTTAATTTGCTTGACACTACTTTAGAAAAATGTTATACTAAATTCAAATATTGAGTAGACAATGAGGCAAGAGTTGAATGAAGGTCCTCTGTCTCATCATTTTACCGAAAACCTTCAACTTTTTTACAGTTGAATATAATAACCTAATTTGCCACCTTTGTAGCATAACCTATTAGATTGTGCCTATAAATGTGCAAACTGACAGTTTA
This sequence comes from uncultured bacterium, assembly GCA_964623585.1. Classification (GTDB taxonomy): domain Bacteria; phylum Poribacteria; class WGA-4E; order WGA-4E; family WGA-3G; genus MSPOR6. The sequence continues at coordinate 2,013 of CAZURU010000092.1, forward strand.
CGCTACAAAACTTTCGCAAATAGAGCATTTTTTTCATTAAAACGGTGTTTACATATCTGAAATCTTATAGGTAGCAACTTGGGTTATACTTAGTAAGTGTAATTCCACTATGATAAAGATTTCCACAGCTTGTATAAACTGCTACAAAGGAAGTATCATGAAAACAATAGCCTCTTACTTACTTGTGTTCTTTACTTTTATCTATCTATTCTTGCCGAGTAGTTTCGCTCAGGAGAAGAGACTTGAGTATGTCGTGCGAACGGTCTACTTTCTTCCGAATGACCTCATACCTGATCCGAATGTAGAAGCGGATCTGGATACATTGATGAAAGATGCGCAAAAGTTTTACGCCGACCAAATGGAACGCCATGGATTTGGAAGGAAAACCTTTAGACTTGAAACGGATGAGACAGGAAAGGTCATCGTGCACCGTGTAAATGGGAAGTTCCCAACTATACGTTATTATTATGGTCGCTATCCCTCCGTTGAAGCAGAAGTCAACGAACACTTCGGTGATATATCAAAGAACATCTATGTCACCACAGTAGCCACCAATGACGGGATGGATTGCTTTAGGTTAGGTGGTGGTATGGTTACTAGGGCAGACAGTCACGAGGCCGCCGCATTTACGCTCCATAAAGGAGCGACTCATGAAGGCGTTTGCGCGCCAATAACCGATTTTTTCCACGTTACACTTCACGAGATAGGGCACACGTTTGGATTGCTTCACGATTTCCGGACCGGAGGGATTATGGCATATAGTAGAAACATGTGGAAGGTGAAGCCGTCGTTGTCTAAGTTTGAAGCTGAATGGTTAGATGTCCATCGGTACTTCAACGAAAACCCAACCGATATGGATTCACGCATAGAGATCGAATCATTTCCACTAACCGCCTATCCACCAAATGCGGTCCGCATTCGCTGTAAGTTGACTGATCCAGATGGATTGCATCAGGTACAGTTAGTTGCACAACGAAACAACCACAACCCAATCAGGGGAGAAAGCGTAATTGCTTCAAAAACCCTAAACGGAAAAAGTGCGACTGTAGAATTTATCACCACTGAATTGTTAGTACCAACTGAATTGTTAGCACCAGATTCCTATGGTGGCAACTATTTCATTCATATTATAGATAAGCTTGGAAATATAAAAGGGAGGGAGCCTATTAATTACACAGCAGATGATATCCGTGTAGCTCATCAAAATCAGGTGGATATCAACAGTGATAACGTTGCCGATGTGAATGACCGAATGCCTAATGACATCCGAAAAGTTTCTGGCGATAATCAAACAGGGCTCCCCAACGCTTGGTTACCGGAACCGTTTGTCGTAGAAGTCCTTGATGTGAATGGCGATCCAGTCGTAGACGTTGAAGTCATCTTTCGTGTAACTCCTTGGGCGGATGCCAATTGGACTGATTTCGGCTTGCTCTCTGATACAGAATCCCGTACTGATGCCAACGGACGAGCGCAGAGTTTTCTGTTGCTCGGGCATCTACATCTACCACCGGACGAATACACGCCCACAGTCCATGTGAGTGTCCCTGGCGTTTCCAAACAGATCCGCTTTAATGCTATGACGAAAGAAAAAGTGATCATCGATCCGTCAGAATACCCGAATATCTATTGGATAGACACGAACTATAACACCCTTTATGGTCCAGAAGGACTCGAATGGCCGTTTGCAATGCGAGCGAAGAGCGTAGTTTTTGATGGATTGAATCGCCACCTTTATTGGATAGAGGGTCTGGGAACTGTTGGAGATCGCTGTGCAGCAATCCAACGTTTTGACCTCGTTAATTTAAGCTCCGTAGAAGAAATCGCGACTTTCACGAGTATGCCTCTTAATATTTGCATTAACCCGCTGGAGAGTAAACTCTATTGGACGAATAGTCAGGGTGATATTCAAACGAGCAACCTTGATGGTTCAAATATTGAGAGTTTGATCACAGGTCTCAATGCCCCGCAATACATCACCGTAGATGCAAACCGCAGTAAACTCTATTGGACAGATGGACAGGAACACATCCTATCTGCAAACCTAAGCGGAAAAGATATCCAAACCTTTATAAAAAGTCCAGGAACGCTTGGAAACATCACTGTAGCAGACGATCATCTCTATTGGACAGAGAAAATAGGTGAAACAGAGGGTAGAATCAGACGCGCGAATCTAACCTTGAACACAACACAAGTTGAAGATATCATCACCTTAGAAGATAACGTACCAGTGGGAATCGATGTCGATATTGCAGGCGACAGGTTGTATTGGACAGATACACAAGGTCGCATCTGTCGCGCAGACCTTAAGGGTTCAGGTATTGAAGACGTTATCATAGGATTATCCGCGCCAGGTCAACTGATACTTGACATTCCTCTTGCTTGGGATGAGAATATCTCAGCAGTACCTGCTGCGGACCCTAATGCAAAGTTTCATACCGTTGACGAAGACTTAAATCAAGATGGCAACGTGGATATACTTGACTTAGTTATTGCGGCAAATAATTTTGGAAAAACCAACTCCAAGTATGATGTGAACCAAGATGGTGTAGTTAATATATTAGACCTAATACAAATTGCTCAATATTGATGGTTGCAACTCCCCTCAAATAGACTGTGTACCGTGAACACACTATTTATTCGGGCAGTTATCATACTCGTTGCAATCCATTTGTCCGTGGTAAATACGAAGGAAGATAGATGTAACTATGTTCTTTAGTTTTCAGATTTGGATTTTTTCTTTTTGAGCAGAAACAATGAAATCGGTAATCTCCTTGTTACTTTTTGATAGTGCCTAATTGTTATGGGATTTACTCACATAACAATTAGGCATTGTACTTTACCTTTTCAGAGTTGATGTTCTGTAGTGCATCTTGGATATCTGAGATTACTTCTGCGTCATTTTCCTCTTGTAACTGGGCATGCAGTGCCTGTTCGGTTTGCTTTCCGCCGATTTGCCCTAATGCCCAAGCAGCATGCCCACGGATTAGGGGTTCGTCATCTACTAAGGCTTTTTTGAGTGCTGGTACTGCAGCGCGTGATCCCCAATTTCCTATGGCAACGATGATGTTCCGTAAAAACCCTCTCCGCTTTGCACGTTTGATAGGACTCCCTCTATACTTATCGCTAAACTCAGCTTGTGTCATGTTAACAAGTGAGAGTAATTCAGGTACAAGGTTACCATCTCGTGGTTGATATGCAGGTTCTGCTGTTGGCAATGCCTTGCTGTTCCACGGACATACCTCTTGGCAGATATCGCAACCGAAAATCAGATTACCCATTTTAGAGCGGAGTTCCTTTGGTATGCTGTCTTTGAGTTCAATTGTCAGATATGAAATGCATAGTCTGGAATCCAGCAGATTCGGTTCAATGAATGCGTCTGTTGGACACGCTTCAAGACACTTGGTACATGTTCCACAACTGCCACGTAAGGTTTCTGTTTCCCCTTCTAAATCTAAGCTGACTAAATCTATGCTGACAAGCACTTCTGCAAGGAAATACCATGACCCTGAACGCCAATTAATCAGATTAGTGTTTTTCCCTATCCAACCGAGTTTTGCCTTTTGTGCATATTCTCTTTCTAAGACCGGTCCCGAATCAACAAAGACACGACTTTTGAGTTGATCCTCTCCAGTGGTTTTGATGAAATCAACAAGGTCTAAAAGCCGTTCACGGATAACATCGTGGTAATCGTCCCCCCAGGCATATCGGGAAATCTGCCCACGACTCGGATTCTCTGTAAGTGCTTTTGGAGGGTCAATTGTGTAATAGTTCATTGCAAGGCTTATGATAGATTTTGCCTCTTGCAGGAGTCTGCGCGTGTCTTCCTTTAGGGGCAGGTGTCTTTCAAGGTATCCCATTTTACCGGCGTATCCATTTTCAATCCATTGTCGGTAACGTTGTATGGTTTGACTCTGCTCGGCTGGTGTAATACCGACAAGTTCAAACCCGAGGTCGTGTGCCCGCTTCTGAATTTGTTGGGAGAGAATGTTTTTCATGGTTCTCTACTTGGAGTTATTGGGAGTTGTTCTATAGAGAAGTTCAATTGAAAATCGGACATCAGAATTATAGTCTATTTTTCACCACGTGGGTATGAACCGAGTATTTTCAAATTAAAACATATATCTTCCAAGGATTCAAGGGCGAAGCGGACGTTCTCATCGTCAGTATGTTCCTCAATATCCGCGTAAAAGATATATTCCCACGGCTTTGTGCGAGAGGGGAGTGATTCTATGCGGCTCAAGTTCAATTGATGTTTATCCAACACACCTAAGATTTCGTACAGTGCGCCGATTTTGTCTTTGATAGCAAAGAAGATGGACGTGCAGTCGTTCCCTGTTTTGCCATAAGTTTGATTGCCAATAACAAAGAAGCGAGTGGTGTTATCTGGGTCATCCATAATGGAATCTGCTATGATAGGAACTTCATAGATTTCACTTGCAAGTCGGCTTGCAATAGCAGCTGAATTCAGTTCTGCTGCTGCGCGTTGTGCAGCATCGGATGTACTCACCACCTCAATCTGTTCCACTGATTTCATGAATTTGTTCAACCATAGTCTACATTGGGCAAAGGTTTGACTGTGTGAGTAGATACATTGAATTTTTGAGAGCGGAAACTTTGAGATAAGATTATGCTTGATGGGTTGGTATATTTCTGCACAGATATTGAGTCGTGTGTGTAAGAAACGTTCTAAAACATCTCTGACGGTGCCGTGCACAGAATTTTCAATGGCTACCACGCCAAAATCTGCGCGTCCTGTTTCAACTTCAGTGAAGATGTCGGTCTGCGGTGTGATGGGAATTAATTCTGCTTTAGGGCCGAAGAATGCCTCACTTGCGGTGTGTCCGAAACTTCCCAATGGTCCAAGATATGCAATGCGGTTTTTTGGTATTTGCACATTTCGTGATGCCGAAAAGATTTCCGCCCAAATTTTCTCAATAGCGTCTTCAGGATATATACCGAAATTCTGCTTTATGAGGCGAGTTATGATTTCGTACTCACGATGCGGCACATGGATATCCGATCCTTTATCTGCTTTTAGGCTTCCTACTTGCTTTGAGAACTGGGCGCGTTCATGCAGTAGTCTTAGAAGTTGGTCATCAATGCGATTTATTTCATCGCGTAATTCTTTTAGTTCCAATGCAGTGATCTCCGAAAAAGAACGTTCAATCTAACGGTATCGGGCAGACGATTGCCTACCGGATACCGTGAGATCGTGCTATTATATAGTCTGATAATCTAACTGTTCAATTTTCTCATGGCAGCAATCATCTCGTCATCTGAGGGATTGTTTTTTACCATTTCAACAAAATCGTCAGCAGATATGTTATGTTCCTCCAGGAACATTTTATCTTGTGGTCATGGATATATGTATTCACCGATGATGCCTTGCAGTTTTGCGCTTGCTTTATCTGAGATTCTCGCTAACCAAGGGATTCCACCTATGATCATATCGCGATGTCGCGGTTTCCAATCAAGTGACATGTGTTTCACCTCCTTCTATAGATTCAAATCCAAATTTACTCCTTACTATTTTCTTCAAGTTGTTTTAATGTTTGCTCTAATCGTTCGAGATGTTGTCCGTATTCTGCCCAGTTGCCGTTGCGTCGTGCGTTTTGAGCGTTGGTAAAGTGGTCGTTTGCTTGTTCAATTAACGTCTGCAGTGAACTATCGGCACTGGGGAGTGCAGAGGCATCTGTAGTATCTTCAGATGTGGTTTGCACACCCATGTCACCTCCAAACATTTTTACGAGTGCTTCGTTGAGACTTTCACCCCAGACGACCTTATTTTCATATCCGATAACGACCCGTCGCAATTCAGGAATAGCAGTCTTTTCATCTTCAGCTTGGATATAGATTGGTTCAACATAGAGTAGAGAATCGTTCATAGGTAGAATAAGCAGATTTCCACGCAGGACACGAGAACCTTGCGTATTCCAGAGGCTAATCTGTTGTGAAATTTCTGGTTCTTGACTGATGAAGTTTTCAACCTGCATGGGACCTGCGACCTGTTTCCCTTTCGGAAAACGATAGACGAGAAGTTGACCGTATTGCGGCAGGTCACATCGTGCTGCGATCCAAGCAGTAAGATTTGGTTTGTTGTACGGCACATAAGGTAACATCAACATAAATTCAGCTTTTTCTTGTCCTGGCAACTTTATAACGACATAATAGGGTTCAACAGGTTGTCCATCTACACCTGAGCTTTGAACAGTTTGTTGTTGTTGCTGTGTTGTGCCAAAACGTTGTGTCGTTTGTGTTGCCTGGGCTTGGCTTGTTTGAGCATCTGTATGGTCATAAAGTTCCTTACCGATTTCCCATCTATCCTCAGCAGCATAGAAAGTAACTGGGTCTTTCATGTGGTAATATTCATATACGCGTGCTTGTATATAGAACATTGATGTTGGGTATCGGATATGTGCTTTGAGTTCTCCAGGCATTTCGGAGAAGGGTTTAAATAGGTCAGGAAAGATCTGTCGATAACATTCTGCTATTGGGTCCTTTTCCCGTTCTACAAGATAGAATTCAACAGTACCATCATAAGCGTCAACCACCACTTTGACAGAGTTTCGGATGTAGTTTCCCCAAGGTTCACCTTGTCCTTGCCTTTTATCCTTAGCGAAGCTTTGCATAGAAACGGCATAAGGATAACGATGTGTGATAGTATAAGCATCAATCATCCATACAATTCTTCCGTTATGAATTACGATGTAAGGATCACTATCGTAGCGTAAGAATGGTGCGATTTTCTGAACACGTTTATTGATATTGCGATTGTATAGGATTTTGCTGTTGTGTTTTGATTTAATCTCCCCTGGTAGTACAAAGTTTATCTGGTTATCAAATTTGAGCATATACAGAAATTTACGCCAGAAAGAGTTTAATGGAACGCCACCCTTTCCTTTATATGCATATTCGGCGTATTGTTGCCCCTCAATTGGATAATCGAATTCAAGTGCTTTTGGACGGTCAGGGTTAACAATTACATATCGGTCTGTCCGTTCACCATAGTAGATACGAGGACCGGGTATTTCTGCAAACCTGTGTTGCCACTGTGTATCGTATTTAGGGGGGAGGCCTTTGATGTACATATTCGGTTTGCCGTTGTTAATTTCATTCACAGGACTAACGACGGCACCGTATCCGTGTGTATAGACATAGGTTTCCTTGTACCAATCATTTCTATTTTCTATGGGGAGTTGATCAATATTCAGTTCCCGACCTGACAACATCACCTGTCTAATTTCATCATCAACGGTGTATCTGTCAATGTCAACATCCACGAAGTCGTATTGTGTTCGCAGTTCTTGTAGTTGTCGGAACGTTCGACGTAAAGGTCGCCAATCCCATAGCCGGATGCTATTGAAAACAGGGGCGTTTTCTTCACTTGTGATGTCTTCGTAACGAAATTCTTCTGTCAACGGATATTCCTCTACTAATACCTTGTTTTCCGCTAAACCGTAAGCTTGGAGAGTTGCCCTGATGTTGTAATTGATAAACTGCGTCTCTAATACCTGTTTATTCGGTTCAACACGCCATTTCTGTATAATCTGAGGATATAGATTACCGAGAAAACCTGCGGCGATGAAAATTATCAATCCTCCAAAAGCGTAAGTGTTCTTACGGATAAAGATGCTGACGATGAAAATAAGAGCAACCAATACCGTAATAACGAGCATTATCCACAGTATAGGTAGCCGCGCGTTTATTGCAGCGAATCCACCACCCCCACGGACGACATCATTTGTTCCATATAACAAGTCATACATGACGAACCGGTAATTCCATGCGCGGAAAAGTAGCGTTATACCAGCAAGCGCAAATAGATGTACCTTCACCTTGAAAGGCGGTTGGAATCGGAATTGGTTTGTATCTCCTGTGATCAATCCGTGAAAGAAGTAGATGAGAATTGCAAAAATTGTTACCAGCATGAACATCCCAAAAAATGTACCGCATATATACCGCAACATCGGCATTTTGAATATGTAATAGGAGGTCTCCTTTTTGAAAATTGGGTCTCGTGCAATTGATGTAAAGAATGCCTTCTGTCCTGACTCAATTTGCACCGCTGTGTTGAGACCTAATCCGATAGGTATGTCAACTGCTTTACCGTCCTCTGTTCTTTGTTCGGTCAGAATACTCTCAACTCGTGCAGTTTGTTCGTTCCCGTCAATATTAATTGTTAGTTTATCACCTATCTGTATTTTTTTCGCGTTTAATTCTAATGTTGAAACGGGGAGTTCGGTTGAGTCGATACCTTCACCTACAGCGATAGGTGTTGCAGCCTGAAAGTTTAAGGTATCGGCGTGGGTATATCGTAGATAAACTTCCCATCTGTCAGTTGCAGTATATCCCATTAACACACTGTATAGGACTGCAAGCAGTGTGAGTCCTCCATAGATCATTTTGCGCGTGTTGGTTGCTCCGCCAGTGAATTCAGTGCCGCCTAAGAAAGCAGGACTGAGGTGTGCTGGTGTGAACTTATATACTATAAATAAATTCACTAAGAGAACGATGAGATAGACTAACCCTACGATAACGCCAACGAAAATTTTAGTAGTGAGTATTTTTGTGTAGATGCTGAGGTGTTCCACCATTCCGAACCATAGTACATCAGGATAGATATTGACCCATGCGGCAATAATCCCTGCAAGTACTGCTAAAACGGCGCCAATTATGATAAACTTCTTTACCCGTGGTTCCATTTTTTCTCCTTATTTGGATTCTGTCTATTGACATTGTCTTTACTTTGTTAAAACGCTTGTCCTAAACCGAAGTGATATTTGACTCCCGGTTTGATGCTAACTAAATCTGTGTGACGAGCAGCAGCGAAATCTAAAGAGAATAAGCCGAGACGTAGTCGCAGCCCAAGACCGATTGATCCTTGCACATCTGCCAGACGGTAACGTCTACCTTCACGACGTATGATTCTGAATGGATTTTCTGAACTGTATAATTCATCGTGCCACGTTCCACCAATATCCGTAAATACCACACCGCCAATGCCACCAATTGACCAACGGAAGGGCCAACCGAAATAGAGGACATCTATGAAAGGTACACGCAGTTCAATGTTGAATAGTCCAACCCGAGAACCGACAAAGTCTTCATAATTATAACCTCGCAGTGAGTCTATGCCACCCAGATAAAAGAGCGATTTGTCTGAACCAAAACTGCCACCAAGTAGTAACCGAGTAGCGATCGTCGACCGTCTGCCTAAACCGATATATTTACGAATATCTAAAATTGCATTTGTAAGTGCTAACTGACTACCCAGGGCAGGAAATGAACGTTCTACTTCAAAACGGTATCGTGTGCCTCTATAAGGAGCATACTCTCGCCACATTGTATTATCACTAACGAAAGCGATGGAACCCATAGAGAGAAATCCACGATCATAGAAATCAACAGAATTAACCGTGTCAAAATTGTAAGAGAACGGAGTCGTATACATAGAATACTGAAGGTCTAATCTGTTGTACCGATTAAAGGGATAACTGAGATAAGCACCGCCTCCAGTAATGCGTTGTAAGATACCACTTTGATTCCGCAGGGAACCGAGTAGATGGTATTGATGATAGTTGTATGCAACTACCCCGATATCAGCACGATTTGTTAAGTATCCATACTGTGCGATAAAATCTGGAACGAGATAACCACCCGACTGATTTATGACGCTGAGCTCAACGCGATGATTACCTAACATATCGCTTGCACTCATCTGGATTTGACTCCGTAGCAGCCCGTCAGCTCCATAAGAAAATTGTGGAAATATAGCGTCAAACCGGAAAGAATTTCGTGTACTGTATTTCCGTCTTGCAATTCTATAGTTTCGCTGAGAGGCGTCTGAATCAATGTTTATAGCAATCGGTTTTGAGGCAAACTCAGGTATTCCGACTTTTTCGTTTAGTATTTTGTCAGAGTTCATCACACAGATGTCATATTTCCCATCTTGATATGCACTAAAAAGCAATCTTTTTCCATCTGGTGAGAAACTTGGGTTGGAACACCCGGTTATTAAGTTCGTGAGACGTGTCATCTCAAGCGTATCGATGTTTAGTTTATAGGCATCATATACACCTGACCTATCAGCACAAAACAGCACCGATTCGCCATCTGACATCCATATAGGACTGATAGCATTTGAGACGTTATCGGTGATTATCTGTTCCGTTCTTTGATCCATGTCAATAAGAACAAGGCGATTTTTGTGTTCGCGTTCTGAAGCGTAGATGATCATATCTTTATTTGGGTGCCAATAGGGATGCGTATCGTTGAAGGGATCTCTGGTTAATCTGCTGGTAGATTCTGTGTCAAGGTCAATGATATAAAGGTCCGTCTGGCCCTCCTTCAAAGCAGTAAAAACGATCTGATCACCAGTTCCATTATAGCTGGGGGAGTTTGCGGAATCATAGTCGAGTTTAACGTAATGTGTGAGTTGGTGTGTGAGGATATTGACTTCAAAGAGATAGTTTGCATCGTGGTGTTTACCGATGAAAGCGATGTGGTCTCCGTTTGGTGCCCACGCGAGACTTCTGTCAAGTCCGCTGGAATCAGCTCTGATCTCCTCGTATTTGTTCCGGAAAAACCGCTTCGAAATTCTATCGAGTTTCTTACCTGTTTTTGAGGACATCAGTACAATCTCTAAGAATCCTTCATTAGCGGTAAGATATGCGATGATATCACCGCTGGGTGCCCAGACAGGTTTGATGTTATGAGAAAACCTTGAGTTTTCAGTAAGTTTCCGAGAAACGATATTCGGTAATTCGCGATCTTCTATGAGAGGCCAATAGCGTTTTCGCAGCATCTGTTGATAACCGACATCAAATTCCTTTAGACCAACACCGAGAACGTTTTTGAAGACTGCGTCTATATTTTTTGTTCTACTCTGTCGCAATCCGCGGAGTATTTCAGAGATTTTATCTCGTCCATAGGTCGTGACGAGATATTCAACAGCCAACTGTCCCATTTTATAGCCGAGATATGGGGAACTCAAACGATTGAAATTCTGCAACTCAGTCAATGGCAGTATATTATTGTTGATACTGGCATCGCGTAACACCATTTCACCCAATGCGTCTTTATCGTTTGCGAAGTAATCCGCCATTCCTTCTATGA
>CAZURU010000092.1:13254-14816 GCA_964623585.1 uncultured bacterium
GCGGTTTTTGATAGAGAATGTCGAACTGAAAAATGTGTATGAGTTCATGATAGATCACCTCACGAAAAGCTTCAAGTGATCCTGTGAAAGGTATAACAACCCGATGTTTAAAGAGTTCTGCAAAACCACCGATACCTTCATGAAGTTCTTGTAGTATGATGTTAGTTTCTTGAAAATCTTTATGTGATTTGTATAAGATGAGCGGTGTTCTACTCTCAATTTCGTGTTCAAAATCCTCGCTGTGTTTTTCATAAGCCTCTTCAGCGATGGCAGCCATTATCGGAACAAGTTTTGCTTCGCTTGGATAGTAGTGTATATCAAAATGTTCAGTGCGATGGATATGCCAATCAAACCTTTGAGCAGTGATTTTGTTTTTGCCGAAACCTTGTGCCCAAACGTTTGCTGAGAAGAATATCGTTAAGATTAGGATGATGAAAAATCGTGCGGTTCTAATTCCCGATAATGTGTTTTTTGATAAGGTATTCTGTTCAGTATTCATCAGTTTCCTCTGTTTTATGGTGAAATTGGCGGGAATTACCGCATCAGAAATCTGTCTTCCTGTTCGTAGTGGGGCGAGATGTCTTGTGTGAATTGTGCAACGGCGCGTCTGCTGAGCTCTCTCAATGTGGTCTCTTGTGGTGCCATCTGAGAAAAAACGAATGAACCGATAGAGTGTGCTTCGGCAGTTTTCTGCTGATAAACTTCATCCCAGATAATCTTCTCAGTGTCAACATCCACAATCATGACGCGTAAGGAGAGTAGATAGGTCTTTTGCATATAGTCTTGATAATCCATAACATATCGCTGTTGACTGACTGAATAGCGTTCACCGTAATAACGTCTTGGTCGTGTATCGGTGTAAAACTTGTAGCTGCCGATAATGATTCCTTTTACTTCAAAGTATCCGCCAAACTTGCTTAAGCGTTCGGTATCCGCGAGGAGGTTTTCTTCAATTTCTTCACCTGTCATTATACGTTCGGTTTCCTGTTTATCAACGACCTCAAAATGCTTCTGGCGTGATAGACCGCTTCTTAGAATTTGTGCGACATCTTTTCCTATGTCGGCAGGGATTTCACCTATTTTTGTGGTATGTTCTTCACTGACAAACGGCAGCACGGCGAAGTTTGAATATGTATTGATGTCAATTTCAGATTGAACTTTAATGGGTATAGAAACGCTCGCGACTTTATTACCGCAAGCACCTAACGTCAAGGACATGAGCAGTAATAGACAAAGGACTGCATATTGGCTGTAAAACTGAGCAAGCGTCGGTTGTATTTTTTTCTGCATCGGTAGGATACCAAGGTTAATCGCCTTCAGGGTCTTCTAAGGTCTCAGGTTCTACTAAAATTTCAGGTTTATCTAAAGGTTCATCAGATATATTTACGTTATCCAATCCACTTCGCCGAATATGAAGTCGGCATCTACGATAATTTATCCTGTAGTATTTGCTATTCGGTTCGAGTTCCGTTGCGCGTTGATATGCTGACTGAGCCTCCGCTATTTTGCCCATAGCCTCAAAACCAACACCGAGGTTGTTATAGGCAGCAGCGTTATCTGGG
>CAZURU010000093.1:0-14798 GCA_964623585.1 uncultured bacterium
CGAGGTTAGGAAACCTCGCCAGCAGTGACAAAAAGTTTACACACCCATACAAACAATTATACCTTGACAGGACTGCCAGAATACGCTAATATAAATCGCAAAAACAACGGAGAATACCTATTTACGAAATACTCATACTCTGTTTCGGCACATGGATCACAGGTGTCAGCAAGGCAGGATTCGGTGGTGGTATCGGCATGATTGTGGTGCCGCTGTTTGCACAATTCCGACTTGCCCGTAACGTCGTTGCTCTGATGCTTCCACTGCTCTTTTCTACTGATGTCATCTCACTCGGACATTACTGGAAACAGTGGCATCGTAAAAGTCTATGGCAACTGATACCGGGTGCTGTGATCGGTATCGTATTCGCAAGTTTCATTCTCAATGATATATCAGACAACCAGTTAAAAAAGATTATCGGCGGGATCGCGTGTCTATTTGCAATATTAGAATTTGTAAGGTCTAAACGGATAAAACCGCAGAATGCAGATACAGAGAAGATAGACAATCTAATCAGCTTCAAAACATGGCATGGGGTGGTATTAGGGGCAGTAGCAGGTGTCTTTTCAACGCTCGCGCACATGGCAGGACCAGTTATCGTCATGTATCTGTTGCCGCAAAGGTTGGGAAACCGAACATTCGTTGCAACGACAACGATACTCTACTTTTTCATCAACCTGACAAAGATACCAGCATATATTCAGCTTGGTCTTTTTACAACTGAAATCATCATAGAAGCCTTAGCATTACTGCCGTTTATAGGTCTCGGTGTTCAAGTTGGCGTATATCTCAATAGTAAATTTTCGGAACGCAATTTTTCAAGAATTGTTCTTATTGTCTTATTTTTAACCGGTATTCATCTTCTAATTTGGTAAGGTATAATATTCTGTCCGAACAGGATTTACATACAATGGAGAATCAACATGACATTAAAATGGGGTGTCCTCGGTGCAGGAAGTGTTGCTCAGCGACGGGCAATGCCTGCTATCCAGAAAGCAGACGGATCAGAACTGCACGCACTCTTTTCAAGAGAAGCAACACGTGCTAAAAAACTCGCTACAGAACATAAGGCAACAAAAGCATATAGCAACGTAGACGACCTGCTTAACGACACTGAACTTGATGCAATCTATATCTCAACACCCGTGAACCTTCACTGTGGACAGGTCATCGCTTCCGCTGAACGTGGACTGCACGTCCTGTGCGATAAACCCATGGCACTCACACCGCAAGAATGTCAACGGATGATAGATGCATGTGACGCTAACAGTGTGCATTTACAGGTCTGCTTTCTTTTCAGGTTCCACTCCTGTTTTCAACAGATTAAGGCGTGGGTTGACGACAATCGTTTCGGACAGATAGTCCACGGTAGGATGCCTTTCCTAAAAAAATATCTATTAGCTGCAGATGAATGGCGTGCACAACCTGACAAAGGTGGCGGCGGTTGCCTCATGGACTTAGGTCCGCATAGCGTTGATATGCTACGATACCTTATCGGTGAGGTGGCAGAAGTTTCGGCGTTTTGTGATACTGCAATCCATAACTACCAAGTTGAGGAAACTGGAGGTATTTTGATGCGGTTTCAGAATGGCGCACAAGGGTTCACAGACCTGAGCTTCTCTGTTGCACAGTGTGATGTTGTTCTTGAACTTTACGGTACAGAGGGCAGCGTTGTTGTGTTAAACGATGATGGATGGAAAATCCATAGAACCTTTGAGGGTGAAAAGCAGGTCATCGCATCTCAATTCGAAGACCTATATCAAAACCAGTTTGAGCATTTCGCAGAATGCGTGGCAACAGATATCGCACCACTTGCAAGTGGTGACGATGGATTACGCGCAAACACTGTATTAGCTGCAGCTTATGAATCTGCAATGTCAGGTAAAGTCGTTGCATGTGCATAGTTCTGCCTGGCATCATCGTAAATGCCAACGTATAATGCCATCTTATAATGATTGTCACACTACGTCCTGCAGTTTATTTTCTCATACCATTCCTGATCGGTATTATCACAGGAAACTACACATCCATCCCACTGTTCTGGTTATGGTTGTTCATCGTGATATGTCTTGTCGGTAGTATGTTAGCACGGAAACGGAAAAGGTTTCTGTGCTACATTCTGCTTCATATCGCTGTTTTTGCTTGTGGTATGTTGAGATTAGAACTCGCCACCGTCCCTTCAATCCCGTCTCATTTCTATGACCAACCCGTTAGTTTCTCAGGCAAGACGACTTATCAACCTGAACGTGGAGAGGTATGGGAGGCATGCTACGCTGTCGGACAGGTACAACTTCTCGCTGACCCATCACAGACGGTGTCAACAAAGGTATTGATTAGGTTTGACGAACCTATTCCGCTACGATATGGTAGAAAGATTACGCTAACGGGTGTTTTACATCAAGCTGATACCGAACGAAATCCTGGCGGTTTTGATTATCGTGCCTATCTTGCACGGCAGCATGTTTCTGGTATCATCTCTCACCAAGGATTATTTCGCTTAGGGGAACAGTCAGGTTTTCCACCACTACGTTGGATAGAAGCCTTACGTTTGCGAACCGAACGGACTATTGATGATGCTTATGCGCGTTTCAAAGAACCTTCTACAGATGGATTGCATGCGCAATTGTTGAAGGGAATACTTCTCGGTAAACGGGGAGATGTGCCGACAGAGACTTTGGACATGTTTCGCAATAGTGGTACGTTCCATGTGTTAGCAGTGTCAGGTTTGCATGTAGGACTCGTTGCGATGTTCTGCTTCGTTGCTTTCTCAAAGTTTCGCGTTCCAATGCTAACATTTCGTATTCCGCCAAAGATCGTTTCATTGCTAACGATTGTAGCGATAATCGTCTATGCCTGTTTGGTGGGTTTCCGTCCTTCTGTCTTTAGAGCTGCGCTTATGGCGAGTCTATATCTATTCGCCAGGATCATCGACCGTGATGCTGACATCTACAATCTACTTGCAGTTGCAGCGTTGGCACTTCTCCTGATAAATCCAACACAAGTGTGGGATGTCGGTTTTCAATTATCGTTTAGTGCCGTTATCGCCATCGTCTATTTTGTTCCGAAAATGGAGAATCCGATAAGAGGACTGTGGGAAACCCCAGAAGATGATAAATCAAGCAGGTTGACGAGATACAGAAAAACGGCTCTGAAATGGTTAGTCTTATCCTATCTCGTGACATTCGCAGCGCAAATTGGCACATCACCCCTCATCGCCTATCACTTTTATAGCGGATATCCGCTTGGTATTATCGTAGGTCCCTTTGCTGTTGGACTTGTTTCGCTCATCGTTGGAGTCGGTATGGCATCTGTCATAGTCGGGTTTATTATTCTGCCACTTGCCAAAATCTTGGCAGTCGTAAATCACACGATAATCTTCATCTTCCTAAAACTCATCGGTATGTTTGGACACGAGTGGGGTATCATGACGATAGCACCGCCAACATTAGGACTCGTTGTCGTCTATATAGCCTTGATTTTAGGTATCACACACTGGCGTTTCGTCTATCAACAGTGGAAAACCGCAAGTCTCATCGGACTATCAGTCGTTGCGATGTGGGTATGGGACAGTGCATGCCAAGAACAGGGGTGTCTCTTAGAGGTGGTTACGCTTGATGTCGGACAAGGTGATGCGGCTATTGTTCGATTCCCTGATGGGATGACGATGCTGATTGATGGGGGTATCCAAAGGTCATATTATGATGTAAAAAGGCAGAAACAGGTCGAATACGACGTTGGTCAACGGATAATTGAACCTTACCTCAATAGTAATGGTATTCGGGAACTGGACTTAGTGGTGCTTTCACACCCCGATATTGACCACGGTGGCGGTTTGGGTTATGTTCTCAAGAATTATAAGGTCAAGCGGATTATTGGGATAGCGGACATGAACCTTAAATCGCAAACACATCAACGGCTTCGCAGCATAGCGAAAGAACGCGGGATTCCTTATTCATTTCCTTATGCAGGTGAAATAGATTTGACCAGAACTGCCAGACTTAACCTGCTACATCCGATTGACGCTGCCTCTACTGATCTGATGGATGCTAATAAGAACGCTGATTCACTTGTAATTAAGCTCAGTTATGGTGAAGTGGACATCCTGTTCACAGGAGATATAGAGGCTGAGGGTGAAACACGGTTAATCACATCGCTACAGGATTTACGGTCAGAAATTCTAAAGGTACCGCATCACGGTAGTAGCACATCAAGCAGTGCTCAGTTCATAGATGCAGTCCAACCGCGTTTTGCTATCTATTCACTTGGACAGCGGAATCAGTTTCAATTGCCTCATCCTGAAGTTGTGGAAAGATATAAAGTGCGAGATTGCAAGCAACTACGGACAGATCAATTAGGCGCGATTACGATAAAAACTGATGGGACTCGATGCTGGTTTAAGTATACTGTTTTGCAATAAGTAGAATTATACTTTGTCGTATACTGAAGTGTCATCAAGTTTTCAGCCCATAATTTCGTAGATTTATGACAAGTTTTTTCGTTGGAATTCTATAGGTGTCAAATTCCCTAACGCCGAATGTAGGCGTTTCCGTTTATACACTTGTGTGATAAAATGCCCAATGTGGGATATAGCTTCGTGGATGTCCTTATACTTATTAGGACTTACGCAAATACCATTTTCAAAGTTGGTGATCTTAGTTGTTGACATAGATAATCAGAAAGCAAATCATTTTTGACTTGATATAGCGTTTTCCCAGTCTCGGTTGCTTTTTGCATCAGAAAAACCCATACTAAAAAAGCACAAGTGATGTGGTTTCGGACAATACGCTGTAAACGACATTGGCATTTTTCAATTCCCGTTAGTTGTTTGGTTTCACGGTGAAGTCTTTCAATCTTCCAGCGCATGCCACACACCTCTTGTCTGTTTCTCATCGCAACTTGCACAGGATTTCCTCTTTAACGCTTGTTTTTGTTTCTCCGTGTTTACCGATTGTTGGGACGTGTCTGTAGATGCTGTCCCGCTTGTGTAACTGAAACAACATACAAGGATTCCCACAACGGCCAGGATTGCTATACCATATAAGATGGACATGTTTTTCATATAATTACTTCTTCTGTGAGTCATCAGTATTTGAAGGTTGTGAACGTTTTGACAGCACTTTTTGCGGATTTCTGCGGAAGTACTCAGCAAGTTCTGGATCATTCTTCGCGAGTCTACGCAATCCCTCTTTTGGTCCGTAGTTCTGCAAAATTTGCTTTGCCTTGTTGAATCGTTTAGGGGTTAGCGGTTTTGTAGTAATTTTTTCACGGAATGCGTCTTCAAGGCTTTCCTCAGTTGGAAGTCCGGGTAGCAATTGTTGACGCAGATGTTTTTCAAGTTCGGCTGCAATTTCTGTTTCGGACATAGTTGCAAATTTTTCAAGTTGTTGAACTTCCCGAATGAACTGTTCAAATTCGGGTTGTCGTGCGAATTCTGTCGTTTGTCGTGCGAATTCTTCTCGCTCGCGTTCGAATTCCTCTCTCTCGCGTGGATTTCTAAAATCCAATTCAGTATCTGCGTTTTCTGGGGGCAAAAATCTTTCAAATTCCTCTGGATCTGGTATAGGCGCATCCTTGTTCCACCATTCTTCAGGTGGTATTTCACCTTCTGCCATCATCTTTCGGACTTCTTCCCGGGTGACAGGTTCAGGTTTCTCTGAAAGACGATTGCCAGATTTATCAATATAAACAATCTCGATTCCTTCTGGTTCAATGCCTCTGAAAATGAGATTGAACCTTTGCTCATCGGTAAGAGACTGTCCGTAGTATACTGCACTAAAACCATCAGATCGTTCGGTCCGTTTCACATAGGTTATGTTTCTATCAATATAGAAGGGGTAAAAACTATCTCCAATATGAACTCCACCTGAAATATTTTCATTTGCACGCGACGCATTACTACTCCGTTGTTCACTTTTTATCATGCTTTCTGTAGCGGCTGCTGTGAGTGCCTCCAGATCCGACTCTGGAATCCCGTGATCAATTGCACTCCATTCTCGTATAAAAGGATCGTTTTCAAGATGAAAACCGTATGACCATGCATTCATGTACCCGCTATACTCACTCGTATTCTTTATGGTGATGCCTCTATTAAGTAGCATTTGCAGAAAATCTTCAGGTGGATGTCTCTCCGCCCAAGAGTCAAGCCATTTACCCCCATATTTGGAATGAAAGGCTTCCATAAGTCCTTCTGGGGTTTGAGGTCCGTCATATTTCTTACCTGTCGTATTCCATTTTGTCGTAAGAGTAGGGGTAGTATGATTTAAAGGAGGCGGCATATCAGAACCCTTTTTAAACATCTCTAAGTTTTCAGTTAGATAGGAAACCATACTTTCGCGAAGACTCTCTTCAGTCCATATATTATCTTTTTTTCTTAGTTGATCGGCACTAAGTTTTACCCAGAGGTCTGCTTGTTCCTGTATCCAAACTTGCCAAGGATCTGCATCATCCGCTACAAGTTTTGAAACTTCCTTGCTGCTTTTCGTTACATCGGTTGTAGTTACATGGGTTGTAATATTCCCTTGAGGTGTTTGGTTGATAACAGTATTCTCCGCTTTCAACTGAATAAAGAGATAGACCCCTACAATAAGAGCTAAACAACCTATTAATCCACAGCGAAAAAGTTTACTAGAAAATACATTGTGTTTCATTTTGTAATCTCCTTGTTTAAGATTCCTCAAGTTAGAACGCTAATGTATAAATCACATGCTAACACGTCTTCTGTAGTCGCTATTTGAAAATATTTGGTAATAAGTAGATGAGGGATATGGGAGACCGCCCCATCCCATGCTAACTCTATAATTATACCCTATAAGCGTGAAAAATGCAAGATAAAAATCAATCAAGGATATGTAAAGTTTTTGTCACTTAAATAAAAAGGATCGCTGAACCCTTGCTCCAGCGGAGCAATATGTCTATAGAAAACGGATTGTCAACGGATTGCACTCCAGCGGAGTGCTATATACCTAAACGGACGCGTAAAGATTTTCCCTTTAACTTTAGGACTTACGCAAATTTGGGTTTTTCTGTTTAGAATGTCGCTTTTTCAAGAATTTACCCCCCTTTATTCCCCCGTAAGCGAGGGGAATGCGTAAGTCCTGACAAATTCACTTGCAAAGAAAATCCAAATTGCGTATACTGTTAAAGATTGCTACCTATCTCATTTCACGGAGGCGTTTTTTTGCCTGATAAACTCTTGAGTTCCTTGAATAATGTGCAACGCGAAGCTGTTCTGCACACTGATGGTCCCCTTCTGATACTTTCAGGGGCTGGGAGCGGTAAAACGCGCGTTATCACACACCGAGTCGCATATCTAATAAAACACCACCGTGTCTCTCCATTCCGAATACTTGCTGTTACCTTTACCAATAAGGCTGCAAACGAAATGAAAGAAAGATTAGATGTACTCGTTGAAGAAGGGATCGGTAAAAACTTATGGGTCTCTACTTTCCACTCGACGTGTGCCCGTATCTTACGCAGAGATATTGAAAAGCTCGACGGTTTTACTAAAAATTTTACGATCTACGATAAGAGCGAACAAGTTACAGTCGTTAAGGATATAATCAGGTCCGCTGGATTAGATGATAAACAGTATAACCCGCGAACGATTCATGATCTGGTAAGCAAGGCAAAAAACAACAACATTTCTCCAGCAAACTATGAGAATGCCTCCGAAGGATACTATGAAAAGGTCGTATCAAAGGTCTACCCTCAATATCAAGAAACACTTCGTAAGAACAACGCATTAGATTTTGATGATCTGCTCAACTTTACTGTAACGTTATTCAAAAAATTTCCCGATGTGTTAAAATATTACAATCAGAAATTCCTACATGTTCTTGTGGATGAATATCAAGACACAAATAGATGCCAATATGAGTTAGTCCGTCTACTGGCAGGTGATAGAAAGAATGTCTGTGTTGTTGGTGATGATGACCAATCCATATACGGTTTCCGAGGCGCAAATATACACAACATACTCAATTTTGAGAACCATTATCCCAACACACATGTATTGCGACTGGAGCAGAATTACCGATCAACGCAGAATATATTAGATGCGGCATGGAGTGTCGTTCAGAACAACAAAGCAAGGAAAGCTAAAAAACTCTGGACAGAAAATGAAGAAGGTGAACTTATTACCTGCTATGAAGCTGTGGATGAGAACGATGAAGCCGGTTTTGTCGGAACAAAAATTGAGGATTGGAATGCTGAAGGGGTTGATTATAGAGATTTCGCTATCTTTTATCGGACAAATGCACAGTCAAGAGTTTTTGAAGAGGCATTGCGCGCAGCAAACATACCTTATCAGATCGTCGGTGGACTCGGTTTCTATGACCGCATGGAGATTAAAGACCTACTGGCATATCTCCGTGTGATGTGTAATCCTTTTGACTCAATTAGTCTCAGACGGATAATCAATGTTCCGACACGCGGGATTGGGGCAACATCACTTGAAAGACTTATGACTTTTGCTAATAACGAAGAAATACCGCTTATTGAGGCGATAGACCGCGTTGACGAAATTCCAAAAATAAACGCCGGAATAAGAGGAAAAATACGCAAATTCGCAAAACTGTTCGAGCCGTATGATGCAGATGACTTACCAGCAGAAGTGCTTGAACATATCCTCAATACAACAGGATATCGTGATAACTTTAAAGAACAGCGCACCGTAGAAGCACAAAATCGGGTTGAGAATATTGATGAATTGATGAACGCTATCTGTGAATACGAAATGATCGCTGAAGAACCAACACTTGCCGATTATCTGGAGAATGTTGCTCTTATCGCTGATATTGATACGATGGAAGATGACGATAACACCGATGAAACCAATGTGGTGACGTTGATGACATTACATAGTGCTAAAGGGTTAGAATTTCCGTTTGTTTTTATCGTCGGTATGGAGGAAGGGTTTTTGCCACATAAACGGTCTATTGATGAGAATGTAGAAGCGGGTTTAGAGGAAGAACGCAGACTATGTTATGTTGGCATTACACGAGCAATGGAACAACTCTATCTTGTCCATGCAAATTCACGAAGAAGTTGGGGTGGAACAGACTATAGAACCCCTTCACGTTTCATTGAAGAAATACCGCAACATCTTATCAAACACGTTGACCGTTATAACTCCCCATTTCCTCAACCAGAAATTAAATATATTGAAGAGGAACAGGCAAATTCTTATGGAATTGGTCAAATTGTCCATCATCCGAATTTTGGAAGAGGAAAGGTAACAAGGCTTAGTGAATCAGGCTCAAGTACCTTTGTAACAGTCCGATTTGATCGCGCAGGTTCAAAGCAATTTGATGCTGCATTGGCTCAACTGAAAACTATTTAACTGAATGTCTTCTGTCCATAACTAACAATTAAGATAAAATGTAAATGTTCTTTGATGATCCTGGTATATGTATCATAAAAGAAAGGATGCAGGAAAACATGGCAACCATCACACCTAAAGACGTAAGCCACGTAGCGAACTTAGCGAGGCTTGAATTTGATGCAGAAGAGACACAACATTTCACCGAACAACTTGGGCGAATATTAGATTATATTGGGAAATTGAATGAATTGGATACGGAAAATGTGGCACCGACATCACATATACATCCGCTTCAAAATATCACAAAACCTGATGTTGTCAAAAAGTCGTTACCTATTGATGCAGTCCTCGAAAACGCTCCTGAAACAGCCGAAGGATATTTTGCTGTCCCGAGAGTAATTGATGTGACGTAAGGAGTTTGTTGAATGCCCCTAAATCAATTAACAGTTCACGAACTACACGAAAAACTCAAGGAACGTGAAATAACTGCAGTCGAATTGACTGAATCAATATATGCCCGTATAGATGAGGTTGAACCGAGTGTGAAGGGTTACTTGACATTAACAAAGGCGTTAGCTTTAGAACAAGCGAGTAAAGCAGACGTTGGATTTCAAAATGGAAATGAAATGCCACCACTTGCTGGCATACCGATAGCAATAAAAGATGTGATATGCACCAAAGATGTCCGGACGACATGTGCATCAAGAATACTCAGTAACTTTAAACCGCCTTATGATGCAACTGTCATGGCAAAACTACAAAAACAGAACGCAGTCATGATTGGTAAAACGAACATGGACGAATTCGCAATGGGGTCATCTACCGAGAATTCTGCTTATCAGATAACCCACAATCCCTGGAATTTAGAAACAATACCAGGAGGATCAAGTGGTGGTTCAGCTGCTGTCGTATCTGCCGACTCAGCCATCTGCTCTTTAGGTTCAGATACTGGCGGTTCTATTCGTCAACCCGCTGCACTGTGTGGTGTCGTTGGTATGAAACCTACTTATGGACGCGTTTCACGTTATGGACTCATCGCCTTCGCTTCATCACTTGATCAAATAGGTCCCTTTACAAAAGATGTGACAGATTGCGCTTTACTACTCAATGATTACTGTGGTAAGCAACTGAATGATTCAACATCCGTTGATGTTCCCGTACCAGATTTCACAGAGAGTCTTATTAACGATGTTCAAGGATTACGGATCGGTGTACCGAAAGAATATTTCGCTGAAGGTTTAGATGCTGAGGTAGAAGAACTGGTTCATTCAGCTATCCAAAAGTTAGAACAATTGGGGGCATCCTTAGAGGAAATTTCACTTCCACATACAGACTTTGCAATCGCAACATATTATATTATTGCCCCCGCAGAAGCAAGCGCAAACTTGGCAAGGTATGATGGCGTACGTTACGGATATCGGGCTGAAGAGCCTGTAGATTTGATAGATATGTATAAAAAAACCCGAACAGGAGGTTTTGGACAGGAGGTTAAAAGACGGATCATGCTTGGAACTTTTGCACTCAGTGCTGGCTATCAAGACGCATACTATCGTAAAGCACAAAAGGTACGAACACTGATAAAATCTGACTTTGATGCGGCTTTTGAGAAAGTGGATGTCATCGCTACACCAACTTCACCAACACCCGCATTCAAAATCGGTGAACGGACTGCAGATCCGCTTCAGATGTACCTTTGTGATGTCATGACGACGCCAGCGAGTCATGCAGGTTTACCAGGAATTTCCGTCCCATGCGGTTTTGTAAAAAGCGGTTTACCTGTGGGGTTGCAGCTACTTACACCACCATTTGACGAAGAAACACTTTTACGGACAGCATATACATATCAACAGAATACAGATCACCATTTAAAGAAACCGATAATAGCAGACACAGAGGGAAGAATATGAAGGCGTTAACGGCTCCCTTAGGTGGACTCATCGGTGCGATTATAGGAGGTGTATTATGGGCGTATTATATTAAGTGGACAGGTAGTAATGCCGGGTTCGTGGCTTTTGCTATCGGCACACTGAGCGGTATTGGGATAGTATTTACAGGAAGTCAATCCCTTGATACAGACAATCAGAAAAATTGGGTCCTTTTGGCTATAGGTGCAGCGTTTTTCTCAATTCTTGGCATTTTAGTTGGGAAGTATCTTGACATTCAATTGAACGCAGTTACCCAGATCGCTCATCAAATAATTGAAAGTGAACCAACGCTGACACTTGAACAAGCCATGCCTTCTGCCAAGGCAGTTTATTCTGGAAGCACAAAATGGGAACACATGATTGACAGAATGGAATGGTTTGATCTCGTATTTGTTGCAATCGCTGTCGTCGTCAGTGTGTATATTACATTAAACAGTTGGATACGCAAAGTAATATCAAAGTTATAAGAACAAGTAAATTGAAGTATGAAGACAAAAAAATGGAGTATAAAATAAAATGAACAAGTACAAAATGTCTATCCTGCCTTTAGTTAGCCTCTTTTCTGTAGTTATTCTCTTCTCTGTTTTAGTCCCAATTTCTTGGATTTTCGCACAGGAAGAGGAGGGTGTTGAAACATTGGGTGATGATACACTATTAAAAAACATTGCCCTTCTCGCTGAAGTGTTAGCTTATGTGAAACAGGAACACTATGACAATCCTGATGATAAGGAATTGATGGAGGGAGCCATAAATGGTATGCTCCGAACGCTTGACCCTTACAGTCAATTCATACCCGATCATCTCTCATTCCGAACCCAGAACCAAGGCAACTACGGTGGACTTGGCATGACGGTGGGCATGCGGGAAGATATGATCACCGTCATTACACCGTTCAAGGGAAATCCTGCAGCACTTGCTGGGGTACAAAACGGAGATATCATCAGTCAGATTGATGGAGAATCAACGGCTGTTATGACATTAGACGAAGCGGTTGACCTGTTACGAGGAGAACCTGGAACCTCCGTAGCAATCACCCTCCTACGACCTAAAGTCAGTCGTCCAATAGAGGTTACTATCGTCCGTGAAGTCATACGTATCCCAAGCGTAGAAACTGATATTATCGGTAATGATATAGGATATATCAAAATAAATCAATTCCTACAGACAACAGCGAATGATGTAGATAAAGCATTTGAGAAATTCACACAGCACGGTATTCGAGGTATTATCCTTGATCTACGATTGAATCCGGGTGGACTACTCGGTTCTGCTGTTGAGATTGCCAGCGATTTTTTGGAACCGGAACAGCTTGTTGTTTATAGCCAAGGACTTAAAGCCCGTGAAAACTTCCTTGCCAAGGGAGAAGCGAGAGAAAAACTCCCCTTAATCGTTTTAGTTGATGGTGGTAGCGCAAGTGCATCAGAAATTGTTGCGGGGGCAATAAAAGACCATAGCAGAGGGTTAGTGATGGGCAGTAAGACATTCGGTAAAGCTTCTGTACAGAAAGTCTTTTCACTCAGTGATTCTAAGGCTGCGATTAAATTGACTGTCGCGCGTTACTATACGCCCAAAGGTGTGGATATTGACAAAATTGGAATCATACCTGATGTTGAAACCGCATTTTTCAGTCGTGCAGAACGCCAAATGCAGTTGAAATTGCGTAACCACGATAAACTAAAAACATTTGTTGAAGATCATGGCGACGATGTATTACAAAAATTATTTGACGCTGAGCATGCATCAAGAGATGATCGGCAAGCTGTAAAACTCTTACGTGCTTACAGTCGTCTGTCAGATTCACTCACAGATGAACAGATTATTCTTAGTGATATCGGTATTAAGTATGCCATTGCTTTAGAAACTGAAAATACGAAAGATGAAATCATGCATGACCCTCAAATTGTCGCTGCTATAGAGCAGCTTAAAGTACTTGAACTATTTACAAAGTGAAACCACTAATGAATAATCAATCCACTATTCTGAACTATATTGACAATGTGTGGCAAGAATCTGTAACGTCAAATCTTCTTGATGTTACCAATCCTGCAACAGGTGAGGTGCTTTCAAGGGTGCCGTTATCTCCAGTCGATGAGGTAAACGTGGCAGCATCCGCAGCATCAACGGCATTTGAGGAGTGGCGGCGCACCCCACCTACTGAACGGATCCAATACCTATTTAGACTCAAGAACCTACTTGAGGATAACATTGATGATATCGCAAAAACCATAACATTGGAGTGCGGAAAAACGCTACGTGAAGCAAAGGGTGAAATGCAACGCGCAATTGAAAACGTTGAGGTCGCGTGTGGAATTCCGACCCTCATGCAAGGAACAAACCTGGAGGACATCGCTACAGGAATCGATGAGTTTATGATCAGACAACCGATCGGTGTCTGCGCGGTTATCGCTCCCTTCAATTTCCCCGGTATGATCACTTTTTGGTTTCTTCCCTATGCTATCGCTTGCGGAAATACTTACATCGTCAAACCGTCAGAAAAGGTCCCTTTGACAATGCAAAAGATATTCCGACTCCTTGAGCAGACAGGACTTCCAAAAGGTGTCGTCAATCTGGTGAATGGCGGACAGGAAACTGTAAATACTATATTAGAACATCCAGACATCCAAGCAATCAGTTTCGTTGGCTCAACGCCAACAGCAAAAGCAGTTTATGCAAAAGCCGCAGCACACGGAAAGCGAGTTCAGTGCCAAGGTGGTGCCAAGAATCCGCTGATCATCTTACCGGATGCTGACCCGCAGTTTACTGCAAATGCAACAGCAGATAGTGCCTTCGGTTGTGCTGGTCAACGGTGCCTTGCAGCTTCACTTGCAATAGCAGTAGGCGGTGCAAGAAACTGGTTTCCAAAAGCAATCAGTGATATCGCAACAGATAGAGTAGTAGGTAATGGATTGGATGAAAATGTGCAAATGGGACCCGTTATCACACCTGAAAGCAGAAAACGCATCGAAGGGGTGATACAGAACGGGATTGATGCAGGGGCACGCGTGTTGGTTGATGGGCGTTTTCCTGAAATACAAGGTGGTACCAACGGGAACTTTATACGACCCACTGTGCTCAGTGCGCTTGAACCACAAGGTGAAATTGCCAAAACTGAAATATTCGGTCCTGTATTAGGTCTCATTCATGTAGACAACATTGATGAGGCAATTTCGCTCATCAACAACGGGAACTATGGCAACATGGCATGCCTTTTTACAAGCAACGGTAGTTCAGCACGCAAATTTCGGTACGAAGCACACATCGGAAACATCGGTATCAATATAGGCGTTGCGGCACCTATGGCGTTCTTCCCATTCAGTGGATGGAAGGACAGCTTCTTTGGTGACTTGCACGGACAGAGTTGGGATGCTGTCGATTTCTTTACTCAGAAAAAGGTAGTCGTAGAAAGATGGATTTAATTTCACAGCTCCCTCTGTAACATGTTAGACATATTAACTGACAATTACCAAACATTTCAGAGAATACGAATACCGCAACGTTCTTATACCATTTCTAAATGAAAATGCCTCTTTACTGTAGCACATTCTGTTAGA
>CAZURU010000094.1:0-14362 GCA_964623585.1 uncultured bacterium
TAGCACATTCTGTTAGATTGTGCATTTCTTTGTAGCACATTCTGTTAGATTGTGCATTTCTTTGTAGCACATTCTGTTAGATTGTGCCTCTTTCACCAAACACATTCACCCTTCATTACCCTTCTCTGTACTAAATTGCAGTCTATTGGGTTATGCTAAAATCAAAGCAAACTTGTGATAGTAAACTTGAAATGCACAAGAAACCCCTTCCGCGTCCTCCGCGTAATCCGCGATTCTGACAAATAGAGTGCATAATCTTTACACACCCTCCGCACTGCTGGTACAGATATGTGATTTTCCAAAGCCTCAGAGATGTGAAAGGTGTATAGTCCGCATTGATCCAACCAATAGCAAGACCCAGAGGGGCGAAAGGTGTATCAACGCACTAACGTTTATCACTAAATTGGTGTCTATAGTGGCAAAAACTCTACACACCCGACAGAACAGAACGATCTGACATTTACATTTACAAAGATTAAAGTTCTGCACAGAACCAAGCATTCACGGCGGCAAAAAATCTCGATGTGATTGGCAAAAAGAAGCACAGAAATGAGGTTGAAATCGGGTTTGATATGTGTTAAAATGTTGTTAGCAGTATTGTAAGAGGTGAAATATGAAAAACGGATTTGACGAACAACAGGATTTATCAAAGCCACCTGAGAGACTTCAAAACCGAGATCTTGAATTATCCCCGCGGCAAGCTGAAATATACCGGAATTTGGAAGCTATCGGTCCCGAGATCGCTGCCTTTTATCACTCTGGCGTAAAAGTGCTAAATGACAACGATTTGGAGACTTCTTCCTATCTTTTAGCACATATCGCTCGGGAAATTGAGGGAGGGTTAAGAGATATACTGTCAGAAAAGAGAAAAGAGGAGCTTGAATTTGTCATTAGAACCCCCGATGGGAATAAATCTACCTACGAGAAAGGAACAGAAGGCAGCTTTAAGTTTGCTACCAGTGCCCCTGGCACTATTGAAATCGCTTACAACCGAATAGGGAAACATAAAACTTCAATTCTGCAGTCCTTAGGTATTGACGATCCTTCTCCACTTGCTGAAAAGTGGAGAAGCGTTGCTAAACGTTTTGCTAAGTTTGCCCATCGCCACGGTGCATGGAAACCACCTCGACGTAGAGAAGAGTTTATCCCACTTTGGCACGAATTTGAAAATGTTTTGGCAGACTTGGTAGGGAATCACTTTAAGCTACTTGACAGAATAGATCGGATCATTGATTATGAGAAACCTACGAAAGAAATCATAGAAACGCTGCCTCTCCTGCTAAAATTCGGAGTTAGATATAACTATTTTTTTAACAACCTTGATTCTCCTGCTTGGCTAAAACCTCTTCATGATGCGGGATGGTTCCATCCAGATAGACAACCAACTTCTCAGGAGGTGCAGGATCAGCCTGTACATTTTTGGCACGCTTTAGGATACGTGGAGAAGATTGCTGATAACACTAAGGAAGCATCTTGTGAGGAAACCATTAACGTGCTTGCTGATATTGTCAATACCATCGTTGATTACACCCATGATACCGGAACAAGTATAGCAAGTGATCACACAGAGTCACGAGTCATCAAAATTATTTGCGACCTTCCTATAGAGAGAATAGAACCTCGGCACATAACATTCATTGGTGTTGCATTGAAAACCAGAGTGGGAAGTACCTTAGTGTCCAGCGTAATCGGTGAAACGGTCTTACCAAAACTTCTTAATGGAAAATCCAAAAAACTGACCCTTCTGCTGCTTGAAGACATGCTTTATGCCGAAGTCGTTCATCATAATATAAGTGCTATTATGGGGGAATACTGGTTATGGAAAGCTCTCCAGAAACATGAGAAAGCCATCACAAAATTATGTGGGATTGAAGCTGTGCAGATTGCATGTGCTCAAATCCGAGCACTAATTAATGAAGGAGCATATTCATTTAATGTTATAAGCAAGATTGACAGTGACCTTTCCGATTATCCCCACCGACGTTATGCCGAATTGTTGGTTGGTTTTGCAGCCAATTTGTTACGATTTATTGATTTTGATAATTGCATTGAAGAAATAGTAAAGGATTTGTTGCAGGAAGGATTAGCAGTAACTTACAATGACCCGATAAAAAAAGAAGCGCGATCTATTTTCGGCCGGATTGCGTTTGATACAATCATACACCATTACGAGAATTTGAAACATCTATTTTGGGAATGGGAAGGCAATCCACTTGAAGCGTATTATTTGAAGCCTTCAATTTACCAGTTAATTGAAACCCACTGTTCTACTTTTGACACTGGAGAATTTGATCAGATCTTACATTGGATAGAATCATACCATGACAGTGAAAATTGGGAAGACGATAAAATTAAGGCTCTCAAAAAACGAGAGTGGTTATCTGCACTCATGGAAATAGGTAATGAAAAAGTTGCCTCTGCTTATGAGAAATATGAGAGAATTAATCCTGTGAAGATTAAACGGCCCGGGCTTTCACTTCATACAGAAATCAATCCCGATGAAACCGACCCAGTAACAGTTGAAGTTCTTGCTAATATATCGAATGCACAGATCGCTGAGTTACTGAATGATTCTGAGGAAGAAGTTGAAAGGTCAGGTTGGGTTGAAAACGATCTGGCGAAAACACTTTCAGAATGTATTGAAACGAATGCAGAGCGGTTTACAGATAATCTATTGCCTTTCCAAGGTGTTGGTAATGTTTATCAATATTGGATGTTGAATGGTTTTCTATCAGCGTGGCGTGGTAAGAAGGCATTTGATTGGGCAGCATTATTGGAATTTATCCATAAACTCCTTTCTTCAGAACGGTTTTGGGATGAACAGCACGAAACAGGTTTAAACTATAAGGATTGGGTTCTTTCTGTTGTAGCGGACTTGGTGACAGATGGAACAAA
This sequence comes from uncultured bacterium, assembly GCA_964623585.1. Lineage (GTDB taxonomy): Bacteria > Poribacteria > WGA-4E > WGA-4E > WGA-3G > MSPOR6. The sequence goes on from CAZURU010000094.1 coordinate 2,896, forward strand.
AAATGATGAATATGCATTTGATGTACAACTCTTGCACTTAGCTGAGGAAATCCTTTTAATACTTGCCCGGAAGGTTGAATCGGAAGGTATTGTTACTGCGGGGCATACTGTAGATTTACCTCTCACTTTTTTTAATTCAGTAAAGGGCAAGACATTCACGGCGATGATAGACTATGCTTTAAGGTTCGCTAGGACTAACAATATAAAACAAGGGATCCGTTGGCCTCTTTCTATCAAAAAGGATTTCACCGATAGATTGGATAGAAGTGTTGAACCTTCTATTGGGTTTTCTTTCGCCCTTGGTGCTTATTTGCCAAATCTCCTATATCTTGATAAGGAATGGGTCATTAGCAACATAGACTACATTTTTCCTCAACAAGACGAAGAATATTGGGAAGTGGCTTTTTCTGGATATTTATACTATTCCTCTAACATTCATGAGGAACTGTATTATCTACTTAAGGCACATGGACACTATCAAAAAGGGTTATCCACTGATTTTACGAATACGGAAGTACTGGAACGGCTTGTTGCACATGTTTGTACGGGTTGGATAGAAGACAGCGAAACTTTAAACGATGAAACCAGTCTTATTTATCAGTTGATAAACGGTGACAACCCAAATCACCTCTCACACTTGGTCCATTTTTTCTGGCGACAAAGAGATAGTCTTCCAGAGAAGATGAAGGCAAAAGTCAGACCCACCTGGTGTGCCTTATATGAATCTCTTTCCCAAAAAGATGATATAGAGAAATATGAGGAAGTTTTATCTAAGTTATCGGGGTGGGTGGCTCTTGTTGATACAATAGATGCCGAAGTACTAAAATGGCTAAAAATCTCTACGCAGTACATCAAAGGACTTACAGATTCTGCGTTTTTCGTTGAGGATTTGCTACCGCACGCCACCAAAACCCCAGCAGAAGTGGGCGACATTTATTTGGGAATGCTAACGCATAACATTTATCCGTATCACGATCAGGAATATATTCAAGGAATTGTCCGTGTGTTGTATAACACGGAACACAAGGAGGTTGCTGACCGTATTTGCAATCTATACGGTGCAGCCGGGTTTGACTTCTTAAGGTCTCTTTATGATGAAAATCAGAATTGAGATAATGAGGAGCAACCTGCGTGAATTATTTCTGGTTAGATGCAAGCGCGTATGCTAAATTGGATGTGTAAAGTTATTGCACTCTATTTGTCAGAATCGCGGAGGACGCGGAAACGGTTTCTTGTGCATTTCAAGTCTACTTTCACAAGTTGGTGTTGATTTTAGCAAAACGCCATAGGTGTCAATTTAGTACAAAGAAGGCTAATGATGGACGAATATGTTTTAAGAAAGAAGCACAATCAAGGATGAATGTGCTACAGCAGTATCAAGTTTTTCTGGGGAGGAGAAGGGGAATGAAAAATGAACGGGTTTGGAGGAAGAAGCACAATCAAGAATGCATGTGGCAGAATACGCGTTTGGTATTCTGCATTGGCAGTATCAAAATGGATGGTGTAGGGTGAAGGATACAAAAAGTTTACACACCCGACAAACAAAACGATTTGACAACCACTGTCTCATACGCTAAAATATTATAAGAGCATTGCTGCAGAATTACCTACTATATAAGCACAGTAAATCCAAGTAAACCAATTTGCTGATTTATGAAAGGATACAAAATGATTCCCCCAATAACCAAACTACTCATAAAAATTGATCAACTTGAATGGGATTTAGCAGAGGTAAAAAAGGAGTTAGAAGAACTTCAAGCTCCCTTGATGAAATCTCTTACACCTGAGGAGCGTAAAGCAGCGCGGTCAGCAAGAGTCCGAGCAGAGAATCAGAGATTGAGACCTTTATTTGAAAAGGCACTTGGTAAACATGATCCTAATGCTGAAATCCCCACCGCTGAGGAACTTCAAAAACTTCAATTGGAGGACGGAATAAATCCAAAAGACAACCTTGGCAGTCGTGCTATCATTGAAGAGCGAGAAAGGCGGAGTGAGTGAATTTTTTCTGGTTAGACGCAAGTGCCGGTGTCAAACGGTACATTGTAGAAGAAGGAACACCCCTTATCAATCGTCTTTTTGCTCGTACTTCCTTAGATGAAATGTTTTGTTTGCTTGAAGGTATTGGGGAAATTATCTCTGTCATCGTTCGCAATAGGAATAGAGGGGAAATTACCACAAAAGGTTTCAATCAGTCAAAACGGTTATTAGATGATGAGATTATCCATAACGAGGAAGTTAAACTCGTGTTGCCGACCAAGAATCAAATAACTACTTCCTGGGAATTCATTGAAAAATACTCGATCAATAGTACAGACGCTATCTTGCTTCAATGTGCACTTGAGGCAGTTGTTGAACTCAGGACAAGTGGGGATAATCTGGTTATCGTAAGTTCCGACAAACGCCTTATCAGGGCAGCTATGGTTGAAGGATTACTCACATTTAATCCTGAAACCGACAGCCAAGCATCCTTAGATTTCCTCATCGATCCACCGTAGGATACCACCATGCGTATACTCTGTGCAAACGTAGGAAGCACCTCGTTCAAATACCAAATCTTAGACATGGAAACATCCACCTCTCTCGTCAAGGGAGGTGTGGAACGTATCGGTAATTCACCATCCGCGTTCACACATGCGGTGCCGGGGAAACCATCCCGTGAAGGTGAAATTGATGCACCATCACACATTGATGCAATCGCACACGCTATGCAACTTATCACTGATCCTGATGTCGGTTGTCTAACAGACCTGAACCAATTGGACGGTGTCGGATTCAAGACCATTCTGGCAAAAGGTTACTGGCGTTCAGCACGGATAACAGAAGACGTTATCGCTGCACTGGAAGAATCCACTCCGCTTGCACCGATGCACAATCCCGCTTATATCGCCTCAATCCGTGCTTTTCAGGAACTTCTGCCGAACACACCACTCGTTGCTGTTTTTGAGACGTGGTTTCACCAAACGATACCAGATTATGCCTATGAATTCGGTGTGCCACGTTTCTGGATAGAACAACACGAAATTCGGAAATACGGATTCCACGGGGCATCTCACCGCTATATCTCTGAACGTGTACCGCAAATGCTAGGACAGAATAACAGTGAAGGTATCAGAATCATTTCATGTCATCTCGGGGGAAGCTCCTCTATCTGTGCCATCAAAGATGGAGAATCTATTGACACCTCAATGGGAACATCAACTCAATACGGTATGATTCAATCCACCCGTTGTGGAGATTTAGATGCCTTTGCTGTTCTATATATGATGGATAAAGAGGGATTCTCAACTGACGAAATACGTAGACAACTGATTGAAGAATCGGGTGTAAAAGGTATCTCTGGCACCAGCGGAGATATGCGGGACGTTGAAGCAGCGATTGAAGCAGGGAACGACAACGCACGGTTAGCCTTAGAAACATACATCTACGGTGTGAAAAAGTATATCGGTGCTTATATCGCTGCACTCGGTGGTGTTGATGTTATCGCCTTCGCGGGTGGGATAGGTGAGAAAGGAACAAAAACACGCACCCAGATCTGTGAAGGACTTGAGTGGTGCGGTATCCATTTAGACCTTGAAAAAAACGAGAAATTATCTGGTGAAGGTGAAATATCGGCAGATAACAGTAGTGCGAAGATACTCGTGGTTTCTACGAATGAAGAGCTTATTGTATCTCGTGAAACTGCACGTGTATTGTCCGCATAGGTTGGCCGCTTCCTACATCAAATACTCACGCTCCCTAAATATACGAATGGATAACCACATTGCACCTGCAGTTAGCAAGCAGAGTACTAAGATTGCTACCCACCATTCTGGTGGATTGTCTCCTAAGAGATTCCCAAGCATGTCACCCCTCAATTTGAAATCTGGAAACAGTGTCATTAGGTAATGACTTAATGAGATCCTCTTAATACCTGTAGACATGAGAGGAAACGCTGTAATTTGCTCCCAGCCAAAGACGAAAAGCAACCCCCATAAAACTGGAAACTTAAACCGAACTGACAGAAGCACTGCAAAAGTTCCATACGCAAATAAACTTAACGCAAAAGAACCCGTATACCGAAAACTCATCCCCACTACGAGTAGACGTTCTTTAAGTTTTGGATGTGTCTGCATAATCCCCATCAGTAAAAGGTGTGAGATACCAACGATGACAACTGTTCCAACCATATATGCTGCAAATTTGGTTAACAGTATCATAGACTTTGGAAGCGGACGCATCTGTAGATAGGTCAACCCTTTACCATCAATTTCATCCGATACGATTGCTGAACCGTAGAATATTGCACATAAATTCGTCAAGAAACCGTAACCAATAAACGTTATATAAGGGATGAAGGTATTAATAGTAGTGGTTCCACGTCCATAAAAACGAAAATGCACAGTGATAGAAAGCAGTAACACACATCCTAACAGTATCAGAAGCACACGACGACTCCAGAAGAGCTGACGCAGTGTTAGTTTGAATAAGGCAAAATAGGCAGGAAATGAAATAGGGTTCGTAGTCATCTATCGTCTTTAATATGGTGTATAGTCTATAGGGTATGATAACATATTGTCAGGGAAATAGCAATGTCGATTCTATGTTCTTAATAGTAGCAGGCACTCTCATGAATTTAAAGAAAATATTTGGGTAATTTGGCGAGGTTGGGAAACCTCGCCAGCAGCGTGGTGTTCTTGCATTATGCCAACAAGAAATTACCCGTTTAATTATTTAAACTTCATCCGAGTGCCGTCTCTTAAACATCATTTCTTACAAATGCTACTATTTGCAACTTTCGTTTGAAAATACCGTAGTAATCTGTTAAACTGTATATACTAACATCAAGGCACAACATTTAGTAAGAGGCAATATATGCAAGAACTATATGATACACAACCCGTAAACCCGCCTTCACGTGCCATCCTCGTCGGTGTAAAGTTGAGAGATGTTTCGATGTATGAAACAGAGGAATCAATACAGGAGCTCCGACAACTCACCGAGACTGCTGGGATTGAAGTGGTGTGCGAAACAATTCAAAGCAGAAATGTGCCAAACCCAACATACTTTATCGGGGTGGGAAAAGTTGAGGAACTAAAGGAAATCGTTGAAGAACTTGCAGCCGATGCAATAGTCTTTGACGAGGAATTATCTCCTGCACAAACACGGAACATTGAAGGTATACTTGATATTGCTACGGTTGACAGAACAGGACTTATCCTGCAGGTATTTGCACAACGGGCACTAACAAGTGAGGCAAGGTTGCAAGTGGCATTAGCGCAGTTGGAATATGCTTTACCAAGACTTACGCGCATGTGGACACACCTTTCACGAATTGCGACAAGAGCTGGCAGCGGAAGTGGTGCATTACGCGGACCTGGTGAAACACAACTTGAAATGGATAGAAGATGGGTACGTAGACAGATCGCTCAACTGAAGAAAGAATTAGCAAAAGTAGAAAAAAGACGGAAGGTTCAAAGGCAGAACCGTTCAGACAAAACAAAAGTTTCACTCGTCGGATATACCAATACTGGAAAATCTACGCTCTTCAACAGACTAACAGGTGAAAACGTATTGGCAGAGGATACGCTATTTGCCACCTTAGATTCAACCACACGTCAGCTCAGTTTACCGAAAAATCAGAACATACTGTTGAGTGATACTGTCGGTTTTATCAAGAAGCTACCTCATCAACTTGTCGCAGCGTTCAAAGCAACTTTAGAGGAGATTACAGAGGCAGATCTGTTGCTACATGTGGTGGATATTAGCCACCCAGAAGCTGAAGCACAAATTGATGCCGTAGATAAAGTACTAACAGAATTGGAAGCTGATACGATACCCATTGTCATGGCTTTCAATAAAATAGACCAACTTGAAACAGAAGAACAATTACATGTGCTTAAGGCACGTTATCCAGAGGCAGTACCCATTTCAGCAATACATGGGGATGGTGTTGCTGACCTGATGGATTTGTTGGCTGAACGTTTTGATTCTCAGGGGGCAACGGTCTATTTGAGCATTCCTTATACAGAGGGAAAGACGTTAGATGTGCTCTATAAACACGGTACAGTATTAGATACGGATTATGCAGATACCGCGATTCACGTCTCGGCACGATTGCCGAGTCGGTATCTAAAGTCTGTCTCTCAATTTTCGGTAACGCCAGAGAGGACTTAGGTAATGTTCGCACATAGTTTAATAATTCAGGTTTTCATAAATAGGTCAAATCGGTCCTATAGCGAAAAGGAGAAGGATAAACATAAATGAAGATAGGTGTTACACAAATTATTCTTGGAAATATGTCGTTGGAAGATACACTCTCGCTCTGTCAAGATGCGGGATATGATGCTGTTGAACTCACCTTTGGTGAAGGAAAAGACACCGACATTAACATGAACGATAACGAACTAAAAGGTATTGCTGCTAAATGTGACGCAGCGGGAGTGGACATTAGCAGCATTACCGCTGGCTATGCTAACCGAGGGAATTTACTCAGCCTTGATGAAGAACAACGAAAGAACGGTGCCAAATCGCTTGCCCGTGGGTTAGAAGTCGCAGGTGCACTCGGTGTTGGTGGTATTCTACTACATCCCGGACAACTTTCTGTTGAAGGGACATATCAAGAGGTATGGGATAACCTCGTCGGAATTCTGAAAGACCTGGCACCCTCCGCTGGGGAACACAATGTCGCTATTGGATTGGAAAACGTATGGAACAAATTCCTACTCAGTCCGAAAGAGATGCGCGAGATCGTAGATGAAATTGACAGTGAATGGGTCGGTACCTATCTGGACACTGCAAACATGATGGCTTACGGATATCCTGAACACTGGATACGGGAACTTGGACATCGGATTAAGCGGGTTCACTTCAAAGACTTCTCACGCGGTTCACACAGATTCACCAATCTATTAGATGGGGATACCGATTGGGCAGCTGTAATGGAAGCATTTCGGTCTGTAGGATATGACGGTTATGTTATTCACGAAGTTGGCGGGAATAGAGATGTACAGATAGACTTGGCAGAAAGGATGCGAAAGATTATTGCTATGTAGGCAAAAAAATGGCGATGGTTAACATAACCATCGCCGAATGCCGGAGGTCGGACTCGAACCGACATGGACCTAGGGCCCGCTGGATTTTGAGTCCAGTGCGTCTACCGATTTCACCACTCCGGCGTTTTAAACTGAAATTCAAAACACTTAAAATAATAACACATTCCTGGAGAAAAGTCAATAAGAAATGGCTAACCAACAAAGAGATCTCGCCACTGAAAGCATCTTCAAAAGAGCCTATACTGCTGTCACGGCATTCTTACTACTATTGATTGAAAAGGAAACGTGGCAGGCTCTTGCACGCTGGGTTTTATGGCAGGTTATACCAAAACGTAGACGAATTCATAAAGTCATGCAGGAACTCAATCCGCTTGCAGAAAATGCATCTCCCGAGATGCATGCACTACGAGATGAAGTATTCTCAAAAAGTTGTCTGGAATTGCCCAAACCGCAAGACATAGAAACCCTAATGGAAATACTCAATCATGTAGAACAACCGATGGGAAATGAACAGATATTCTTTGCTGCGCTCTATCCTATATTGGTAAAACGTGATCTTGAGGCAATTCCAGTTAAGTCTGAAACGCCGCATCGACTTGAAGTAGAGCTCGGTTATCTTGGACACAACGAGGACTATTTTTTCTGGGTATTTGAGATTGATTCTAACAGAAAAATGTCCCTCAACACCCAACTTCATGTTCGGGAGGAACAACGCGAAGACAAACGTTATGTAGTCTATACATTGGGTGGAACAGGACTTGTAGAGGAAGATTTTGCAGCTTATGCAGAACAGTGGTTACTCAACACACCTCGTCTTTCATTAGCACTGCCATTACTCGCTACTGCGTATGCGGACCAGTGGATACTCAACACACGTGTCTATTTTGCCCATATACTTAATGATCTAAAGAAGCGGAATTACAAAGTTACAGCAGAGTCAATACCTGATTTTGAACGGGGGCGGTTGTCAGTATTACGCCATCTTTCGCTTCTGAAGATAAATAGACGTCAATTTCGGTCCTCACGCCGAACTCGTTAAGGTAGATTCCAGGTTCAATAGAGAAACATACGCCCGGAATAAGAATGCGTGCATCATGCGTTTCAAGGTTGTCTAAATTCGCCCCGTTGCCGTGGATGACAGTGCCGATGTTATGTCCTGTCCTGTGTATAAAATAATCTCCATATCCTTTTTCTGTGATATATTCACGGACACAGTCGTCAACAGCGTAACCCGGTATAGGTTCTTTTGCTGTCCATTTTTCGCGTATAAATGCTACGGCTCTGTTTCGTGCTTCCTTTACGATTTCAAATATGTCTTCATATTTTTCTGGTACAATTGTCCCTGCATAAGCTACCCACGTTGTATCGGCAAAAACTGCGTCTCGTTCTTTCTGCTTTGCCCATAAATCAATTAGGATAAAATCCCCTGCTTTGATCTGGTCTGTGCGCGTTTTATTTGGCGCGTAATGCGGGTCACCACTATTCACATTGACTGCAACAATAGGCGGATGTTCAGTCGTAAGTTGCATCTCATCAAATTGCTTGAGGATTTCCTGTTGCACATCATACTCAGTAATCGTGTTTCCAGTCTTGAGTTGGTTTCCGATCCAATTGAATGCATAATCTTTTGCTTGCAGCACTTGATAAGCGGATTTCTGATGTCCCTCAAATTGTGTTTGAGTTAAAGGTGCTTCAACATACTGTGCAAGTTCTGCAGAAGACTTCACCGTGACACCGTAGGCGCGAATCCATTCTAATGTCCCCGCATCCACGCGTGAGACATAAGGAATAGCTGCATTAGGAGAATACTCCATAGCAACCGTATTGACATTGGAAAGTAAGGATTTCATCTCTGCGTTGAGTTCCTGCCAACCCGCATATAATGACACATTCCCAGGAACATCATTGAAGTTAGACGTTTCAATCTTATGAATTAACCAATGCGGTTCACCTTGTGCGGGGATTAGGCAGAACCATCGACGCGTAATGTTAAGTCCCGTTAAACCTGCGACATTTTGCGAAATCTGGTTGATACCCCGAAAATCATATAACAACCAAGATTCAAGGTCTAATGAAGTCAGTGCTGACTGGATTTCAGGTAGTTTCATATTTTTCCCGCTTGCAGATTGGATTCAATACAGACACAACAGAAGAAGATAAGACCATACTAACAAAAAAAGGGGAAAATGTCAAATGGTATTTGCAGGTGGATATGTAAAGTTTTTGTCACCTTTTTCATAAGAGACGGCACTCGGAGAGTGCCTACTACTATTAAGAGGATATGCATTCCCAAAATTGACACTTAAGAAAAAGGAACGCTAACCCCTTGCTCCAGCGGAGCAATATGTCTATAGAAAAAGGCTTGTCAGCGGGCTGCACTCCAGCGGAGTGCTATGTACCTAAACGGATGCGTAAAGATCTTGTCGTTTAAATAGGTGTGTAAACTTTTGTCACTAAACATTCAATATCTACACCAACAATAGACATTCTCTTAGATTGTGCTAGTAGATAGTCCAGCCTAAATATGTAGGTCGCGATTCGGAGATCGCTCCTACCAATAGCCTATTCTGTAGGAGGGAACTCCGATTCCCGACTTTTACTTTTACCCACAACTTTAACTTGGACTGTCTACTAGTTGTAGTACATTCTTCCAGATTGTACCGTTTCCCGTTTCATTCTTATACCAATTTGAATTATTTTTTTTCCATTTCACCATAGGTCGGGTAGAGGGACGAAATGGTATATTATATAGTAGAAATGGTATTAGTTAACACCCTCAATAATTCAATAGAATATGGAGAAAAAGAAAGTGTCGTCCTCTCACTGTTTTTCTCCTTTATTTGATGCCTTTTTGGGTGGTTTTACGTCAATAAACACTGCTGAGGATTCTTCCGTTGCTGTAATTCTCCGAGGGACAGGGAATTCCCTACTATGTTCTCTATCCATTGCCTCTATAATTGCGTTTGTTCTATCTCGGTTTTCATCTATTATTTTATACAGTATATGAATCGTTGCGTTATACAACCGAGTCCCTGAGTCAGGATCTGTTTCGCGCAATTCTTTGCTCAATTCATTAGATGCCTTTGTGTATAGTCTCGCCAAATGGAGAAGCTGATCGGAGTCCATCTGTCGCAATTCTGCCTCTGTCGGAAAATTTTCGGGGATTTCATCAGGTAAATCTGATTTAAACTTTGGCACCTCGGAGAAAGAGTCCATTGATTTAGGTGCATACGGTTCACCTTGCCATGTATCTGGTGCGTCAATCGGCACTTCAAGCCAATGGTCACCATGCGGTACCATCTTGAAGCCTTCTCTTGCTACTGGCAGATTGTTCTCCGCAACCTTTCGTTCTTTGATCTGATTTGCCAACTCTTTGGTTTTCTTCAATTCGGCTTCAAGTTGTTTGTTTTTTTCAACCTCGTTGACTATCACAAACGTAAAAGCACCTATCAATAGGACTATGAAGATACCAAGTCCCCAATATAATTTATATCTCATGGGTTTTACTCCTTATAGAGGCGTTAGCATTCCTATTTGCTGCGTCCAGCTGGTAAGTCAGTCCTTTGCTCAAGCAATCCTGTACCCACTCTTTGTTTGTGTTACTCGGATTGCACTTCTGGGCTGCATCCACTTATCTGCAACAATAATAACATTTTTGACAAAAGTTGTCAATGATAACTTAGCCGATTGCAAGTTTCTCAAAACAATCATTGAAAAAAACACGAAATCATGCCATACTTAATGCAACCATATAACTTAGAAAGAGAATTATGATGCAGATTTCAGACCTACCCACAGTTAATGCTACTTTAAATACAATCAGTGCTATCCTACTAACAATCGGATATGTATTAATTCGACAGCGCAGAATTGAAGCACATAAGAGATGTATGCTTGCGGCTAAGGAAAAGGCAGATACCCAAATAGGATACCTGCCTGTCTGTTAACGATAACGTTTCAAGGATTTAAGATACATAAATCTTAAAACTGTACTCATAGATCGTACTATCCGACACACTGAGATGCGGATAAATATACGCAGTGAACTTATACACACCCGATGCGTCCGATGGCAGCGTATAACTATACGACACCGACGTATCTATGGCACTGCTTGATGGCTTCATCGGACTCCCTATCTGGGAACCGTAACCCGAATCACCAGGACCCGCTAAATACCAGTAAATCTTAGTATACCCTTTGTCCGAAGGCATTACCAAATTCACCGATACCGTCTCCCCTGGGTACGTATCCAGCATCTTTTCACCATTTATCGTGATGGTAGTAGTACTCACCGGGGATAAACCCGGACTCGCAGAAGCCGTGTCATCATTATCACTATCACCATCCTGACCACAATCCGGACAATTATGGCTATTGCCTATACAAGTGTTACAATTCGGTGTCGCATCCGGTATCACTGCATCAACGCCTAC
>CAZURU010000095.1:0-14298 GCA_964623585.1 uncultured bacterium
CTTAAAAATCGGGAAAACCGAACTTGGTATCATTATTTAAGAGAAAACCCTCAATTATATCACAATCTTGTCTAAGGTAGTGGTCTAAATTTCCGATGGCAGTACACAATTTCATGAGTTTCAGAGGTTTTTGGTTGCTGTGCAGACATTTATAACGATTCTTAATTCTTTCAGTTCCTCGCACAGCAGGTTCCTGCCAAACATTTGTAATACCGTTTTCAAAGTAAAACTTTGCTCTCATCATAGACCATTCCTCCCCCGTAATTGGAGTTTTACCATTTACAGAAAAATACGGTTTTCCATCCATGTTTCCATTTCTATTTGCGTATTCTGCGATCTTTTCAAATGCTTCAGCAGGGGGATAGTACCAGAAATGGTCTTTCGTGAAATACTTTCTGGTAGCAGCATTTTTTACGCCACACGCTTCATTGGTCTTAGAAAATGGAAGTCCTGTCCGTTTCCATTCATACCGGAGCCATCTCTGCATATCCATTTTTACGCCATTGACAGGGAACAGAACTTTCTTCGTATATTGCACACATACTTCTGTCGTAACAGGGAATTTTCTAAGAGTTTTACCATTGGAGTTACCTGCAATGTGTGCGATTCCCTTATTCCAAACATGGCAATTTCTGTATTCCCAACCATTCTTAACTAACACAGGGTGGACGTTTGCCCATCCAAGTTCTGTATTCCAAAACCAGAGCGTTGTCATGGATAATGCATGTTCAGACCATTTTGCTATATGTGGTTCATAAAATTCAGCTAATTCTTCTGTAGTAGGAGGATCACCAGGATAACTTCCGATACCGTAAGGTCCATCCGAAACTATAACAACTGGAGATTCCCATCTATCATACAGGTTAAGTGCATCACCTCTGTATAAGAAAACCCCATCTTTGTTATGATATTCCATAGTCAGTGCCCTGTTTTTATTATCGCTTCACATATTAGACATTATAATTAGACATTATAACGACATGTGCCAGTAAACTATTTGTTTTAGTCCACAGCGTATGCAGGTAATTATGGTTTACTTTTAATTCCTTATATTATCTATTGATAGTTTTTCTAACTTTAAAAATCTATTGTGATAGATATGTTATGTAACGTTGTGGCAATCATAAAGTTTAAAAATTGAGTTATGCCATTTTAAGGTGTTTATGGTTTTATTGTCAATACTTTTTTGAATCGGTATGTAGTTTTAATTGAGGATATAACGAATATATGGTAGAATCATAGATAAGATAGATCATAGTTCTTGATGAGTAGAAGCATTATTGAGGATTAACAAGATGGCATTTAGTGATTTCAAAGCGATTCCTGAAGTTCAGGAGAAATTTGGGATACGACATGTGGAAAATGACTTTATAGAGTCTATAAACACAAAGGGCCCTTCGGAACAATTTCTACAAGAATTTGATTTTAACCGTGATTATATTGATGTTCTCACATCTGAAGGTGCGCGGTGCGAAGCCATTATCTTCCCTGTTTTGCGTGAAGTCTATAAAGGGTATGCCGAGGACTACGCGCTTTGGATAAAAAAGCCACTCACTTATGATGATGTTTTGAGTGGGACTCTAGATTATTTCATTTCAACCCGATCTGAGTTAGGTAAACTCGTTGTCGGCACGCCGTTGATAATGTTGGTTGAAGCAAAGAAAAACGATTTTGAGATAGGTTGGGGACAATGTTTAGCGGAGTTAGTCGCTGTGCAAAAGATTAACGAAGATATGGAACATCCAGTGTACGGTATTGTCAGCGATGGAACACTCTGGCAAATTGGACATCTTGTCGGAGAAACCTTCACACAAAATCGCACAAGTTTTAGCGTGGATAATTTGCCTGCTCTCTTTGGTGCTATTGATTCTGTGTTTGAAGCGGCAAAGTATTCCACTCAGTAAGTACTTTCAATACAGATTTAACAGGAATTGTGAGGCTGAAACATAATACCCTCGGATTTAGCCTGATGTTATCAGCATTGCTATTAAAACTCCGATACCTATAAGACAAAATATTGTCAGCAAAAAACCTTATTCGCGTCCTCTTTTACGATTTGCTTTGTCCTTTTCGTTTTTTCCACCGCAGAAAATCGTTCAGGATACTTTTTTCAATGCAATCTTCGGAACGTAGGTCTGGTTTCATACCAAAAGCGGTTTCAAATCAACAAACGCTTCATTCTCTCGGTCCGGTTCATAATAAACAAAATATTTGACAAGTCCACGAGCGAGGTATGTATCCGCATCATTGGGATTTAGGCGAATAGCGGTGTCATAATCGTTTATAGCGTTCTCATATTGTCTAAGTGTATCGTTGAGTTCTGCACGATACGTGTATAACGTTGGATCATCATCTTTGAGTTCTATCGCGTCGTTTAAGCAGTAAAGGGCAGCCTCTTTGTCTCTGACTCCGCAGTATCCATCTGCCATAAATCTATAGATTTCTGCGGTTTCTGCGTCCTCAAGTTCAATAAAAGAGAGTGCCTGCTGAAAATCATCAACTGCTGCTTCATAGTGTTCTATCTTGAGTTTAGCACAGCCCCGATCCCGATAGACATTCATACCATCATATCCCAGTTGTATCGCTTTGTCACAGTCAACTATTGCTGCATGGTAATCACCTATGATGTATTGTAAGTAGCCTCTTTTGCGCCAAACCCAAGCAGGTGCAGCTGGTGAGAGTTTGATTACCATATCATAATCTGCAATCCCTCCAGTATTGTCTCCGCTACGCTGCTTGGCGATAACTCGCAAAATATACCCATAGATATCATTAGGTCTGATGCTTAGTGCTATGTCATAATCCGAGATCGCCGCACTGTAGTATCTTTGTTCTACTTTTGCTCGCCCACGCAAAAAATATGCATCAATATAATCGGATTTGTGCAGTATCGCCTCATCACAATATGCAATAACTTGTTTATATTTCTTGAGTTTCATCAGCATTTGTGCGTCTTCTAAACGGAGTTGAGACAAACAATGATATGCTCTGTCATCTCCGGCAAGAAATTCTTTGATGTGATCATCTACTCTGATATTCCTTTTTTCTATAAAATCGAGAAGTGCTTTGAGTTGGATATCAATCTGCTTATCGTCCTGTAGAAACCCACGAAGGTTTGTCCGTGTCTCTTTGTCTTTGAGAAGTGTATGGCAATTTCCGCATAAGGTAATACCGTTATACTTTATTTTCTCGAATCTCGGGTATTCCTTTTTCGGGAGAATGTGATGTGACTCAAGATTTCTGTCAAACCCACAGCGTCTACACATATTCCCATCGCGTTCTTTGATTTCTTTAGTCCAACGTGCATCATTCATAGGTTATTCTTCTGTCTGTTATATCGGACGCTATTCAATAACCGGAGTAAGTTGTTCGTCCGGTGTGCGTTGTTCAACGGTGCTTAAGACCTTATCCATCTCTTGCCTTGAAGTCGCAACTCTCTTAACTGTGTTAGAGGCGTTATCCAAATGTCGACTTAATACTCGTATCGCCTCGTCAAATTCACGAAATTCGGTTTTGACAGAGGCAAGTATATCCCAAAGTTCCGTTGAATGTTTTTGAATAGCTAATGTTTGGAATCCGACGCGAATACTGAGCAAAATAGAGGCAAGCGTTGTGGGGCCAGCAACAACAACACGATACTCTCTCAGAAGTTGTTCAACTTTACCGGATTGGCGGATGACTTCGGCATAAAGCCCCTCTGTTGGCAGAAACATAATTGCAAATTCAGTGGTATATGGAGGTTTGATATACTTTTCTTGTATAGACCTTGCGTTGCTTATAACGGTGTTCATGAGTTTTCTTATAGCTGCTTGTTCGACATCCTTATCAAGTCTATTTGTTGCTTCAACAAGTTCTTGATAAGCAGATGCTGGGAATTTTGAATCGATAGGTAACCATACAGGAGAATCAGGAACATCACTGTTCCCAGGTAAACGAATGGCAAAATCTACTCTCTGATCACCGTCGTGCACTTTAACCTGTTTACTATATTGATCAGGTGTAAGTATTTCGTCAAGTATAGTGCCAAGCATGACCTCGCCCCATGCACCTCTTGCTCGGACATCAGTAAGCACACTCTGCAAATTGCCGACATCTTCAGCAAGGTTTTGCATCTTTCCCAGTCCTTTGTGAACTGATTCAAGACGCTCACTGACATGATTGAAAGCTTCCTGGATTCGTTTTGCCAATGTTGATTGAAGTTTCTCATTGACAGTCGTATTTATCTGTTCCAATTTTTGTTCATTGCTTGTTTGTAAGTCTTGCAATTTCTGATCAACTGTTTTTCTAACGTTCTCAATCCGCGTTTCATTCGTTTTTGTCAGGGAGTTAATGGCTTCTGTCCCTTGTTTGAGTTGGTTTTGCAATGCCTCCTCAAGTTTACCAACAGTCGTCACAAGCGTTTGGGATGTTTGTTGGAGTTCATTGGTTACAGACTCACTGATCTCAGATAACTTTTGTTCGTTACTCGTTTGTAGTGTTGTAAAGCGTTCATCAAGCGTTTTCTGAACGGAATCCATACGGGTCTCGTTAGATTCTGTCAAGGTGTGAGTTGAGTCAGTTACATTTTTTAACGCTTGTGTTTGGTTGTTACCGAGTGTCTCTAAAGTCTTGACAAGTGTTTGGGATGTCTTTTGGAGTTCATTGGTTACAGACTCACTGATCTCAGATAACTTTTGTTCGTTACTCGTTTGTAGTGTTGTAAAGCGTTCATCAAGCGTTTTCTGAACGGAATCCATACGGGTCTCGTTAGATTCTGTCAAGGTGTGAGTTGAGTCAGTTACATTTTTTAACGCTTGTGTTTGGTTGTTACCGAGTGTCTCTAAAGTCTTGACAAGCGTTGTTGTCGTGCTTTCAAGCTGTTGCGTCAGTGTATTGGTGATATTTGTTTGATTAGCCTTCACCTCATTCTTTATTTCTTGTTCAGATTTAGAGATTTCTTTTTGAAGTGAGTCCAACTCACCTTGCTTAGCATTTTCTACTTGAATAAGTCGTTTACGGACATCAAATAAGAATATAAGTGCTAGTATGATAGCAATAAAAATAAAAATAGAGATAATGATATAGAGTGTCATTTATTTGTCAGTTCTCCAATTTGCTCATCTGGTGCAGACGTTTAAAACACGGTACATAAGGCTTAAAACATGATTATAAATTCTAAAATGATATAGTGTTTTTGTCAAATATTTTTTGATTTACGAGATATCAAGGTTATTGAGCATTTGCAAATATACAATTTGTGTTGAAAGCGTATCAAAAAGGCGGTATAATCTTATCTGTGGTTTTTCACAGGAAAACTGAAGATTGCAATTTGTTATAGTCTATTCTAAAATTACGCATCAGGAGAGTAGGATGCCAACAATTACACACACGGAAGTACAAGCGTTAGTAGCAAAACTACCAGAATCCAAATTACCTTTAGCGTACCGTTTACTACATTCCTTAACAGAAGGGAAAGGTGAATCACCGCAAGCAAAATTCATGCGTCTTTCTATAGATGAACGCCGACTACTTTTGTCGCAACAGGCTGAACAGATGAAAGACCATTACGAACAAACAGCAGATGAACGCACCGAATGGCAAACAGGAGACTTCATTGATGAATCCGAGACGGGGGGAAATTTGGTTGGTTGATCTTAACCCAACACGCGGTGCAGAAATTCGGAAGACACGTCCCGTTGTTGTCGTGAGTTCTGAGGAAATAGGCGTGTTACCTATTAGACTCGTTGCTCCGATAACAGAATGGAAAGAGGCCTTTGCCAAGAATTTCTGGCATGTGAAGTTAGAACCCGATTTGACAAATAACCTCATAAAACTTTCTGCTGTTGATACTTTACAGTTACGAGGTCTTGATACACTAAGATTCGTTCAAAAGATTGGGGAAGTACCATCGTCAATCATGATGCTAATTGTAACAGCAATCGCAGCAGTAATTGAATATGAGCCTATTCTGCTATAACATAGTATTAGTTAGATATTAGATATCCGATGAACTAAAAGATATGAGATATCTACTTACTCCCCTGCCACCTTCTCAAAAATAATCACATGCTGCCACGGCAGACCATCAAGCGTTTCAATCCAAGACAACGGATGCGGTGTCATCTCCTTAACTACTTGTAATTCGCTCATTTTATGCAGCCGTTTGATTGGCACACTATCATCTTCCAAGCGATATTCTATGAGAGCCACTCTACCCCCTACTTTGAGTGCCCGACAGATGTTTTGCATCATCTCATACGGATGTGAAAATTCATGGTAAACATCTACCATAATGGCGAGGTCTACTGAATTTGGGGGCAGTTTCGGGTCCGTAATCGTGCCTAACACGCCTTTGATATTGGTTATGCCTTCTTCCTTCGTTGTTTTGTCAAGGAGGTCAAGCATCTCCTGTTGAATTTCAACGCCGTAAACGATGCCTTTATCTCCAATTTTCGGCGAGATACGTCTGGCGATGTATCCTGTTCCGACTCCGATATCCGCAACAACATCACCTTTCTTGAGTTTTAGCATCTCAATGAGTTTATTCGGCAGCTCTTCCCGTTCACGTTCAGGACGTTCCAACCATCCCGCTGCGAGATGTCCCATCACTTGTGATATCTCGCGCCCCATATAGATTTTACCGATACCATCTCGACTTGGCGTGCGTTGTTTATAGCGTGTACTCGTTGGACGTTGCGGGTTCTCAGCAGTTGTGACATATCCTAACAGAAGAACCGTACCGAGAATACCTACGAAAACATAAAGTCTTTTACACATAGATTTGATCTCCTATCTAATAATTTACCACTTTCCGAGATAAAGTCCTCGGTTCTCCATCGGTATATTGACACGCATGCCTTTCTGACGTTGTGAGTCGACAATTGCAAAGACCATTTCAGTACTGCGATGTGCCAGCTGAATGTTTCCCATTGTTTCAGTATCGGTTTCTATAGCTTCAATGATGTCCTCAATGCATCCAACGGTACCACTCTTTCGCTCAAATTCTGGGAATTCTAAATCTAAAACCTCATTGCGCTGTCCCTGTCGTTTGCGGAGTTGGAAACCGAGACCGTTGTTGAGTGAACGGACAGTGCCTTCACTACAGTTCACTTCAAATTCATAAGCGGTGCCGGGGATGCTGATACCGTTGATACCGTTCTGAAATTTGATAAATCCCATCACGATTCCGGGATCAGAATCGGTACGATTATCTTCAAAGTCTGCATCATCAACAGCGACGTTGCCTTGCACATATTCTATTGGAGAATCACTGGCTAAAAAGAGGATAAGATCAGCAGCGTGTGTATATCCCCATAGCGCAGAGCCACCTGTATAGGAGATGATGGAACGACGTTCACCCAACTCCCCGCTTTCAAGGATTTCATGCATCTTCATGTAACCGGGTGTGAAACGACGTTGTGTGCCAAGATTGAATTTAATACCGTGCTGTTCACATACGGCAAGCATTGCATCAGCTTCTTCCATAGAAGCGCAAAGCGGTTTATCGCAATAGATACCTTTCACTCCGTTTTCTGCGGTGAATTTTGTAATCTCTGCATGGTTACCAGGGCGCGTGGCAATGCTGACAATATCAGGTTTTTCCTGAGCAATCATCTCTTCATAGTCAAGGTAGTACTTCGGGATATCCCATTTGTCACAGACATGCTGTGCTTTTTCTTCAACTACATCTGCAGCAGCGACGATTGTTGTTTGATCACATGCAGTATAACTTGCAGCGTGTGAATAGGGCAGTTTACCGTGTGGTGTTCCCTTTACCTCGTCATCAATCGTGCCACCCATGCGTCCACAGCCGACAATACAGACACGGTATTGTTTGCTTTTCATCGGTGATCCTCCATTATCTCATGTGTTATGACGTTAATTCGACAACATCCTGTTTGACAATTCCCTTCTCAAGAGGTTACATCTTTCACACACCGAAAACCTTCAAAAATCTCTGTGTTCACAGGAGGATAGTTAGAGCGAAACATTATTCTCAAGGTACTTGCACTACTGTCAAACCCTCCTCCGCGCAAAACACGTTCAGGAAGTATTGAATCTGGTTCTTTATCCCCTGCTCCATTCCGCTTCACCTGTTCATACCCTTCATCCCTGGTGTATTTTACCAATTCTGTAATACTTTTAGGACCCCCAATTGGATTACGTCTCGGTGCACTGTAATTTATCTGATATTCAAATGCATCCAGACACCACTCCCACACGTTACCTGTCATATCGTATAAACCGTATCCATTAGGTGGGTAACTTCCTACAGGGGCAGTATATTGATACCCATCATCTGCGTTCATGTTTGAATACTCATCGTTTAAGTTCTTATCTGCGAAATTACACTGTGTTCCATTCGGTTCAGTATCACCCCAAGAGTACTTATGACCTTCCAGTCCGCCACGGGCTGCTTTCTCCCATTCTGCTTCCGTAGGTAAACGTTTCCCCATCCATACTGCATAAGCCATCGCTGCATGCCAGCTTACAAAAACAACGGGATGATCTTCTAATCCTTCGGGATAATCGTTGCCATTCCAATGTGTTAAGTATCCTTGGCTGTATGCTTGGTAGATACGCTCCTTTCTCCACTGTGGGTTTGCATCTACGAACGCTTTATATGCTGCATTTGTCACTTCGTGCACATCCATATAGAATGCATCCGTATAAACAGTGTGTACTCGGTGTTGCGTATATTCTGGATCGGCATCAAGACTTCCCATTTGGAATTCACCTGCAGGAATTTGTACCATTCCACTTACAGCAGTTTCATCGTTATTTATGAGATCAGTTGTCGTCGTATATGTCATGTCCTTACCTCCTTTATGAATTCTTTTGTTTCTATTTTAAATCTTTTCGGGCAGTTTGTCAAGGAAACGATACTGTTCAAACCAAAACCCTATTCCGTTTGATGGAATAATCTCCAATAATTGTGAAATCTATTGTATAATGTTCGAAAAACGACATGGAGGTCGTGTATGAAACTTGGATTTGTAAGCGCGATATTACCTGACCAAACACTTGAGGAGGTCGTCCAATTTGCTGCAGAGACAGGTTACGATTGTGTGGAATTGATGTGTTGGCCCAAAGGGAAAGCGGAACGACGTTACGCTGGGGTTACACATGTTGATGTTCTAAACCTCTCAGATGCGGATGTAGACAATATCCTACAATGTATGTCGGATGCTGGGATTACGATAAGTGGTTTAGGCTACTACCCGAATCCACTCACACCAAATGAAACAGAAGCACATATCTATAGTGAACATCTCAAGCAGCTCATATTGGCAGCAAAACGATTGTCGGTTGATATAGTGAATACATTCATCGGAAGGGATCAGGCACGTACGATAGATGCAAATTGGGATCGTTTTAAAGATGTATGGATACCACTTATCCAGTTTGCTGAAGACAACGATATCCGAATTGGAATTGAGAATTGTCCGATGTTTTTCACTGAAGATGAATGGCCCTCTGGACAAAACCTCGCGTATTCACCTGCAATTTGGGAACGGATGTTTACGGAGATTCCATCAGAAAATTTCGGACTCAATTTTGACCCATCCCATTTTATATGGCTTCAGATGGACTACTTGAAACCACTGACTACCTTTGCTGATCGCATATTTCATGTGCATGCAAAAGATGTCCGTTTAGATAGAGAACGACTTAACGAAGTTGGGATTCTGGCAACGCCGCTCCAATACCATACGCCTAAGTTACCGGGGCTCGGTGATGTGGATTGGGGACGTTTCTTCTCTGTGTTGAGCGATACCGGTTATGAGGGGTCTGTCTGTGTTGAGGTAGAGGATCGTGCTTATGAAGCAACTTTGGAAACACGTCAGCGTGCCTTAAGGCAGAGCCATCTGTTTCTACGACAGTTCATCGGGTGAGAAGATGCATACGGACGACTGGTTGCAAAATGAATACACTGAACTTAAAGATGCGGGGTTGTTGCGTTATCTCCGGACTGTAATGAGTGCACCATCAGGTACAATTCGGCTTGATGGACAGGAAGTTGTACTGCTTGGGTCAAATAACTACCTGGGTTTAAGTACTCACCCACAGGTCATTGCTGCTGCTGTTGATGCGACAGAAAAATTTGGTACAGGTTCAAGCGGTTCACGTCTGATTTCAGGAAATAGCGAACTATACACAACACTGGAAGTCAATTTAGCAAAAACAAAAGGAACTGAAGCCTCGTTGGTGTTCAGTTCAGGTTATGCGGCGAATACAAGCATTATTCCTGTGCTTGCTGGTGAAAATGACCTTATCTTAAGTGATGAACTTAATCACGCGAGTATCATTGATGGATGTCGTCTGAGCCGTGCTACAAAGAAGATATATAGACATTGCAGTGTGGATCACTTACAGAACCTTTTGACAGAATCGTCAGATTTTAGACGGCGATTGATAATAACGGATGGCGTTTTCAGTATGGATGGGGATATCGCACCACTACCTGATATTTACAAGGTTGCTACTGATTATGATGCAATGCTGCTGGTAGATGATGCGCACGGATTCGGGGTTCTGGGTAAAGATGGGGGCGGTACTGTTGCACATTTCGGACTTCAAGGAGGGGATATTATCCAGATGGGAACCCTCAGCAAGGCAATCGGTGGACTGGGTGGATATGTTGCGGGTAGTCGTACGTTGATTGAATTGCTAATCAACCGAGCGCGCGGTTTTATCTTTACAACAGGACTGCCTCCCGCGACTTTAGCGGCGGCAGATGCGGCACTTAATATCATGCGTTCTACACCAGAATTACGAGAACGGCTACTAAAGAACGCTGAAACCTTGAAAACAGCACTAATTGACTTCGGATATACATTACTACCGAGTCAGACACAGATTCTACCGGTTTTGTTAGGTGAACCACAACGCGCTACAAAGGTCGCTGAAGCATTACTGTTAAAGGGTGTATATGTACCCGCAATCCGTCCACCCGCTGTTCCGTTGGGAGCAAGTCGTCTCCGTGTTACCGTCATGGCAACACACACAGCGGATGAGTTACAGAGATCGATGATGGGATTCGCTGATGTGCGTCGTTTACTTTAAAAGATTTAGTTGACAACAGTTATTTTACTATGTTACACTAATTTTAATTCCTGCCCGTAGGGGGTAAAAATAGATGAGATTACAGATTCTCTTAATTGGTCTACTGTTTCTGATAGGTGCATCTTTTGCTTTAGGTCACCTTACCGATGAGAAGATGCAAAATTTCCAATATAATGCTGAACTCGTAACGGTTGCTCCGATTGTTGATGGTTACCTTGATGATCCAGTCTGGGAAGAAGTACTACCGGGGAAACTCAATCAGGAGATCATGAGTGGAACGCAATGGTTAGAATCAGATGATTTCACTGGGTCTTTTAAAGCAGTCTGGCGTGGTGGTTTCCTCTACGTTGCCGTAAAAATACAAGATGATCAGTTTTCCAAATATCATTCTAAACCGTTCAGGGAAGATCAACTTGTTCTCCATATAGACGAGTATCATTTCCAACGCAAGGCAGATGTAAACAGTTATGCAATACCGGTGGGAGTGGATGCCGGTCCGTGGAAGGCTCCGTTAACATCAATCGCTTGGGGAAGTGATGGACAGTCGTGTGAAATTAGTTTCCGATTAGGAGACATTGCCGAAAAGGGCAACGCGATCGGTTTTAGCATTGCGTATCATGATGTTGACAATGAACATCTGCAGAATAAAATTGCTTGGGGACCTATAGGCTATATTGAACAAGAGGAGATGCTTCCTGATCTTGTCTTTTCTGCAAGTATTAACCCGAATGAACAACAAAAACTCATACGTTGGGGACAGATTAAGCGACTTTACAAATAATACCATTTCTACTTTATAATATACCATTTGCGTAGGTCGTGTAGAAGCACGCCAATAAAATATTAACTGGCGACATGTATTGCTCTATAATGGGTCAAGATGTTGGGTTTCGTTCCTCAACCCAACCTACGGAAGAATGGAATATAAATAATTAAAATTGGTATAAATATCTGGGCAATTCCATCATTGACAAACACCATGTCTTTGGGCTTGTCTTACAACAGTGAGGAATCTGTGTATTATATTGGAAAGACCTTAGAACTCATGGGTATAGTATGTTTAGGAGCTGCCCTCTTTTTAGGACTTGTAAATCCCTATGACTATAGTGAGGCTAAGGCGATGGGTGTTGAGATGGGTTTCTTAGCACTCGGCGTCATTGTTTTCTTTATCGGCAGACTGATTGAGAAACAGCAATAATTGACGGTTATGGTATCTCTTTTTTTATGTGCCCGTAGATGGGAATCTGTATAGGTGCTGATGCTGCTGTAGTCGTAACAATAATCTCCTCTTGCAGCAGGTTCGGTGGGTCTGGTAAGTCTATGGATACACTGAACACACTTTTGTAAGGTCTTTCAGATTCTTTTGCGTCCTCTGTCACGGATGTTACAACAATCTGCATATATGTAGGAGCATTGATATTCAGTATCGTAAAAGGAGTTTTTGCAGATAACGTAAATTCTAATGATGGTGACGTGTCTTCGGAGACTATGCCGAGAGAAAGCGATTCAGGTTCTGCCAATACAGGTGGAACTATTCTTGCAGTTACAGGTAAGGTCAAGGTGCGTCCAGTTGGAAAAGCGACTGTGAGTAAAGCGGAAAACGGCGTTGAACGACTCAATAGATTAGACTCGACCTCATCCTCACCTTCTCTGTGATTAAGCTTGACCTCATTCTCATCCTCCATAAGTGGTATATTTAGTTTAATCGTCAACACGTAACAGTTGGGTGCCACATCAGGTTCCATCACCCAGGATAACATAAGATTCCCAGAAGGCATTAATTGGATTTCGTCCTGATTCATGGGTGCGTTCACATGCATCCTAATCCTTTTCTCAGAATCTGTTGCCGGTTCAATATTCCCAAAATCACATACAGCTGCGGTTAATGTAGCAAAACGTTGCACGAGTGCTTTAATCGTAAAATAAACGTATTGTGTCTTAGGACTATCCGTAAAAAAGATAGCAGTTACAGTGATTTGGTTTGGCGGAAGATCTGGTGGGTTAAAGTGAATCTTGAACACCTCTTCTGATTCTGGTTGGATAAGTGTTGGGCTTTCAATCTCAATAAAACTATATCCTACCTGAATTCTGGTGATATTTATCGGTTGTTTACCAATGTTCTTTGCGATGACTTCACCGCTGACCTTTCCCTTCCATTCAGGGACCGTCCCAAAATCAAGCTCTTTGTCAATCAAGACCAGCTCACCGTAAGTCTTCTGCTTGTTGTTAATAATGATGACGATTACCAAAATAGAGATCAGTATTGTAGGCATTATGATTGTTGTGATAAGTTTACGTTTTGACACTGTTTAAACCCCCTTATGTTTTCGGGTGAAAAGCATGGTTATACCATCTTTAAATGACTATGTAGCCTTATTTCGTAGGTCGGGTTGAGATAAGCGTTGTAAGTTATTTGTTCTGATTTATCAAACTCACGTTATAGTATATTTTACTGATACATCGCTGTCAATAAAAAAGCAGTTGCCCCTGAAATTAGGATTTCTTTGGAATAATTTGATGAATTCAGATATAGATTGACTTAAAAGTGTATTTTTTAAGCAAATTGGTAACCAGATATAACGAAACAACGTATAATCAATTAAACAGATGAAAATCTGCTATTCTAACTCTGTAGTAGAACTTTACTTATGAAGTATCAGGTACTCGTGAATGAGTTTTACTGAACTGAATTACATTATATACTAAAAGGAAGTAGAAAATCATGGCAAAGAAACTGATGAAAGACGACATCATCAGCAGCGTCGTTGACAAGACGGGTCTCTCGAAAAAAGATGCTGGTGCGGCAGTTGAAGCGTTTACATCAACTGTTCAAGATGCTCTGGAGAATGGCGATTCTATCGGGTTAATCGGTTTTGGCACTTTTGAGGTGAGAACACGTGCTGCTCGCGATGGTCGCAATCCTCAGACAGGCGAAAAGATCAGGATTGCTAAAAAGAATGTTCCAGCATTCAAGGCTGGTAAGAAGCTCAAAGACGCTGTATCCTAACGTTCTGCCTTGACGAACATTGTCTAGTCGTACATTGAAAAAGGCGTAGGTAATACCTTGTCCTAAACAGGTGTCTCTACGTCTTTTTCTTTTGCATATGAGTGCCTTGTATCGTTTCAGGTTTGCATCCTATTTTCTTACTTTAATGCTTGATTTTTTGTGAGAATTGGTGTATAATTATATAAAGGGTCCATAGCTCAGTGGTCAGAGCCGCCGGCTCATAACCGGCTGGTCCTAGGTTCGAG
>CAZURU010000096.1:0-14237 GCA_964623585.1 uncultured bacterium
TTCCGCGTCCTCCGCGTCATCCGAGATTCTGACAAATAGAGTGCAATAACTTTACACACCCCATATTGAAATTATTTCTTGACAAAATATTGTTTATATGCAACATTACTTAAAGATGTTTGGAAATTCACGATGTTTTGTAGACTTTGCGTGGATTATTACATCGGAGGGTGCTTACAATAATGCACCGGCAGTGCTGGAACACTGCCGATGCGTAGCACTGACGTAAGCGAACTACGACAGAGCTGGTTTCTATCATAGCACAAGTTGATGCTTGTGTCCAGAGACCAGCAACCTCTACAGAGATTGCAACATTATCTCATTTACCTGCCAGTTTCTGTAGTCTGTCTAAACAATTAACCTGCTTCATGATATAATAGTGAAGTGAAAAGTGAGACTGGACTACAAAGTAATTCTCCTAACACTTATTATTTTCTTTGCTATTATCTATTGATCTATCCTATTCGCTGGACACAGCGAAGTAAAGGGATAATTATCATCATTGATAAGGAGTAATATCTCATGAGAAATAGAAAGATATGGGGCTTAGCTACCCTCATTATACTCATAATCGGTGTCTCTGTATTTCTGCTAACACGGACGACAGAGACCGAACCTGAAAAAGTCTATAACCCTCTCACACCAGCGGAGAAAGAACAGGTAGATCGTAATATTCAAGATGCGATTGATAAGTCAAAGAAGAACCTGCCGCCGATTGCTGAAGTAGATAGACCACAGGTTGAAATAGAGAAAACGCAAGCGACAGAAAAACCGGTTCGTGACGAAGACTCTGCACAAAATGCAGAAAACCAAGAAGTGCGCGTGTCCAAGTTCGGTTTTGGACCCTATCCAGAATTGCCCGCAGACTTCCCATGGCAAGACCTATTTGATCCACCGTATTATTCTGAAAACCCTAAGGACCCCCATAAAGACAATCCAAATTACGAATTAATGGATCGTCTTTGGGTAGAGTTATGGAAACGCGGTGAAAATGTTGTAGGCATGAGTACATCTCGGCGCACAGGTTTATTTTACCCAACGATACCTGGAACAATCTACGTTGAATGGGCGCCGCGTTGGAAAGTGTTTGGGCAAGGATTCGGCAAAAGCATCCGACAGGTAAAGGGCGATCCAGACGACATGGATCGTTTACAATCGCTTCGTCCAAAAGGAGAACGTTTAACAGAAAGAGACATACCTTCTGATCTTAAAGTTTTAGATGTATCAGAGGGCATAGATCCGTATAAGTTTCTAAACTTACCTAAATAAAAGGAGACATCCAATGTTAAAACATTTTTTATGCATACTCACAATACTTGCCTTTTTCATGACAATCCCATCGGGCACCCGTTCCGATAATAATGCAGACCAAGAAAAAATGCGACGCGTATGCAGAAGCAAAAGTGCATAACCCGTTTAAAGACGCGGATTATAGATCTGTGTCATACGCGCATTTTACACCCAGACCCATCAACGTCGAATGGGAAAATGAAAAACGCCCTTAACGCTATCCAACCTTAATCCACTTTAAAGGCAGGTAACCGCATCGGTTATCTGCCTATTTTCTTTCCTACCGCCCTTTTTATTTTCCTCTAAGATTTCTTTCATTTCTTTCCTGAAGCATTTCTGTATGTAAACGAGTGCGCCAATTCCTTCATCTTCAAGACATTCTTGACATTGTTGATCTGCAAAGAACAGGCAGTTATTGCTTTGGGATTTATCCTCCTTTATCCCAACCCCCGCAAGCGGGGGAATGCGTCCATCCTATTATATGTATCTTCTTTCAATGTTTGCCTTTGGGATATGTCTTTGTAGTTGTTTCGTGATCTGTTCGGCTTCGGTTTCTTTTATGCCTTTATATATTATCGTGAGTTGATATTCTTTTGTTAATATAAAATCTTTGAGTATTTTCTGAATGAATGCGTCAACATCTTTTCCTTCTCTGTAGGTGTATGTAGGGATCTGTGTAATATCTTGGAACTGGTATATTGCATGTCTGTAGAGCAGCACCGGCATATCTTTGATATTCACAACGAGGTTATATTTATCATACTGTGTGAGTTTGCCTTCAATCCGCTGTCCGTTCATCATTGTTACCGTTACCGGTGTGTTGTGTGTTGCTTTGAGCGTATCTTCGATGGATAGCGTGGGGCGTTCTTGGATTGGAATTCTGGTTTGTAGCCGTTTTCTTTTGATGTTGTTTTCTATTATGATCTGTTCGGTGATTGCTTTTTGATCTATTTTCATATAAGCCAGGAGGATTTTATTCTTGGGAATTATTTCTTCGGACGTGTGTATATCATAGGCTGCGTATTTGAGTTCTCTTATTTCTTTTTCCCCTTTGAAAGTTACCAAGACTATCGGATATGCGAAGTTCTGGAGTAGCGTTGTCGCTTCAACTGATTTGAGGTTTATCTGTTTTTTTGTTTGCTGCATTGTTTTAAATCCTTCCGTTTTATATTTTAGATTTTCCTTCATTAATTATACTTTATTTTGCTTTGTATTTCAAATGACATATCGAGTTCAGCGTAAAATTCTCTTATCATCCCATTAATTGATTCTACAAAACTCTCACACGCCTCCTGATTCTCTTTGATTTCACAGCAATCTAATGATATACTAAACATTTGAATCTAATTCGCTTCCAGGTTTCACTTCGCTATAATGAAACAATATCCATTTCCAAAGGAGACGCTATGCGACACATAACAATCTATCGTGAACCAGGACGTTTCGCGGGTTGGCCCGCTAACTACGGTATATGGTCTTGGGAAAACGAAATCGTGGTAGGGTTTACTGTGGGTTACCACAAATCAGATGCTGGATTTCATCGGAGAGATCGAGATAGACCCTTTACTGCTATGCAAGCGAAGAGTTTAGATGGCGGTGAGACATGGGTAGTCGAAGAAACACCGTGTGAACTCCCAGGAATAGGGACGCTATCTGCGGATGAACATGTGACGGGAAAACACAGACTACAAGGTGAAACTACATTCAAAACACCGCAAAGTGTGAATCTTGAACATCCAGATTTCGCTATGATGTGCAGTAGAACCGGTCTTAGTGCTGGCGCAACTTCATGGTTTTATACATCAACAGATCGCTGCAACAGTTGGCAGGGACCCTATGAACTCCCCATGTTTGGATATACAGGTATTGCCGCACGAACAGACTATCTCGTCTCGAACTCTGAAGAATGCTTAATGTTTCTTACTGCCTCAAAAGCAAACGGCAATGAGGGACTGATATTCTGTGCCAGGACGAAGGATGGTGCAAAATCCTTCACGCTACATTCTCAGATTGGACCTGAACCTGAGGGGTTTGCAATTATGCCAGCAAGTGTAAGACTCTCCGAAAGTAATATATTAGTCGCTGTTAGATGCCGCGGCAGGAGCAAGAAGAACGGAAAAGATTGGGAGGAACTCAAAAATTGGATCGATCTTTACAAATCCATTGACAACGGGAAAACGTGGCAGTTTATGAATTGTACAGTTGAAAATACAGGCAGAGGCGGAAATCCTCCTACGTTAACAAAACTCATTGATGGTAGAATCTGTCTTACGTACGGATTCAGGGATGCACCGCACCGTATCTGTGCAAAGCTCAGCAACGATGATGGAGAAACATGGTCCGATGAAATCGTATTACGGGACAACGGTGGTGATCACGATATAGGGTATCCGAGAACTGTTCAACGTCCAGATGGCACAGTGGTAACTGTATACTATTTTGATGAGGAATCTGATGGTGAGAGATTTATTGAAGCAACATTGTGGAATCCTTAGAGAGCAGAGGTGAAGGGGCATTCATTACATCCTTTCAATCCTCCAAAATTACAGTTGCATGAATATATGATTCGTGTTAGAATTGAAAGAGAGTATTATCAGATACCGAATAAAATATACCTAATAAAATTCAATCTACATGCATTGGGGAACTCACATGAAGAGATTTACTTTATCATTCGTCGTTTTGATTATTGCTATAGGACTCCCATTGCTAATTATCAATTCAAATGATAGATTAGCAACAAGTGATGATATTCATATAACACTTCGGGAATTGAATAAGGCACTTGATACTGCTATCAGTACTGCTGAAAACAATTATTATAAGCCTATTGACAAAACTGCAATGTACCACGGCGCAATTAAAGGTGCATTACTTGCGCTTGAAGACCCTTACACATATCTATTGTCTGAACGAGACCATAGACGCTCTGTGGAGAATCTATACGAAGCGCAATTCGGTGGACTTGGCGTTAGTATCTATCCAGACCATCGCGGTTTTGTTAAGATTTCCAAACCGATGCCAGGAACACCCGCCGAATCTGCTCAACTTCAAGCAGGTGACTATATTACAAGAGTCAATGGAAAGCGGATATATCTGGGTGAAAGAACAGGCATGACACTTGACGATGTAGTGGATCTGCTAAGAGGTCGTGTGAATACTGATGTGACGATTACGGTTCAACGCAGATATCTTGAACCCTTTGATGTTAGACTGAAACGCGCAGAGATTTCTATCCCAAGCGTTACCTCTACAATGTTGGACGATAATATTGGTTACATTAAAATTTCAAAGTTTATCGGTACTGATCGCGCAGGGGGCACCGAAGAAGAGTTCAACAAAGCACTAACATCCCATAATAATGCAGGGATGCAGGCACTGATCCTCGATCTGAGAAACAATCAGGGAGGGTTACTTGATGCAGCCTACCATATTGCGGATGCTTTTATTGACCATGGGATCATCGTATCAACTAAGGGTAGAAACAATAACTTTGACGAACAGTATCCTGCTCATGCTGATGTTTTATGTGATACAGATATCCCACTTGTTATCCTCGTAGATGAGTATAGTGCCAGTGCCTCCGAAATCGTTGCAGGTGCAATTAAAGATACGGGTAGAGGTATCCTCATCGGTGAGAAAACCTACGGGAAAGGTGTCGTTCAGAAACGTTACCCATTAAGGAATTTCGGGGCAGTATCACTTACGATTTCATCCTACTATACACCAAACGGAACATCTATAGATAGATCTGGTATTAACCCACACATACCTATCTCCAATGAGACCCCTAATAGAATTGAACAGGTCATGCAACGTCTTGTTGTTGAGAAGAATGCTATTGAAGATTATGTAAATGACTGGATTGAGGATGAAATACAACGCAATGGCGAATTACCAAAAGATTTTACGCAACTTGAAGCAACATTACCGCAATTTAAACATGAACTTGCCGATGATGGATTCCGTGTAGGTTTGCGATGGTTAACGTTTCGCGCAGAACAGTTATTTAATCTCAATGTTGGCATTGAACAGATCGTAAATTTGAGACACGACACACAACTAAAGGAAGCGATACGTATCATCAAGGCTGACAAGGTCGGAGATACGCTGCAGTTGTATAGAACACTTGATGATATAATGGATCATTTAGGAACCGAGTTGCAGTCATTGACAGACATTTCAGGATAGTCGCTCCTATTGTGGGTTCGTAAGGTTAGTTTTATCAATGCATCCACCCCTCTCAACGTCCAACGATGTAATCTCAAAGAAAGCTATAATAGTTGGTTTAGTTCTTGTCATCGTCAATGCGTACTGGGTCGGTATTGCAAGTGAGCTTTGGTACGCAGTCTATACCCTTGTCTCGCCTTTTTCCAATGCTGTTTTTACGTTAGTTGTCCTTCTCGCGCTGAACTTCGTCTTAGGTAGAATATCACCACGGGCTGCTTTTTCGCGTGCGGAATTGCTTTTGATCTACATCATGGTGACGATGGTCTCTACGATCTCAGGTCATGCTATGATGGCAATTCTGATGGGAACATTGGCACATCCGTTCAAATTCGAAACTGCTGAAAACGAATGGGCACAACTCTTTTTACACCATATTCCTGAATGGATAACAGTGCATAACTCAGAATTGTTGACAGGCTATTTTGAAGGTGAATCTAGTTTCTATCTGTCAGAACATCTCTCCGTCTGGATAAAACCGATCCTCATCTGGTCCGGTTTCATCTTTATATTATACGGGTCTTTACTCTGCCTCGGTTTGCTGCTTCGTAAGCAGTGGATGGAGCGCGAAAAATTAAGCTTTCCATTAACCCAATTACCTCTCCAGATGACAACGAACCGTAGTTTTTTCAAATTACGTTCACTCTGGATAGGCTTCGGTATCGCTGCGCTGTTACGTGTATTAGCAGGTTTACATGACCTATTTCCTGTGATCCCCGCATTTCCATCAAGCTACAGACTTGACAGACACATAACGGAACGACCTTGGAGCGCAGTGGGATATGTCTCAATGTCCTTCAACCTTGCGATTGTCGGATTGACGTACTTTATGCCGCTTGACCTATCGTTCTCAACATGGTTCTTCTTCTGGCTTACGCGGGCAGAACGCGTCATCGCAAGTGCTGTTGGTGTAAACAATATCAGTAGACTTGGTCTCAATGACAGAGCATCCGGGGCTTGGATCGGGATTGCAGCACTTACGCTTTGGATGGGACGAAGACATATAATCAGATTCGTCAAACATGCAATAGGCCTTGAGCAGGGAGATGATTCAAATGAACCCTTGACATATCGGACAACAGCAATTTTATCCATGCTTACTGTGGGTGGCGTATTTGTATTTTGCTATTTTGCTGGAATGTCGTTATGGGTCATCACAATTTTCTATGTACTCTTCATCGCGTTTGCATTAGCAATTGGTCGTGTGCGTGCGGAGTTAGGTCCACCGTACCATGAAATCATCGGTATCAATCCACGTCAGATCATGGTCAATACCATCGGTACGAGAAGTTTGGGCGCTGCGAATCTAACTGTGATGACTTTTCTATACGCTTTTAACCGTTGTAATCGTTCCCATCCGATGCCAAACCAGATAGAATCCTTACGGATTGGTGATCAAGCACGTATTCCCGGTAAGACATTGGTTCTAAGCATGGCTCTTGCTATCGGTGTTGGGGCAGTTGCTACTTTTTGGACATATCTACACGTTGCATATCATTACGGTGTACTTGCAAGGTGTCAAGGACATGTTGGACACTTTGGTTGGGAAAGTTTCAATCCGCTTCAAAGTTGGTTGCAACATCCCAGAGAAGGGAATGTTAGTTCTATTGCCTTTATGAGTGGTGGGTTCGGTTTTGTCTTCCTATTGCATTTTCTGCGGACACGTCTATTATGGTGGACTTTGCATCCATCAGGTTATGTGCTATCCGGTGCTTCGTGGGGTGGACTGATCTATTTCTGGTTTCCTGTGATGGTAAGCTGGTTTCTCAAATTCATGATCCTACGTTTCTCTGGATGGCATACCTATCGTAGAGCTATCCCTTTCTTTCTCGGTCTGGTATTAGGTGACTTTATTCCGAGAAGTGTCTTGAGTTTGATCAGTTTTGCGTTGAATCTATACATGCCATCATCGGGGGCAGGACATTCACTCTAACACGCTAAATTTCATCAGAATTGTTATATACAGGAGATAGTTCATAATGAAAAAAGATGATGATATTGAACTCCTTACGCAAAAATACGCTATCCAATTTGACATATCACCAGAGATCTCATATCTTGACCATGATAGGGTTGTCGTCATAGCAGACCTATTAACCCTATTTCATGGGTTTCCGGAGGGTGTGTGGGTTTCACAGCAATCGGTTGACGAAGGAATGGATTTCTGTAGAGTAATTATATGGGTATTCTCAGAATCAGCAGATGCGATAAAGACCTTCAGTATATGGTTCCAAGCACTTTTCAGGAATACGCACCTTGCCGATACTTTAGAAAGACTTGTCTATTATGCATTAGACGATGCAACTGATATTGAGGTGGAACTAACGGATTGGACACGGATACTCGCCTCAGATGCTGAATATTCTGAAGTCGCACAAATCGAGAAAGCAGAAAAATATGATTGACATGCATAATTCGTTATGATATACTATTTTCCTAATAAATAGTGTTCCTCATTTGACATAGTAGGAGATTCAGAGTGAAACATCTACGGTATTTTCTGATTTTATTCTGTCTAAGCTTTGGAATTATTGTCAACGGACGCAGTTATACAGTGGACGAGATATTTGAAAATTTCAAAACTGCTTACAATAAGTCAAAAAATTTCAGTGCAGAATTTCAGGAAACTACACTTTTTAAGACACAGAAAAATGTGACAAATGGACACTTGACATTCGGCAAACCGAATTTGCTACGAAAGGAATTTGTCTCAACAAAGAATCCCAAACAGATTGTAAAAGTTATCGTTTTAGATGGTTCTTACGCATGGTCTTATGTACCATTATACAATCAAGTAAATAAAAGAAAATGGGATACTTCTGTAAGACGTGAACTTATACCTGGTCTCGGGGCATCTCTTGAAGATGTATTGGATAATTGGGATATGGAGTTGGTACCAGATGAAGCTGCAAATGCAAAAGGTGTATTTCAGATAAAACTGACACCCAAACCGCATCTGTTAAATAGAACAATAAATAAGACATCTGATGAAAACACGGGAAAAGAAACGCTTGAGATTTGGGTTCAAGAGAAGGATTGGCTGCCTGTGCAGTTTGGTTATGTAATAGATTACCCCGATAAAAGTCGGCGAAGCGTGATCACATCACTCTCTAAGATAAAACGGGACCAAGAATTGTCTTCGGATGTATTTAAGTTCGATATACCAGAGGATGCAGAGGTGATTGATTTTTCGGAAAAATAGGCATTTATGAGTTCTCATCAATATCTTCGTTTGGCTAACCTTCTGACGTTTGCGCGATTACTGCTTACCGTCCCTTTTTTCTACTTTTTTCGTGCGAAAATGATCCTTCCTTCGGCAGTCTGTTTCGGCCTAGCAGCATTAACTGACTTTTTTGATGGCAGAATCGCACGAAAAGAAGGTATAACAGAATTCGGTAGTTTCATGGACTCTCTTGTTGATAAAGCATTAACGGTTACAGCACTGATTAGTTTGTGTCTATTTCAACACGAACTCTTAACACATGGGGCGAGACTTATTCCTATATGGATGGTAGTGGTTATACTGAGTCGTGAACTTGTCGTAACAATAGTCCGTAGTGTTGTCGTCCTTAAGAATGGAGATGTTATTTCTGCAAATAAATGGGGGAAATATAAAACACTTACACAATTTTCGGTTATTGCGATTAGTTTAGTTCTGCTTACGTTCTTCGAAAACAAACAGTTTGTTATACAACAGTTTGGACCGATTTTTTTCATGATGCTTCTACCGGTCGTCTTAACTGTCGCATCTGGCATTGAATTTTTATACGGCAACCGTAAAGTATTTTCTGTCAAGACATAGATGAGTTTTGTTGGATAAATGGAATGAAAACTGTTTACATAAGATGCTTTGTCGCTATTGAGATTCCAGCACCTGTTCAAAGCGTTTTTGAGAAAATTCAGAATGAATTGAGAACAGAAATTGGAAGGGCATCTTGGACAAGAATCGGAAACTTCCATTTGACATTGAAGTTCCTTGGGGATGTGAAGAAAGATAGTATTTCTGATGTCTGTAATGCTATAGATAAGGTTGCGATAGAACAAAAACCTTTTTCTTTGGAATTTGGTGGAATTGGCACATTTCCGAATTTGTCCTGTCCACGCGTATTATGGTTAGGATTAAAGCATGGGGTAAAGACAACGACAGGATTAAGTAGATATATCAACAATGCACTGTTTCACTGGGATGTTAAGAAGGATGAACGTTTTCATCCCCATGTAACATTGGCAAGATTGAGACAATCTATGGACTTGAGGGAATATAGTGATCTGTTTGAGAAATATCAGACGATACAGAATACATTTGTGGCGGTAAATGAGATTACACTTGTCAAAAGCGAATTGCACCCAAATAGAGCAATTTATACACCAATTAACAGATTTCATTTGGGTAAGGAGTAAAGTAATATGGCGAAAAATGATAGAACGACTGTGGGAAATGAACTTAGTGCTGAAGAACAGAAAAATGCAGCAGAAAAGAAGAAAGTTGTAGACCAAGCTATCGCCCAAGTTGAACGTGCATACGGGAAAGGAGCGATAATGCGTCTAACCGGGGACGAAGTTGTTCCTGTGGAGGTTATACCTACTGGCGCACTTGCACTTGATTTGGCATTAGGTGTTGGTGGTGTTCCACGCGGTAGGATCATTGAAGTCTTTGGACATGAAGGAACAGGGAAGACAACTTTAGCATTACACATCGTTGCTGAAGCACAGAAAGTGGGAGGAATCGCTGCATTTATTGATGTAGAACACGCACTGGACACGACCTATGCCCGAAATATAGGGGTAAATCTTGAGAATTTATTGATTTCACAGCCGGATGCAGGTGAACAAGCATTGGAGATCGTTGAAACACTTATACGAACCGGAGCAATTGATGTGGTCATCATCGATTCAGTTGCCGCGCTAACACCTCAAGCTGAAGTTGAAGGTGAGATGGGTGATGCACATGTCGGTTTATTACCACGGTTGATGTCAAAAGCACTGCGTAAATTGTCCGGTGTAACTAACAAATCCAAAACCTGTGTTATTTTTACGAACCAGATACGACAAAAGATAGGCATCATGTTTGGTAATCCTGACACGACACCGGGTGGACTCGCCTTGAAATTTCATACATCAGTTAGGTTGGAAATTCGAAGGGCAACACAGATAAAAGAAGGACAGGACGTGCTCGGAAATAGAGTACGTGTAAAAGTCGTGAAGAATAAAGTAGCTCCTCCTTTCAAAGAAGCTGAATTTGATATAACATTCGGTAAAGGTATCTCAAAAGAAGGCAACCTACTCGACATCGCTGTTGAGTCTGGTTATATTCAGAAGAGAGGTTCATGGTTCTCATACAACAATGAGAGAATTGGACAGGGACGAAACAATGTCAAAACATTCTTAGAACAGAACCCTAATATTACTGATGAGCTGGAGAAACAGATTCGTGAGAATTTGAGCAAAAACGTTCAGTCAGATTCCTCTGATAGTGATACCCCTGGCGGTGTTGCTCAAGAAAGAGATACAGAAGAAGACGTTGATACTGAATTTGAGGATACATCTTCATAAATGACGCATAGGGATATATTCTAGGTCGGGTAGAGCGAAGCGAAACCCGACAAATGCCAAAAGCGCATTTGGTGTTGATT
This sequence comes from uncultured bacterium, assembly GCA_964623585.1. Lineage (GTDB taxonomy): Bacteria > Poribacteria > WGA-4E > WGA-4E > WGA-3G > MSPOR6. The sequence continues at coordinate 11,151 of CAZURU010000096.1, forward strand.
TGGACATGATAGACACAATAACTACGTGTTGGGTTTCGTTCCTATACCCGACCTACTTATTTAGTCTGGAATATTCATCAGACTGTTGGTTAGTTATCTTGATGTAAAAACTGCAACATGATATACTTGTATGCACTCAAGTCGGTATAAAATAACTATTTGATCAACCTTTTCAATAGAAAGTGAGAAAATTTTGTATGGCAACTAAAAGAAACACTCAATCTGAATTATTGAAAAGTTCCGATAAAGAAGATATTGCTACAGATAAAGTTGATTACCCCCAGATGGTTCGTGAGTTAAATTGGCAGATAGAGATGCTTGAAAACGAGGTGTCTGATTTGAGAAGACATCTCAGATCTTCACCAGATGAAAATGTTGACACTCGTTTGTACGAAATGACACGCGAATTAATGCAAGCACACAGACGCAATCGGAAACTTACAGGCACACTTCAAGAAGCAAAAGAAAAACTTGAAGCATTGAAAGAAAAGGTGATGCAGTTGAGTGCACCTCCGAACAACTATGGGATTTTTCTCGGAAAAAATGATGACAATACAATTGATGTTGACATCGGCGGGAAAAAATGGAGAGTCAATCTCGACCCAGCAATCGTAGTTGATCAAATAGATATCGGACAGGAAGTAATTGTTAATAGCGGGTTAAATGTCATAGCTGTCAAACCGCCTGAGAAACACGGAGATGTCGTAAAAATCAAGGAGATACTTGGATCCGGCCGCGCTGTTGTTAGTCTACGGACTGATGAAGAAAGGGTCGTCCGGGTTTCTTCTGTATTGAAAGATGAGACCTTAAAAACAGGAGACTCTGTCCTTTTAAATCATAGCAGCGGTATGCTACTTGAGAAACTGCCAAAGCGCGAACTTGATGACCTGTTACTTGAAGAAGTACCCAATATCAGTTACGCAGATATAGGGGGGTTAGATCCTCAGATTGAGGCAATACGAGATGCCATTGAAATGCCATATCTTTACCCTGATGAGTATAAAGAGTTTGATTTAACACCCCCTAAAGGTGTACTACTGTATGGACCGCCAGGTTGTGGAAAGACATTGATTGCACGCGCCGTAGCAAACTGTCTCGCTGAACGGATACGGACGAAATATGGAAGAGAAGACATCAGAGGATACTTTATTAACATTAAAGGACCTGAACTTCTAAACAAATATGTTGGGGAAACAGAACGAAAAATTAGGGAAGTTTTTCAAAAAGCACGTGATAAGTCAAGAGAAGGGTATCCAGTCGTCATTTTCTTCGACGAAATGGATTCGCTGTTCCGTTCACGCGGTATGGGTATTTCATCTGATATGGAGTCTACACTTGTACCCCAATTCCTGGCGGAGATTGATGGAGTAGATCACCTGCAAGACGTAATTGTAATCGGTGCCAGTAATCGACAAGAACTGCTTGATCCAGCAGTGGTGAGACCCGGCAGACTTGACATAAAAATAAAAATTGATCGTCCTAATATTGATGGAGCAAAAGATATATTTGCTATTTATTTGACACCTGACCTTCCTTTTGCCAAAGACATTACTGAACAATTTGATGAAAATTCGGATAAGGTTATTGAACACCTTATCAATGAAGCGGTCAATGAAATGTATGCTACGACTGAAGGGAACAGATTTATTGAGGTAACGTATACACGCGGTGAACGGGAAACGCTCTTCTTCAAAGACTTTGTCAGTGGTGCTATGATTAGAAACATCGTTTCACGAGCAAAGAAAATGGCTATTAAACGACTCATCAGGTCTGAGGGTAAAGAAAAAGGTATCTCGCTGAATGATCTCAAGATAGCCATCCGGGAAGAATACAGAGAAAATGAGGACTTACCAAACACCACTAATCCTGATGATTGGGCAAAGATTTCCGGTAGAAAAGGTGAGAAGATTGTCAATATTCGTGCACTCATAAATGAACCTGAAGCACGGAAAAAACCTGAGATGAGAATCACCAAAGGTGGATCGTACTTATAAAGTATCATGATTACACAGATATGAGTGAAATTAAATACAGTTATTTTACGCCAGCATTGCACTTCGAAAGATAATATGTCAACACCAACGATAATCGGTACAGAAACAGAATTTGGTATTTCGATAAAAAACGCAAGAGAGCAAGACCCAATTGCAGCATCAACCTTAGTTGTTAATGCTTATAGAAGTCGCAATATTCCCACTATTTCATGGGATTATGCCCAAGAAAGCCCGCTAATGGATGCTCGCGGTTTCATTGATGAAAGTCAAAAACCGATCATTGAAGAAGATGCGTACAGTGTCATAAATGATATATTGATAAACGGGGGACGTTATTATGTAGACCATGCACACCCCGAATACTGTACGCCTGAATGCTCAAATGCCAGAGACCTTGTAAAGTATGAAAAAGCTGGAGAGCTGATTCTAGATCTAAGTAGACTTGCAGCTGAACATTTGTTACTGGATAATCAAGAAATTATCATCTATAAAAATAATACTGACTATAAAGGACATAGTTACGGAGCACATGAAAACTATTTGATGTCGCGTAAAATAGATTTTTCGGACATTGTTGAGGGCTTAACGCCATTTATTGTAACACGTCAAGTCATTACCGGTAGCGGTAAGGTAGGTGCTGAAAACGGAACAAACGAAGCGGATTTTCAGATCTCTCAACGGGCAGACTTTTTTGAAAAAGAGGTCGGTCTGAGCACAATGGTGGAAAGACCCATAATTAATACGAGAGATGAACCGCACGCTGATTCAACGCTCTATAGACGCCTGCATGTGATCGTCGGCGATTCTAATATGTCTGAGTTTACAATCTATCTGAAAGTCGGTATCACGGCAATCGTCTTACAATTAATTGAGAAACGTGTTATTCGTGATCAACTTGCATTAAATGAACCTGTTGCAGCAATCAAGTCAATATCAAGAGATTTAAAGTGCAATCAGAAAATTGAACTAAAAGATGGACGTAACTTGACAGCAATTGAAATTCAACGGGAATATTTTAACCTTGCTCAAAAAAATCTGTCAGATGATGAAAGGACACCGATTGTTGATGATGTAATGCAGAAGTGGGATTTTG
>CAZURU010000097.1:0-14193 GCA_964623585.1 uncultured bacterium
ACAGATATGGTGTGTCTGTAGACTTTCAGGAGCTTGTAAATCTTCTTCTCGCATTGATATTAATACCCTGGGATTGTAATTGTATTGTAAGATGTGAATCCTAAGTGTTGATATATATTAAAATGGACTATAGTGAGTTTCTTGGTGGGACTGTTGAATTATATCTTTTTTAAAGTGTGTCTTTTAGGAATATGAATGAGTATCCCTCCTTAAGAAAAAAGTTGGCAGTGTATCAACCATGCACATTTTACTTTCGTAAGGAAACCTTTTCCAAAATCGGAGGGAGACTCTAAGTTCTGGTTTGGGATTCAGCCGAACCCTTATGAAGATTCCTGCCATGCATAGCAGAAACTCCTTTTTCATAGCTCAATAGGTTATGCTTGATCCACCCGTAATTAAAAACTCAACAGCTTTTGCCCCCCCAACAATGACTGCACTCTCTACGAGGTTATCTTCGTCAAGATTCCGCTTTTTGAAACATGGTGAACAGACCCAAATTATTCCGCCAACCTCAGCAAAGTCTGTCATGAGTTGTTTCAACGGTGCGAACCCTTCTTCGTGTATATCATCTGCGTACCCATCTTGTGATAAATGTACACCTTCTGTACTGAGAAAAACAACGGTTTCAACACCAGAGGCTACAGAAGCATTTGCAACAACAAAACCGACAGTTGCTTTGTCGGTGTTATCTTTAGCGTGCGTAATGCTTATCATCAGTTTAGACATTATGTTCTATCTCCTTTTTTAATATAAAAATAGGCACTGTCTTCACCGCAACAGTCTGCGAGAAGGTCATTGCCTATCATGTTACACCATGCTGCTATATCCACAGGTGCCCCGGGGTCTACAGCATGGACTTGTGCGATCTGTCCTGTTTCAAGTGTCCTCATCGCTTTCAATAATGCCACGATAAGGTCGCCACATCCGAGTTCTCCTAATTCAAAAACAGCATCTGGCTCAATATTTGGTAGTTTGTTCGTTACTTGCATGCCAAATAGGATACCATGTAAGTCTTCAGACGTCAAGACATTTTCTCATAACTTAAGCTCCAATAAGTCACAGATTAACGTTCAAGCCAACCCGGTAGCTTAATCTCACCAGATAACTTCCATGCTGTAAGGTAAAGTGAAGCAGTCCACTGAACGCCTTCCCGTGAGAGACTATTCGTAAATTCAAGCAGTCCTTCAGATGGGTTTTGCATGTCTTGATAATCCTTAACAAAATTATAGACGTCATCTACTAAGTTATTCCCTATTTTGATCTGCTCAACAATAGCTGGCATTAATTCCTTGACAGGTTTAACCTCATGTCCTTCGGAAAGTTTGTTCGGATCAAGTTTCATGACTTCAATTGATGCATCAACCTTTTCATGTATTCCTGCATGTAACTTTGAACCGTCTTCTTGAACGATTCCATCAAAATGCACTGTTAAGTGCAAAGGTTGACACATATCCTGTGCATAATGTGCTAAGAATCCTGCATAAACATAACACTTGTATTGAATAATTAGATTATCTGGCCATTTTCGGTATTCTGCAAAGGCAACAGCGAGTCGTTCTGTATATTCAGCTACTGCATAAGGTAAAAGTCCAACCTTTCTTGGCTCAAGTTCCATCTTGGCACAGAGTTTCAGAAATTCATCTCGATTCTCAGGTACTGGGTTATCTTTGATAAGTTCAAGATCAAAGTAGTGTTCACCATACTCAGCCGCCCGTGAATGGGGTGTGTATCGTTCTTTTGACACATCGGGATCATAAGAACAGTGTGCTATCATCTTCTCTGCAGTTGCAGAACGGAAGAATTCTGGTATCTCATCTGGGAGTGTCTTAATAGTAGCTTGTGTAAGTATGTCGTGTCCACCACCCCACCATGCCCAAGCGGGTGTGGATAGAACAAGTAAGATTAACACGAATATATTTCGTAGACGTTTCATAGTTCTCCTTATGATAAAAGTAAACGATCAGTCTGCAGCAAGATATTCACTGGATTCGTCATCGTGCCATTGCAGTTGAAGCTCAGCCGTTTCATGAGGTTTAAATGGTATTGTTATGGAGTCAACATCAGGTCCGATTATCTCAATATTATCAAGATTAGCAGTCCCATATCCCAATTCGTTAGCATAATTGAGAAGTCCGATATCCATCGGTTCAAATCCCATAGCTTTTGATGTTACCGCATCTGCAGCGAATACATCGTCACTTGCAACGGCTATACCGAGTTGTACGGAATTGGTGCCACCTGGTCCGTTTCCTTGTAGACCTACTGTCCCATCAATGATAGCGATATCCGGCCTCAAGAAACGCGAGAGACGTAATAGGTTGATATTGATAGTTTGTGCTTCCCGCGGTAACACCCGGTCTCCATGACTTAGATATCCATGCACTTTAATCCGGTCAGCCTTATGAATAGTCCCCATTATCATGTTCTTCATTGCAAGCGTAACAACGCATGCATCATGTGTCTTGGCGATTGCAACAGAAATCGTGCATGGACAGTCGAGAACAGTCTTCGGCATTCGTACTGTTTCTGATTCCCTTCCAGAGAGAAATACTTTTGTTTCCACCCATTCAGTCTCTTCATGTAGGTCAAGGAGTCTTATCGGTATATCGTATTCCACTTGTAGGGCATCGTAACCGAAGATTTGAAATGCTTCTCCAGAGAAGGATTCATTTGCCCCTTCTGCGATAATTACCTCTTTAGGTGGTTGTGGTGTGCTCATCAAGAAGTCCAATGCCCCACGCATTGCATCTACATGAGAAGAAGCGAGTTGATTGGTGCTGGATAGAAAGTTCGGTTTTAACAGCACCTGTTCACGGACTTTTGGCGTGACCTCTTCTCGTATATTGTTCAATGCCTCATAGACATTAGAACGGCGTCTGCCAGTTTTGGCAAGACCAACTTTTGTACCAACATTTGTAACTGTATCAGACATTTAGTTCCCCTATCTTATGGATGAATCAGGTCTGGTTTTAGATTATTCACTACTTTCATTTTCAGTTAATATCGGACGTAAGAAACCGTGATGTTTATCTAATAGATCTATAGCCTGATTCTTATCAATCACTTTCGTCAACATAACAATAGCTACTTTAGCACTTCCATCAGATTTCTTCAACGTTGCTTGTGCGGTGGTATCATCAACATTCGTAACGGTTTGTATAATTCGGATACTCCGTTCAACTAATTTTGAATTAGATGCGTTCACATCCACCATCAGATTATCATAGACTTTCCCAATCTTTATCATTGAAATTGTCGTAAGCATGTTGAGTATGAGTTTTGTTACTGTTCCCGCTTTTAATCGGGTTGAACCCGTAATAATCTCTGGTCCGACAATCGGTGTAATGAAATGGTCAATGTATGCATCTAGTTCTACATTCTGTGGAACACAACAGAGGAGAATCGTTTTTGAACCAATGTTGTGTGCTTCCTTTAGTGCTCCTAAAACATACGGTGTTCTGCCACTACTTGCTATCCCGACGATGACGTCTTCAGGAGTCAGCGCATATTCCCTTATCGTCTGTGCACCACTTTCGGGTTTATCCTCTTCTCCCTCAACCGATTTTCGTAAAGCTATATCACCACCTGCTATAATACCTTGCACCAGCTCTGGTTCTGTACTAAAAGTCGGTGGACATTCAGAGGCGTCCAATACGCCGAGTCTCCCACTTGTTCCAGCACCGATGTAAAAGAGTCTTCCTCCCTGAGAAAATGCATCAACGATCATTTCTACTGCAAACGAGATTGCATCTGATTGACCTGCAACAGCTTCTACAGCCTTTCTGTCTTCCTCATGGAATATTTCTACTATTTCTGGTATCGACTTTAAATCAATGTCTATTGAGTTAGGGTTCCGTTGTTCTGTAATCACTGTTTGAAATATTTATATATATATATATATTGAATCAGACCTGGGCAGTCCTGAGATAAAAAATGTATTATTGAAGTGTCCTTGCCAACAACACTGCACCGTAAACTGGTTCGTGTTTAGGAAGCGTTGCAGTTGCGCCTATTATGTTTTTCTCAATCCATTTACTCAGTTTATCTGCCAATATGGGTTGATGTATCAGATTTCCACCACTCAAAAGTATTTCAAAAGTATCAGAGAAGTTCAGCATCCTTACAACTGTATCTATTGCAAGAATGAGTTCTTCTGCAGCGGAATCTATTATTGTTTCTGCTTTTTTATCCCCTATTTCAACTGCCTTAAACACGACTTTAGATAGTTCTGCAATTTCGTCTCTACTTGCTGAATGTATCCATTGAATTATATCAGTTGGCTTGTTCAATGCAAGCTTATTTAGTATCATACCTGTTAATTCAGTTGGCGGTTCACGTTTGTCAGTTGATCGTGCAACTGCTTGAAGCCCTAAAATACCGATTTCATATCCACTGCCTTCATCTCCAAGCAGATACCCCCAACCTCCTGCGCGTGCCTCTTGACCGAATTGATCAATTCCGTAGACAATAGAACCTGTCCCAGAAATTGCGATTACACCTTGCTGTTGAGCAGTGCCACCCACTAATGCGATATGTGCATCGTGCGTTAGTATCCGTTTTTTACCTATTCCAATTTCATCACAGAGTTGTCCGATTATTTTTCTATCATCTTCACGTCCTAAACCCGCCATGCCTAAACAGAATCTGATTGAATCTAATTCTGTCTCGTCAACGTTTTCTGTTAGTTTACGGATAATCTTTACTAATACGCTTTTTGTCTGTTTTAATCCAACAACATGATAATTTGATGGACCCGATTGCGTTTTGGCTACCTCTTCACCTTTGTCTGTCGTTAACATGCCGACGGTCTTTGTCCCGCCGCCATCTATACCGATAATGTAATCCATTTTAGTTACTGCACCCGGATGAAGTTTAAATAATTAAACGGGTAATTTCTTGTTTGCATAATGCGGGCACTCCACGCTGGTGGCGAGGTTTCCTAACCTCGCCAAATTACCCAAATATTTTCGTTAACTTCCTGAGTGTGCCAACTACCTTTTATATAACTATCCTTATCAAAAAACCTTAAAGGATTCCTATTGCAGTAAAATTTCATTGACAACCGATACATAATCCATTATAGTTAATTTACCACGATCCATCCGAAAATGCAATAGATTTAACAGGAGCAATTCTTTACAAGGTGCAAGGCTATGATTAAATTAAGACATTACATTCTCACGCTCACACTTATGAGTCTTCTTATCATCGGTTGTGCAGAAGACTCAAAAGAAATTACATGGGAAGAAGTTAACAGCGGGTCCAGCGCGCACCTTTACGGGGTGAGTTTCTTGGATGGAAAGAATATCTGGGTTGTTGGAAGTGGAGGGACAGTTTTATCAACAGAGGACGGTGGGAAGAGCTGGAGTGGAAACGATGAAAAGTCGATTGCTACATATACGTTGACACATGTCAATTTTACCACGCCCATAAATGGTTGGATTGTGGGCAGAGGAAATATACATTATACCGGTAGCGCGGGTAATTCGTGGAAGATACAACATCAGATACGATCCACAAGTAATATAACCCCCGGTATCTTAGACCTATATTTTATCAATACAACAGAAGGTTGGGCTGTCGGTGGCGTTGACGGAATCGGTATGTCAACGATACTCTATACACAGAATGGTGGTGGATCATGGGAAAAAGTCGACAACCCTTCAGATAAACATCTCTGGGGAGTACATGCTTTTGAATCATCCGTTTGGGTTGTCGGAGAAAAGGGAGAGATCTTACATTCACCAGATGGCGGGAAACAGTGGACTCGACAGATCAGCAAGGCAGAGCAACCGTTATTCGCTGTGCATTTCCCCCATCCCTCTAAAGGCTGGATTGTTGGATCCGATGGTCTGATTTTGCATACTACGGATAAAGGAATAAACTGGACGCGACAAACGAACCCGATGAAACAGAGTCTAAGAGATGTTCATTTTCAAGATGAAGAACGGGGATGGGCAGTCGGTGAGGAAGGCGTCATACTTCATACGCAAGATGGCGGAAAAACGTGGATAAACTACTCTTCACCGACAACAAAAAACCTGCAGGATATCCATTTCAACGGGAATATCGGATGGATCGTCGGTGAGAAGGGTGTTATCTTACGAACAAAATAACCCTCTGATGCAAAATGTTTTGACCAATTCTGGATTGCAGTGAAGGTTCTGCAAGGACAGTGTCAAAGGGACATGAGAAAAGTATCAACAACATGGTGTTTAGTCATGATAGCCAATTTCTTGCGAGTGCAAGTCGGGATGACACCGTCATTATATGGAATGTGAATTCAGGTCAACTTAAGAACACCCTTAAAGCACATTCAGCAGATGTTAAGCAGATAGCACTCAGTCCTGATGGGAAAACACTTGCAAGTTCAAGCAACGATAGGACGATCCGTTTGTGGAAGGCAAGAAGTGGTAGGCATCAGAAGACTATAAAAGGACATACAGACGCTGTTAGGTCGCTTGCGTTCAGTCCTGATGGGAAAACAGTAGCAAGTGGTGGGGGCTCGGACGATAGTGTCGTTAGGTTGTGGGATGTTACCAACGGAAAACAGAAGATAATACTTACTGATTTTACATCCGGTGTATCTGCAGTAACGTTCAGTCCAAATGGAAACACCCTTGCAACTGGAGATAAAGATAGTGTTAAACTATGGGATGTTAACACAGGTGTATTACTGAGTGTTTTAGGTTCGGATATTCTTATTGTTAGAAGTTTAGCTTTCAGTCCTGATGCGAAAACACTTGCATGTGGGAGTTGGGATGGAAAAGTCAGACTATGGGATGTTGCTACAGGAAAGTTGAAAGAAACACTTACAGGACACTCAAATTTGGTCTTTAGTGTGGCGTTTAGTTCTGATGGGAAGACTCTGGCAAGTGCCAGTGCAGACGGAACTGTGTTGCTGTGGGATATGGAAGCAATAAACAATAGAACAGATCTCGTGAAATAAGGCAGATACTAAGAGAAGTCTATCAAGGAAAAGACATAAATGAAAAAGACATTGCTTTCAATTGCTCTGATAGTAGGCATCGCTTCGGTTTTTTTAATACTGCAAACTATTTCAAAACGCGAACATCCGGATCACATGTTGTTTATTCCTGATAATCCACAGTTAAACTTACCGGAAAATGTGAAAGCACGGTTGGGTAAAGGTAGCGTTGAAATGTTAGAGTATTCTCCTGATGGCAACATATTGGCAGTTGAGAGTACTATTGGCTTATGGTTGTATGATGCACATACCGGTGAATTTCAATCACTGGTGACGGCTAACTCTGGAGAGATAGCAGATATTGCCTTCACACCAGATAGTCAGACACTTGCCTGTGGGGAAAAGGACGGACCCATTAGTCTGTGGGATGTTTCAACAGGAACTCTCAAGAGAACCTTAAGAATAAATCACATGAAGTCACTGAGCAGTATTGCGTTTATTAACAACGGAAAAACATTAGTTAGTGCAGCGGATTATTTTTATTTGGACTTTTGGGATGTGTCAACAGGAGAACTTCCGTTGTCTCACTTTAAAGGATATCCACGAGACAAAACTGTTTTTAGTCCAGATGGGATGAAATTTGCAAGTACAAGGGGCAATTTTGAAATCATGCTTTGGGATGTTCCAACAGGTGAACATAGTGAAACTGTCTTCAAAAATGAAAACAGAGTTACAGATTTTAAATTTAGTCCTAACGGAAAAGTATTGGTAAGTGTAGTTTCAGATCAAACTATACACTTGTGGGATGTTGAAGAACTTAAGCATTTACGGACAATTCAAGAAGAAAGGAATTACGATTCTAAAGTTGCCTTCAGTCCAGATGGCAAACTTCTCGCGCGTCCGAATGCTGATAATACAATACGTTTCTGGGATGTTGCCACTGGCACACTTGAAAGAACCATTACTAGACACACATCTCCTGTCAAGAACGTAGTATTTAGTCCTGATGGTCAGACAATAGCAAGTTGGAGTGAGAACGGACTTATTCATTTGTGGGATATAGCAACAGGAGAGATAAAGAAAACGATCACGGGTCATATTTCTAACAATCAAAATATATTGCTAAGTCCAGACGGACAGACAATAGTAACACAGGATGTTATAGATAAAAAGATAATTCATCTGTGGAATGTCAATACAGGTGAACACAAGAAAACGCCCTTAGTACATAAGAAAGAGATTGTAGATGTGGAATTTAGTCCAGTTGGAACTATACTTGCAACGGCAGCTAATAAAATCATACGTTTATGGGACATTGAATCAGGTAAACAGAAGAAGGCACTTAAAGGACATACACAACCTATTAACGACCTTTCGTTTAGTCCTGATGGTAAAATGCTGGCAAGTATAGATTTCTACGGTGTTATTCGCTTATGGGATATGGAGTCGGGAAAAAGGTTGGGAACTATCAGGACGCGTACAGGTGGACTTTCCAATATAGAGTTTAGTTCAGATGGCAAAACACTTTTAAGAGTTTTCAGAGACCGTTCTTTCAAATTATGGGATATAGCAACATCTAAGCAAAAGCAAACTAATATCGTAAAGGGAGATGAACCTGAAATTGATGATCTATCTAAACTCAGCCCAGATTTTCAAACGGTAGCAACTTCACTGTCTGATCGTAAGGGATGGACAGGACCAGATTTTCAGATAGGTCTGTGGGATGTTGCTTCGGGTGAGTTTACACATACACTTATTGGACATACCGATACCATTACATCCATTGTTTTCAGTCCAGATAGTAGCATGTTAATAAGCTGTGCGAATGATCATACAATCAGAATATGGGATGTTGCCTCGGGTGAGCAGAAACGTATAATTACACGTCAAGATGTTCCATCTCCACAGAACGTTGTTTGGCAGAACTCAGTTTGGGAAGAGGGATTCAGTTCGGATGGTCACATTCTCACCCACACAACGTGGGGCGGTACTATACATCTATGGGATTCATTTACTGGTGAACATAAGAAAACACTCAAAGGACATACAGATATAATTGTTAGTTTATCATTCAGGATAGACAGTCATATCTTAGTCAGTAAGAGCAAAGATGGTACAGTCTTGGTATGGGACCTTGCAACCATAACGAACGCAACAGAACCTAACAGATAATCGTTATCAACTGTAGTTGATTTCTAATTGGATTTTCAATTTTTTTTACACTTCTTTTATAGGAGCAAACTTCAAATTGCAAGTAAAAATGAATCATTATACGTCCGCTATAATCGTTGTTCTCTTTGTTCTAATTTCCTGTGTTGTCGGATGTGAGGTCATTCCAACCGAGTCAATCACGACTGAACCTGTAGAAAAAGTTGCCATTGCAAACATCACTGCAATAGATGGGAGCAGTCTGACAGGAACTGCGACATTTACTGAAACTGACTCGGGTGTTCATACCATTATTGAGATACATAATGCTACACCCGGTTTACATGCAGCACATCTCCATATCGGTAGCAACTGTGCAAATGTAGGACCGCATTGGCATCCGATGGGTGTTCCCGCAGGTACTGTAGGTATACCTGTAGCAGAAGCACGTCTTGACATGCCCCCCATCGGCATAGGTGAGATCGGAAACATTTCAGTTGATCAGAACGGAAAGGGTTTTTTGGAATTCACAACACCGTTCTGGTCAATTGGGGGAGAACCGAATACTGATATACTCAGTAAAATGCTGCTTATCCACGAAACAGGTGATACTTTCATGACCCATCCGCACGCTTCTCCGATGGATAACCCAGATACAACCCCAGGAGCACATATCCATACTGTAGAACAGACGGAATCAGTACATGCAACCCATCTATGTACTTTGGCAGTACTCGGACAACAAGTAGATCTTGAGACAGCACATCACCTTCCAGGTGAAGCCGTGAGTCCGCATAGTCACAACCTGTTAGAGCTGCTACTAACGTGTTTTCTAAAGCCTGAACAGTTAATTGATCCACGAATTGCCTTTACTATTCCAATGGAGGGGACGCCAGAACACCAAGCATTCCTGAATATCCACCCCAAGAGTTTAGCCGCATATCACGAGTTCTTTATATCTATTGGTCTACCTATAGATCCTGATTTCTTCACAAATCAGTTTAAACTAACTTACACTACTGGTACTCCTGAAGATTTTGTAATGGAAATACAGCATAGGCTAACACATCTCTATATTGCGTCTGAAATAGATATTGAGAATCCTGCTGATGAGACAGGTTATAGTTTGTTACTTACAATGTTCTTAGATGAACGAACGACAGCGTGGGTGTTAGGTTATTTTCAAGGCGATGATGCTGCTTTTGGTGAGTGGATAAACAGTGTGCTTGGGGAGTTACAGGTGCGACCAGGCGGCGGTTCTCGTGTGGGATGTGGTGTAATCGGATTGGCGAAAAACAGATCTTACCTTGAATTGTAGTCTTGTTTAATTTATTTAGATTGTTGGATATTTTCAATTTCTGCCTTTAAGTCTTCAGCTGTACCAAAGAGAGATAGTCCATAATCACCCATTAGATACCAAAATTCTTCGCGTGACACCCCCGCAAGTCGAGCAGCAAGTCCGCTACTAAGTTCTTCGTCTTCATAATACTGCATTGCTAATGCTACCCGCGCATCTTTATCAAGTACAAAAGATTCAGGTCTTGAAGCCAGCAGGATTTTTATGTGTTTAGGTAAATGAACCCCTATCTTACCCTCAAACGCTGTAATACTATCGTGTGCCTTAAAAAACGCTTGTGAGATATCTACTTCTTGCAATATGGCAGCAGTCAGATCTCTTTTCGCTTCTTCCCACTTCTTAGCATGCAAATATGCCTCACCACGTATGTAGTAGTTTTCGGCAACCTTTGGTTTTAAAACTAACATTTTGGTAAAGTCGGCAATGGCTCTATCCAGTTCCCCTTTTTCAAGATATGCTTTTCCACGATACAGATATGCTTCAACGTAATCAGGGTTGAGTTCAATTGCTGCTGTGAAATCAGCAATTGATAGTCTATTTTCAAACGCTTTCTTACGGTTTAAGCCGCGATTAAAGCAAACTTCAGCTTCTTTAAGATTGTATTCGCTCATACTGTTTTCCATTTCTGCTGTGTTACTTGACAATACCTCAGTCACTCCTCACCTGCTATTCTTAATGCATGTTCTATGAGTGCATTACCAAGATAGATGCCATTTTCCTGCAGAGTAAATAATAGCGGTCTAACTGTGTCAATCAGTTCAACTTCCTTTGCTTCCAACAGAACTCCTACTATACCTTTCACTTTTAGTCCAATATTGGAGGCTTTTTGTCGTGCCAGTTGGTCATCTATAATGACAAGTCGCGCATCGTGTTCTTTAGCAAGTGCGATAACCTCTGCTTCACCTGCATCAAGTCTGCTATATTCTAAAGAAATATTGGGATTTTCTAAGTCAACTGTCTTAATCCACGGTGAATTATTGAGAATTGAACGGTGTAAATCCGTATTAATTGCTAAGAATTCATTCTCAACTTCTTTAGGGATCCATACCTCTGTGTAAATGTCTCTATATAGAGATAATAGGTTTATACCCGATAGACCGATGAGCGGACTTGTATTACTAATGACTGGCTTTTCTGTCATTCTCACAATCCGCTTTCTATGATTTCTTCAACTGTTCCTAAAGGAGATAATCCGTAATTCCCCATTCGGAGAATGAATTCAGCTCTTGGAATATCTGCGAGTTTAGAAGCAAGTCCGCTACTAAGCTCGCGGTCTTCATAATACTTCATTGCTAATGCTACCCGCGCATCTTTCTCAAGGACAAAAGACTCCGGTTTTGAAACCAGCAGGAGTCTTAGGTCTTCTGGCAATTGAGTACCGATCTTATCCTCAAACGCTGTAATACTATCGTGTGCCTTAAAAAACGCTTTTGAGATATCTAATTCCTGCAATATGGCAGCAGTCAGATCTCTTTTCGCTTCTCCCCACTTCTTAGCATGCAAATATGCCTCACCCCGTATGTAGTAGTTTTCGGCAACCTTTGGTCTCAAAACTAACATTTTTGTAAAGTCGGCAATGGCTTTTTCCAGTTCCCCTCTGTCAAGATATGCTCTTCCACGATACAGATATGCTTCAACGTAATCAGGGTTGAGTTCTATCGCTTCTGTGAAATCAGCAATTGATAGTCTATTTTCAAACTTTTTATTACGGTAAAAGCCGCGATTGAAGCAAACTTCTGCTTCTTTAAGATTGTTTTCGCTCATACTGTTTTCTATTCCTACTGTGTTTCTTGATTCAACGGTAATTTCTTACAACAATCACTCAAATTCTGAATTTCTATGGTGCCAGTATTTCAATTAGGATTATATTACCAGATCAGACACGCAGATGTCAATTGAATATAGAGAATAGAATCCAAATTCAGACAAAACGCCTTGACCAAAACTCCATTATCCGTTATTATATGCTACACAATGAAAACACAAAATCACACAATAATCTTAGCAGTATACATCACTATTCTAATAACAATAATTACTGCAATTGCAGTGGCACAGGTATTGATTGACTCCGTGATTGCAGTCGTCAATAAGCAAGCAATTACGCAAAGCGAACTTGTTAACGAGTTCCGTATCAATGCGATAATTGATAAAAACCCTATAAGTGAACCGAGTGATAACGAAAAACGCACGCAACTAAATCACATAATTGACCGTAAGTTTATCCTGCAAGATGCAGAGAGAATCGGTATTACGGATACTGACCGAAAGCAACAGATCTCGGAACGAATTGCTGCTATACAAGAAGAATATACATCAAAGAGTGAGTTCAGGAAGGAATTGCAAAAACAGGATATAGAAATCGAAGCATTGGAAAAATGGGTATATGATCACATTATCTATGAAGAATATTATAGATTAAAATTTGTTAATGCTGTTAATCGTAAAGAAATAGAAGAATTAGCACCGCAATACTTTGAAACAAATAAGAAACACTTCATTGCACCCGCTACTGTCACAATTCGTTCAGTTCTCGTTTCTGTCCCAAAGGGTAGTTCGGATATACAAAAGCAATCTCTCAAGACGTTAGCAGAGGATATAACATCCCACTTCAAACAGGGTGATACCTATGCTGAAGTGAGTCAGAACTATAAATCTAATCCATTCCTTACATTCAATACGCTTACACTGAATGCTGATTCGCCATTAGGTGAGATAGTCTCACAAATGAAACCCAATGATCACACGGGACCAATTCCTGTACCAGATGGGATTCGGATTGTTGAATTAGTTAAAAAAATACCTCCTCGGCAGAAACAGTATTCTGAAGTAAGAGATGAGATCGCAATTCTGATACGGAATAACATTGCAGAAACATCATTCAAAAAGTGGTTAGTTAAACAAAGAGAAGACGACCCATGGTATATTTTAGATGATGCCCTTAATCGTGTCTCTGAAATTCTTAAGCTTGACATAAAGTAACCTACGCGTATTAAAATTTGTTGAAAAAAACCAAAAAATGTGATAATATTAATTTAGTTTATGTATACATGAATTTGAAGAGGGACACACTAAGGTAAAACGGATTTTTTCTTATAGAATCTATGCCTCTAATTTGAAACTCTTCTCTTAATTCAATTCTTTAGAATCTAAAAAATAAGGAGCATTATAATGCTAAAATATCAGATTGCATTACTTATCATGCTTATCGGTTGTGTTGTCATAGTGTCATGTAGTCGACAACAAGAACTATTAACGCCAGTTATGGATGATCCAAAACCGGACGCGTACCGAACCTGGACAGATATGAAGACTCTTGATGGACCCTTGGTTGAATTTAAGGGAGAAGCTCATGATCTCGGCTCCCGTACAATCTACTTTAACGAAACCGCTGCAATGGCTAATAACGCAGGAACAGACTATCCTGTCGGTTCCATTATAGTTAAAGAATCAATGGATATGGCCAACTCATTTCTCTCACAGATTTCAACTATGGAGAAAACCGATTCTGCAGAAAATGGTGGTTGGGCTTATGGCGTAACCGGCCCACCTTCTGATGCAGCTGTAGATCCAAAGGGAATAAATAATCTGAAAGCAGAAATGGCTGCAAGCGCATGTGTGGGTTGCCATACAGTCGCAGCTGATACCGATTTTGTCTTCGTTAAACTCGCCATGGAAGATAAAGAAGACATGATGGGTAATGGCGATGGTATGACCGGAGATGGCGATGGTATGACCGGAGATGGCGATGGTATGACCG
>CAZURU010000098.1:0-14176 GCA_964623585.1 uncultured bacterium
ATGATCTACCTATGACTGTGTAGTCTGTGCATTGTTGAAGTATAATATATATATTCATGGGACTATTCCTCTAGAAAAGTATAATGAATTTTTAGCAAGTTTTCAACCTTTTTCCACCTGCATGAACGAAAGAAAAACAGAAGAATATAATAGTATACGTATCAATTATCTATCTCCTTTAAATCCCATAAGAGCGTTGTACCATCTGTTCCTGAAGTGATTAGTGTTTTTCCATCCTCCTCAAAACTGATCCGCCGGACAGGATTGTATGCTTTGAAAGTTGTCTTGAGTTTTCCAGTGCTTAGATCCCATAAAAGAATCTTGGCATTTTCACCGCCACTTGCAAACGTTTGTCCATCTGGTGAGAAGGCTATTGGCGAAGCCGAGTCATATTCCTTAAGTGTTGTAATAAGTTCTCCAGTTTCCAAATCCCAGAAACGCATTGTCCCGTCAGCACTACCACTGACAAGTGTTTTCCCATTCGATGTAAACAGTGTGCGTGTGATGTTCCCTCTATGTTTTTTGAGAATAAACTTTTGTTGTCCAGTTTGTGTATCCCAAATCCAAATTCTATTATCACCTTTATCCTCATACAATGTTTTTGCATAACCGACCAAGGCACTCCCATCTGGCGTAAATCGAAGTGAAAAACTTAATCTTTCTGGACTAATATAGGATGCTTTGCGTCTTCCTGTTTTTGCATCCCATAAAATAGCATTGTTATACGAAATACTGACGATATTATTTCCATCAGGTGAGAATATCACAGAACGGACTTCCCATGGATGTCCCATCAGTAAGAATTGTGGATGTCCCGTATCCGTATTCCATAACTGAACCATTTTTGGATCTTTTGCAGGAGTAGCAAGTAATTCACTATCAGGTGAAAAAACGTGTGTGAAGTTTTGATATCTGGCATCTCTGGTGTAAGCAGCTTTCTGTTTACCAGTTTTTGTATCCCACAGGTAAATTGTTTTGTCTGCAGCAGTGGAAAGAAATTGTCCATTGGGAGAAAACTTAATAGATGAAATAGTTTTTAAATGCCCAGAGAGGGTGGCTATGTGGGAGTCTGTTTCAATATCCCACAACACCACAGCTTTGTTATCTTTAATTGCCAACGTTTTCCCGTCTGGAGAGTACTTTAACACTAACTTTTGTTTTTCGACAGATCGTGAAAAAGTAGAGTAAAGAAGTGATAGAGAAGGATTCAAACCTCTCAAAAAAGGTTTTTGATGTCCAGTTTCCACATCCAACAATGTGTATGTTCCATCGTCATTCTCATAGATTTCCTTTTTACCATCAGGGAAAACACTTATAGACTCAGATTTAGATTTAACGCGTTGCTTTGTAAGGTCTATTTTTAATTCACCTGTTTTTGTGTTCCAAATATGAATGGCGTTATAACTGGTAATACTTGCTAATGTTTCATTATCCGGTGAAAAAGCTAACATGTCAACGAGAGTGGGTGTTTCGATTGTCCGTAAGTGTTTCCCTGTTTTAGCATCCCACAAGCGAATTGAAGAATCAGAACTCCAATGTGTGTATGTTGCCCCACTTGCGATTGTCTTACCATCTGATGAAAAAACAACTGTTGTAACCCTGCCACTATGTCCCGTAAGTGTCACTTTATGGTGTGTGGTTTTTGTGTTCCACAACCGAATAGTCGTGTCTCTACTACCACTTGCGAGGGTTTCACCATCGGGTGAAAATGCTAATGTAAGTACAGATCCAGGTTCTGTTATGTCGCTGGGAGCCAAGTTGTGTCCAACAAGAGAAGCGATCTGTTTTCTCTTTTCTGTTGAAAGAAGCTTGACGGTTCCGTCAAAATCCCCGGCTGCAATTATATCACTATCCGGTGAATACGCTAATGAATGGATAGCGTTAAACTTCCCTTTGATGTCTGTTATTTTTCTGTGTGTGTTGATATTCCACAGACGGACAAATTTTTCGTCAGCACCGACACTTGCTAACTTTCGGCTATTTCCTGATATGGCGATGTGTGTCACCCCATTCTGATGTCCTGTCAGCACAGCGATATTTTTTGTGGTCTGAGGGTCCCAAAGCCTAATCGTCCCGTCACTGCTACCACTTGCTAATATCTTGCCATCAGCGGAGTATTCCACTGACAGCACCCTATCTGTATGTCCTACGAGAAGTGATAATGGTTTGTAGGTATCTGTATCGTAAATCCAGATACCGATAGACGCTGCCAGGGCAATTTGCTTTCCATCAGGAGAATATGCGATATGGTTGAATATTCCGTTTCCGATTCGTTTGATTGCGTTTTCAGGCAATCCAATTTGTATCTCGTTCTGACCGAAACTGTTTAATAACAGAAGCGATACCAATAGCCATGAAATCATGAGAAAGCACAAATGTTTCATCCAATTCTCTCCTCTCTTGTAGGTTGGGTTGAGGCACGAAACCCAACAAGATATGCTTTTACCGTCTGTAAATGTTGGGTTTCACCTGCAGTTCAACCCAACCTACAAGAACTTTTTATAGCGTAATGTCGGGTTTCATAAGCTCTACCCTACCTACTTATTATACTTAGTGAGATCCCAAAATAAGATTGTGCCGTCCCCATGTCCACTCGCTAATGTTGTGCCATCTCGTGAAATAGACAATGACTCTATTCGATTTGCGTTATTTGTGAATGTAGCACTTAGCGAACCTGTCTTCATATTCCAGACGAGAATTGATTTATCTTCTTCATCAAGAGATACGAGAATATTTCCATCTGGCGAAAATTGTGCTGACCACAGACCTATGATGTCTCCTGCCAACGTTGTACGAATCGTGTCTGTTGCGAAATCCCACAGTAGGATTGAATTTCCCTCCTGTCCACCATTACTTACAAGTGTTTTCCCATCTGGCGAAAATTTAATTTGGGTAATGAAGCCATCATCAAATCTGAGAGTGCTGCGGAGAGAGCTTGTTTCCGTATTCCAGAGCCGAACTGTACCATCATCATCACAGACACCCGCTAAAATGTTGCCATCTGGTGATGGCGTGATATAAACAATATTTTCAGCATCTTTTATGAGTGTATCTTTCAATTCTCTGGTATTAAGATTCCATAGCTGAACTGTCCTACTTTTGCTAAGCGTTGCAAGTGTTTTCTTGTTTGGAAGGAAGATTACGTTGCTGGGTCCCTCTGTTTGCAATGTGATAGTATGCATTATTTTTCCAGAGAGAAGATCACAGATTAAGACTTCTTTATCATCGTCCCTATAACTCGCCAGCAGTCGACTGTCAGGAGAAAATGCCAGAGACCTATAATCATCTGTTTCGGTCTCTGGCAGTGTCATTTTTAGGGTTGCGGTTTCCGTATACCATAGATGAATCGGTTTATTGTAAGGTATTGTTGCATACATTTTCCCATCCGGAGAAAAACGGGGATAATGATCATTACGGATTTTCCCAAGAGGTTTCCCTGTTTTCACATCATGTAAGAACATCTGACTATAATTCCGACTGACAAACGTTTTCCCATCAGCCAAATACTGCACTGAGCGTTCCATCTCATCATGTCCTGTGATGGTCGTTTTGAGTCGTCCTGTTTGGACGTCCCAGACTCTGATTTCATTGCGATTGTGGACAGCGAATGTGTTCCCATCGTCCGAGAAAATGGTTGAATAAATATACTGTGTTTGCCAACTGGATTGTGCTTTTGGCTGTGCTTTTTCTACGTCCCAAAACCTGATTTGCCGGAACCTGTTATCCGACCTGCTTTGATTAAGACTAACAAGTGTGTCTCCCTTAGGTGAGAACAGAATACTGCTTACATACCCCATCTGGCCTGTTAGCGTCTTCTGTGGTTTTCTTGTGTTCACGTCCCACAGTAGTATTTCGTTTTCCTTCCCTCCACTTGCGAGTGTTTTTCCATCGGGTGACAACGCGACGGTACTAAACCAAGTTCTCCCCTTGAGTTTGAGATCTGTGATCCGTTTTCCTGTTTTTGTATCCCATAACCGAATTCCATGTTTTATTTTCCAACTGACAAGGGTGCTTGCATCAGGTGATAATGCACAAGATATAACTCTACCAAATCGATTGAATCTTTCTATATTACTGGGTAATTCCTCAATGAATGTAGCGAGTCGTTCACCTGTTTTCGCGTCCCACAGTAGGTTTTTTTGCCAACCATTACTCGCCAACATGCTCCCATCTTGAGAGATTGTGATTGAATAAACACCGCCAGTATGTCCACCAAGCGTTGCTTTGAGTTGTCGTGTCTTTAAATCCCACAACCTTATTGTATCGTCCCGACTACCGCTTGCAAGAGTCTCACCATCAGGCAAAAACTTTAGTAAAGTGATTCCGCTTACATGTCCAGTCAGCGTAAGTATGTATTCACCTGTTACTGGATGCCATAGTCGAATAGTCATATCAGTGCTGCCACTTGCAAGATATTTTCCATCAGGGGAAAAGGTTACGCAAGTAACCGTGTCTGTATGTCCTTTGAGGAGAGCGAGTTCTTTAGATGTGTCAGTATCATAGAGCCATACGCCAATAGTCGTTGCTGCAGCGAGTCTGGTTCCGTCAGGTGAAAGTGCTATACCATTACGCCATGCTATATTACCTTTGCCAAGACGTGCTTTAGCGCCTTCAGGCAAACCCCAGCGTGTGTAGTCTAAATTCTGATCTTGGGCGTGGCTTAATCCCAAGGAAAAAGAAAAAACAATTAAAATTAGTATTAGTTTTTTCATCACTTACCTCGTTTATCTGTAAGATTCCATAACAGAATTGTGCCGTCGGCACTACTACTTGTTAAACGCTGTCCATCGGGTGAGAACACAATAGATGACACATCCTCAACATGTCCGCTGAGAGTAAGCAGGTGTTCGGAGGTATGGGTGTGCCATATCCGAATTGTTTTGTCTCGACTGGTACTGGCGATTATTTGTCCGTAAGGTGAGAACGTCACTGAAAGTATATCTCCAGTATGTCCAGAAAGTGTGGCTTTATGTTCTCCAGTTTTAACATCCCATAACCGAATTGTTTTATCAGGATTATCTATATGCCTGCTTGTAAGCGGAGCACATGCAGTTGCAAGTGTTTTTCCATCAGGCGAAAAAGCAATACAAGAAATGGGACCGTTATGCCCGATAAGTGTTCCTGTCTGTTTTCTCATGTGTGAATCCCACAAACAGATTGTATTGTCGTCACTTCCACTTGCCAGGGTTACGCCATCCGGTGAAAAGGCAAGGCAGGTTATTCCATCTGTATGGCCAGTAAAAGTCGTTATTGATTCACCTGTGAGTACGTTCCATAATCGAACTGTAATCGGATATCTGTTGCCATGTGAAGATCGTCCGCTGCATCCACTTGCGAGTGTTTTTCCATCTGGTGAAAATGCAAAACAAGCCAGATCATTCAAATGTCCAGTGAGCATTGTGCGAACTACACCAGAATGCGCATGTGAAAGGAATATGTTCCCATCTTCCGCACTTGCTATTATCTCTCCATCAGGCGAGAAAACTGCGGAAGTCAAATATATGTTACTTCCCATATAGTTAATTTCTTTTGGATAAATTGACATTATTGACATATTACTATCACTTGTCATTATATAATTGAAGGGAGAAGGTTCTACCGCTGCCCTATACGCAGAGTACATAATGTTACCAACAGCATGACCGACTATCGTTGCTTTCGGTTGTTTTGTTTTCCCGTTACAAAGTTGAATTATACTAGTTGTGCTTCCTTTAACAGGTGTTTCGCCAAGCGGTGAAAATGTAAGACAGTAACTATGAATAATGTTGCGTGTGATAGTTTTTCTAAGTTTTCCATTTTTCGTGTACCACAATCGGGTGCTGCCATCTGAACTCATGCTAACCAAGGTTTTACTATCTGGAGAAAACGCTAATGAAAATATGTTTTTTGTGTGACCTGTGAGAGGCTTCTTGTACTTGCCGGTTTTCAGATTCCATAATAGGATTGTTTTGTCCTGACTGCCGCTTGCAAGTGTCTTTCCATCTTGAGAAATTGCTAAAGCTGTGATACTCCCACTGTGTCCAGTGAGAGTTCCAATATGAGATGCTGTCTTCAGATTCCACAACTGAATTAACTCTGACCTGCCGCTACTTGCCAGTACTTCGCCATCCGGTGAAATCGCTAATTCTAAAACACCGTTGGTAGCACATTTAAGGATATCTTTTGGGTTTCCGGTTTCTGTGTTCCACAAGCGGATTGTTTGATCGTAGCTGCCACTTATCAGTGTTTTTCCATCCGGTGAGAAAATAAGTGATGTAACCTTACGTCTATGTCCTTTTAGGATTGCTTTAGATTCTTGAGTGTTCATATCCTGTAATCGTATTTCGTACCTGTTCTCATTACTTTGGGAAGGGATCACAGTCGCTATCGTTTGCCTGTCTGGCGAACAAACAAGCTTGATAAATGAACTTGGAGAGTCTATGTCCCTGTCTTCATTTGGCAATGCAAATTCTTTATATGTATGAACATCATAGATCCAAATTCCGGTCGTACCTGTAACCAAAAATCGCGTACCGTCAGGAGAAAAGGCGATATCACCTACCCGCCCCTTACCAAGTCGTATAGTCGCACCTTCAGGTAGATACCATTGCCGGTAATCATCTGACCAGCCATCTTGCAAAAATGAAAAAAATATGAACAAAATTGTGATGAAGAATCTCATTCGTTTGTTTCCTGCATGTCCCATAGCAGAATTGTGCCGGCACGACTGCACGGAGAAGTGTAATGAATCATTCAGATATGCTTCAAAATCGCCACGCATAAGAGAATTCCTTTACTGCTGTTCTGCAATTGTTTCATCAATGAGAATTGCACCATTTTGCGATACCTTTTCAAAGGTGACATTTTCTGATGTTAATGCGTCCTGATACGCGAGGTATGCAGACTTGGCATCAGCATTTGTCTCATACCGTAAAACAAATACAATATACGAATTTCGCGTGTTTTTTAGACCGTATTTAGTTCGAGCTAATACACCGACTGAACCATCTCCCATCATTGGCAGGACGTTAGGCAGAGTCTTATTCACCTGCTCTAATACCCAATTCGATGTGAACAATCTGTCACTACCTGCAATGTATTGCGGTAGGATTTCCAGCATCTGTATTTTTTGCGGTGGGTCTTGGATTTTCTTTGCTACGACTTTCGCTAATTCAACCATCCCTTCACGTATCCCTGGAGCAATCTCATAACCTTCCATCTGAATAAAATACTTCCCTTTCCAGAACCAAAGATATTTTCCAGAAATAATGGCTTTACATCCCACCCATTCATATTGTGGCAATGGATAACTGTTAAGACTATATATCCCATAAGCGTTTTCAGGTGTCCCCATATCAAATATCTCAAGCAGTATTAGTGGGGTTGATCCAAATTTCCGACTCTGATATTCTGTTTCCGCTTGTCTTTGAAATCCATATTTGTGATACATTTCAGGATAGATTTTTAAAGGAACATACCGATCACGATAGATGTTCTGGGGATTGTACAGGGAAGGTTGTCGAGAACGTATCCAGTTTGTCGTTTCACCATCTTCTGGTAATAGTGTTTCGGGGAAGGCAGTGGTCTTGATAGGGAGCGTTTCAAAAGGTGAACCTAAATCAGGGTTAGGCTGAATGTTGCCTTTTTTTTCTTCTGAATCTATCTGTTCTTGCGTCATTTTGTCTTGCGAAATATCAGGTGGGGTTTCTGACCGGATGTTTTCAGAAAGGATGGCTATTGCACCCTTTGCAATTTTCACAGAAGGTGCTTTCCAAACACCGAAAATATACGCATTCTCTTGGTAAACTAACGTATAATTACCTTGTTCTTGCTGGCATGAAGAAAGCATCACAATAGCAATACAACAAAGCAGCACAGATTGGATGCGCATCATACAATTACCACTGTTCGGCAAGTTGATTGTAAAGGTCCTCAATGAGTTCCTCTACAATCAAATTCTTTGCTTGTTCTACTGTCTCTGGGGGTTCACCCCGGTTTTCTACACGATAAAAGTCGTGTATCTGTATGTGATTATCTCTCCGTTCTATGAGATTGCTTCTGACATTATCAAAAAACTCATACTCGACCTGCAAGATCATCCGCAACAACTCTACGTTCCCACTCGGTCCGAAACCGTGTTCTTTTATGTCGTAGTCCTGTATCCTCATAGTTAACCTACAATCACTCCCATCGTTCCATTTGCGGTTAAATCGTTCAGTTAATTTCTCGTGGATAACTTCGTCAAATGGCCGCTGTGTAACATCATCATAAGCGAAATCGGGATCTATAATCTCAATTGGGGGTATGTTAATTGTCTCAATATGCTCAAGATACGATGACGTAGAAACATAACCACATCCAGTCAACAGACAAAATGGAACTAAGAGACTAAAGCATACCAACAGTAAAGGGGCAGCATTCAGGGAACTATGCTGTCTTTTATTTGATTCCAATAACTTGAGAAGAATTGCAAGATCGGTAAAAGAAAATGTTGTGCTATAACGCGCCCGTTTGGTATGCATGTATATCATCTCCTTTTAGTAGAAAAAACGGGATGGGAAACGGGTTTTGAAGTCTACTTGGGTTAATCTTCGGTCGTTCAATTTCCTTTTCTTTTCCATAACGTAACACCCGTATAAATTCAACTATCTGCTTTTTGACTGATGGTATAGACAAGACAACAAAAGCAACGATAAGAAGGATGAGGATTATTGCAAGTAGATTCGTCATCCATTTTTGGGAAAGCAGATCCCCTTTCTCTGCTTGAATCTGCCTTCTGACACGGGAGTTACGAGTTGTCATGAGAATCACCTACAGATATTACACAAGTTGCCACACAAGACCTCACCTAAAATCTACCTTTTGGCAGCCGTGGCGATCTGCGATTTCTGTTGTCGCGAGAATTATCGCGCTGGTCATATCGATTGTTACGTCTATCTCTATCACGATTATCACGATTATCACGATTATCACGATACGGACGGTTATCTCTATAATTACTTCGGTTTTGTTCCCGCGGTTCACGGGGAGTTTCGTCTCCTTCTGAACTTGGTGAGGTGTCAAGTTCGGCAAGCGGGACACCGTTAGCAGCGATAAGCGAAAGGTCTATCCTGCCTTGTTCGTCTATAGTGAGGATTTTTACGGTTACCTCATCTCCTACTTGCATGACATCTTCAGCTCTGCGGACATAACCGTCCCCCATCTGGGATATGTGTACAAGTCCATCTTTACCGGGGAGAATTTCAACGAAAGCACCGAAGGAGGCTGTCCGAACGACTTTTCCATTATATTCTTTTCCAATTTCCGGCATGGCAGTAATTTCCCGAATTTTCTCTTCAGCGCGTTTCACATCTTCAGCACTTGTTGACGCAATTTCAACCATACCATCATCTTGAATATTGATGGTCGTATTCGTTTCCTCTTGAATACCTTGAACAGTCTTACCTCTCGGTCCAATAAGGTCTTTGATTTTTTCTGGTGCAATTTGTAGTGTGTAGATACGGGGTGCATAAGGTGATAACTCTGCACGTGGTTCGCTAATCACACTGTTCATCTGCTCAATAACTGCCAAACGTGCCTCTTTTGCCTGATGAATTGCCCGGCGCATCAGTTCAGGGGTAACACCGTCTATTTTGATATCCATCTGAATCGCTGTCACACCTTCAGTCGTACCAGCGACCTTAAAGTCCATATCTCCAAGAAAATCCTCAGTCCCCAGCATATCAGTCAAGATAACTTCTCGGTCCCCTTCTTTAATCAATCCGACACCAATCCCAGCAACAGGTTTCTTTAGGGGAACACCAGCATCCATGAGTGCTAAACTGGCACCACACACGGTTGCCATGGAAGAGGAAGCGTTTGATTCCAGTATTTCTGCGACAACGCGAATTGTATAGTTGAAATCTTCTTTACTTGGAATAACCGGCTGAAGGGCTTTCTGTGCAAGTGCACCGTGTCCGATTTCTCTACGTCCGGGTCCCATCATGCGTTTGACTTCACCCGTGCTAAACGGAGGGAAGTTATAGTGTAGGAAGAAACCTCTACGAACTTCGCCATCAAGACCGCGTTGTACATCCTCATCCCCTGTTGTGCCGAGCGTCGTAACACAGAGTGCTTGCGTCTGTCCGCGCGAGAAAAGTGCAGAACCGTGCGTTCTTGGCAGGAGTGCGACTTCACCTGAAATTGCGCGTATATCTGCAACACCACGTCCATCAACCCTTTTTCCTTCAACAAGGATAGCACTACGCATTTCTTCTTTTTCTATATCACTCAGGATTGAGCGTGCATCTTGCTCAGCATTCGGGTCAATTTCTTCGGGTGCATCCTCGTGTATTTCAGATAGTATGTCCACTTGAATTTGTTCAAGGTAATCTTCACGTAGTTGTTTGTCTGCCATTCCGATTGATTCTTTGATACGAGCCGTAGCAAGGTCTCTGATTCGTGTGCTAAATGTATCTTCTATTGATTTTGCTTCGTATGCACGTTTTTCCTGACTGCAGACAGCGACGATGCCTTCTTGAAGTTTAATAATCTCCTTAATTTCTTCATGTGCTGTGATAATAGTGTCAATTACTTCATCGTCTGGGATCTCATGTCCGCCACCTTCGACTGACATGACAGCATTTGACGTACCGCTCACAAAAACTTCTATTTCAGAAGTGTGCAATTCCTCATAAGTTGGATTTATAATTAATTTACCATCTTTTTTTCCGATAGTCACTGCTGCAACCGGACCGCTGAACGGAATATCAGAGACAGACAGCGCAGCAGAAGTGCCGATTAGTGCTGGAACATCTGCGGGATGTATACCGTCTGATGACAAAACAGTGCATAG
Source organism: uncultured bacterium (assembly GCA_964623585.1). Taxonomy (GTDB): domain Bacteria; phylum Poribacteria; class WGA-4E; order WGA-4E; family WGA-3G; genus MSPOR6. The sequence continues at coordinate 10,814 of CAZURU010000098.1, forward strand.
AACTTGTACTTCAGCTTTAAATTCTTTTGGAAATAGTGGACGAATACAGTGGTCAATAAGCCTTGCCACAAGCTGTTCCGAAGTTCCAGGACGGGGTTCACGTCTTCCGTATACGGTTGGGATACGTCCGCCAGCGTAACCTCTTTCTCTATAATCTACTGTCAGCGGGAAAAAATCTAAATCATGTTCGCGATCATCTGCGACTACTGTCACTAAAACAACTGTACCACCGTATTGTACCCAAACGGCTCCATCTGCCTGTTTAGCAACTTTCCCCATTTCAATCGAAAGTTTCTCACTTCCGAGTTGCATTTCAACTTTCACTCAATTTCCTCCTCATACACAAAATGCTTACGGTGGCATACTTAACTTGTCTGTGAACCGATTGTGTCGCGAATTCCGAGTTCATTAATGAGTCGATAGTACCGAGGGACATCCTTCTTATAGAGATATCTTAATAAACGGCGTTGTTTTCCTACTATCTTAAAAAGTCCGTATCTTGAATGATGGTCTTTTTTATGTGTCTGAAAATGTTGCGTCAATTCTTTAATACGAGCATTTAATACTGCCACTTGTGCCTCGGGTGAACCGGTGTCACGGTCATGTAACTGGTGTTTTTGAATCAATTCGCGCTTCTTTGATGCATCAATTGCCAATCTATTCACCTCCTTATTTCATAATGTACTCTGTCGTAAACATTATGCATATATCATGATAGAACAAAGCACGACGGATATTGTGATGCCGTGCCTAAATCTCCGTAATTGTTAGATATTCATTTGCATATATACGGTAATTATACCATATATTATCAAGAATATCAAGAATATTTATTTGACCTATTTTTCATCCTTCCACTTTTCCATCCTACTCATTCCAATCCAAAACGACACCCGTGTAGACATCTGGCTCATTTAGCAATCCATCATAAGCTTGTTTTATCTGTTTAGGCTTTAAATGGTGCGAAATTAACGGTTCAACATGCAACTGCTCCCGTTCAATCCAGTCAAATATAGTCTGTTGCTTGCTGTATTGGGATGTATCAATGCCTGTATCAGGATACATTGGGACACACCATTCCAACGCACCACGGATAGTAATCCAGCGAAGATGTATATCAGAGAGAAGTTCTGTTAGGTTACCTGTAACAGAAACACGCGGAGATCCGAGGATAACCAATTGTCCGTAATTTGCAGTTGCCCGTAGTGCCTGCATCACGACACTGCTATGTCCAACCACATCAACAGTGATATTCCCCATTTTACCCTTTGTAATGTCTTTAATCTGTTCTTGTACTTCATCTGCATCACCACCGATGGTCTCTTTTATACCGCACCTTTCCGCCAATTTTCGCCTTACTTCTACCGGGTCAACACCGATAACACGACATCCATGGATATGAAACATCTGTGCTGCCAGATTACCAACAGGTCCTAATCCGAACACAATGACGGTCGGATGTGTGCCAATCTCTGAGACAATGATAGCGGTCATCGCTACACCTGCCATCCGGGAGGCAGCGACAACACCGAGGTCTATGGTATCTCTAACAGGTACAATCAGTCTATCATGTGTGTACCGAATTGTAGAAGCGTGTCGTCCATAAGTAAAGACGCGTGTTCCAGGAGACACACGCGTAACGTTCACCCCTACATCACGGACAATTCCAACGTTTGCATAACCGGAACGCCACGGATAAGCACACCACGTCCCTTGTTGAAGAACTTTCGGTTCTCTACCCGTATAGTTTGCCAATTCTGTCCCGGTGCTAATGAACGTATATTCTGTATCAATTATGACTTCATTTGGAGAGAGAATTGATGTATCCATTATTGCGGTTTGTAGTTCTACCTGGTTTTGACCTGTTACGACGACTTCTCTAATTTTCATGTATTATTCCTTATACTATGTTTAGATTTTCCCAGGATTTTTCCGATTCATATCAAAGCAAGACTTTCGTAAATTTGGTTTTTCTGTTTAGAATGTCGCTTTTTCAAGGATTTTATCCTCGATTTTTTGCCATTTTTAGGAATTTTCTTCCCTTTATACCCGCCAGCGAGGCCATTATATATAATTGGACGTAAGTCCTGCAACGTTTATTTCCGTATCAACATCTTCCGCGTTGCAGAAAAATCGCCTGCGGTGAGTTTATATAAAATAGACACCACTTGCCACAGCCTCACCAAATTCATTTTTAGCTTCATAAAGTTTGTGCTACATAGGGTTAGTCCAAGTTAAACTTAAGTTATAATAAGATACAATACGATTATATATAATATTATAACATGATTTATAACTTTACCTTTTATTATAACACAAAATCAGACGTGTTACAACTAAATCAGGTTTATGTACTTCATTCTTAAAACCCCCTATGTTCACAGTCGGCAGTAGAGCCTTTCGTAATCGTGCTATCCATTGGGATGGGCGGAATAAGTTCGGTGAGATGATGGCTACAGGTACCTTGACACCAGCATATAGATGTGCTATACTAACAAAGCAGAACGAGTTTATGAATCATTCAAGCACTAAATCACTGAAGTAAAGATCACCCTGCTAAAGCGTAGGTGCTTTGACATAGCGTAGCCAAACGTTCCCTGTCAAGGATTGAGATCTTCACTACAGTAATATATCGGGTGTTCTGGGCGTGGCAGCTCATCGTATGTTTCGGATGCTCCCCAAGTCCGACTCCTCTACGAATACCTGATCTGGATGGGGCAACATATACCCTGAAAAGGAGAAACAAACTTATGTTTGTGCCAGTTAAAACGAAAGACGGAGAACAATTGATGCCGATGCATGCTGCACGTGCAAGGAAACTTGTGAAACGTGGCGAGGCAACACCCTATTGGCATAACGGCATATATTGTATTAGGCTCAACAAAGAACCGAGTGATCGTAAAACACAAGCGATCGCAGTCGGTGTTGATCCGGGTTCTAAAAAAGAAGGTTTCACGGTGAAATCCGAGGCTTATACCTATCTGAATGTGCAAGCAGATGCACACAAAGATGTTGGCAAGAAGGTTGAGAAAAGACGCGAACTCCGTAGAGGTAGACGTTCACGCAAGTGTCCAAATCGGAAGAATAGGACGAACCGACTTGCTAACAAAGAACGCATCCCTGCTGGCACGCGGGCAAGATGGGAGTGGAAACTTCGGATACTTGACTGGCTATCCAAGTTGTATCCTATTACTCATGTGTGTGTAGAAGACATCAAAGCACGGACTATTGAACGTGCTAAAAAGTGGAATCAATCCTTTAGTCCGTTAGAGGTGGGTAAGCAGTGGTTCTATACGGAGGTCAAAAAGCGGTGGTCTCTGCTAACACTGCCAGGTTGGGAAACAAAAGCGATCAGAGACAGTC
>CAZURU010000099.1:0-14137 GCA_964623585.1 uncultured bacterium
TGCCTCTACACGACCTACGCAAATGGTATATTATAAAGTAGAAATGGTATTATTTAGTCAATTATTTATTTTTTCTGTAAATTGACTATTCGCGCGTCAACTTGATTTCTGAGTTCTGTAAATAGTTCTGGTGTGAAGTTTGCCTTTTTATGATATATTAACTCTCCTTTTGAGGAGATCAGATAGAGATTAGGTTTCTTTTTCTCTGTATGATAACGTTGGTGCACCTTACCTTTCCAATCAAGTAGAAATGGTGCGGGTGGTGGATTTCTCTTTAGTTGGAACCGGATAAATCGTTTTGGTATGAAGCCTGGCACACTCCTTAAATCAGCGACAATATAACTAATTACCCTATTGTCTGTTTTATATACCTTTTGAAATGCTTCCGCCCATTTGTCGTCTTCTTTTCGTATTTTTCGATTTCCCATGATGAGAAAGACGATTTTTCCGCGTAATTTTTTCAGTGTATGCTCTTTCTCCTTAACATCCTGCAGTGTAAAATCTGGTGCTATCTCTCCAACCTTTGGCGGCTCGTCTTTTGCATGACTGAAGACTCCGATGAAAAATAAGCAGAGAAAAAAACATATCTGGACTCTCATCATATTAAAATACTATCACATTTTGTGCATTCATTTCAAGCCGTTATAAAAACTGATCGGCACATTACGATCTTTCTATGTGTGTTTAATTCGGGAAGATCGGTAAATTAACAACTATAGGGGAAACGGACTAACGGCAGAAGAAAAGGTATTAGATTATTGCAGCTATTTCAAGAACAACGCAATGAGCGCAATGACTGCTGCGCCAACAGCAGTAGCAGTCGTGATAAGCTGCTAGACATTCATCCTGCCTTCCTGTCTCCCTTCAAATTTACCTTTTATCCAAGCAGTATCGGTTTCAACAGAACGGAGTCGTGTATCTATACCATCAAGTCGTGTATCTATACCATCAAGTCGTTTATCTAATACTCCAAAACTATCTTTCAATGATCTGGAAAGTTCATCTATTGTCATCACAGTAGTTCCTCCAATACAATAATGATAACATCTAAAAGAGAATAGGTCAAGTGGAATTTGTGAGACACATTCAATTTACTACTTGGCTGCTTTTCCTGCCAATTGCAGCAGCACACATAGCAAAACCGAACAAGGTAAATGGCATTTGCCACAATAGGAAACTCATGTGGGTGTGTATGAATGAGTGTGCTTTGAAAATAACAAACCAAGACATCGGTGCTAAGATTGAAAACCACGTTGTACATATCAAGGCAAAGAATCGCTGACTGTTTTCTGACCTAAATGTTGGCTTGATCTGTATCAGCAACAGAACAGTGACTCCAATGAAGAAAACTATCAGGTAGGAATAACGGACTCTGAATAACCATTTGGCGTCAAAGGTAATCTCTTTAGCTATGTAGTTATTCAGATCAAAATATATCCCATTTAGGTATTTTTCGACGACCTCGATTGTTCCTGCGTCAAGGCTTGCTGCATAGATAGGTGGGAAATCCTCTGCCGATCCGTAAGTTCGTCTGCCTAATGAGTTGATGACATGGGTGAGTCCATCTACAAATCCCGTTCTTATAACACCAATCTGGAAACACAAGATGATGAGACTTATTAAAATGGCAACTCCCGCTCCAATACCAGTGGCAAATGTGAATTTTATTATCCTCTGTTTATTCCACTTTTCAAGAATAGCATAATATACACAGGGAACAACCATCATGACAAGTGTCGTTGTCATGTATTCATAACCATTGATGAAACATTTAATCGAAATTGCGATGAAAACAAGTATGCCAAACTTGAGATATTGTCGGTCTGTATCTCCTATTTGACGTTTCAGGTAGTATAAGACAGCAATCATAGGTAAGTAAAATGCCCAGGTACACCACCAAAGGTTTTTACCAAAGACTGTTAACCAACTTGAGAGTAACGTTGTTACCAAGACACATACTGCAACCCAGAAGCCAAATTCTTGGTAGAACCATAATATGACTGCGGTTATGGCGATTGCTGTAAGTAAAGATGTCAATATATAGAAGAGCTGCAGTTTGACTTTGGATGGTAGTGGCAGCAATCTGTCAAATAGACTGAATACCATACCCTGACCACCAGGTTGTGAGAGGTATGTTTGGAATTCATCATAAGAAAGATTGTTTAGATATGCTATATATTGTCTTTGAATCCCCGATGCAGATTCCCACTGCTCCGGTATATCCTTTATTTTGCCATCACCATTCAGTGCTCCTGCAGAGAAGATTCCATCTTGCCGTGATTTGACCATTCTCCCCATGATATGCGCTTCTGTGTCGCGTTGATGGTTTTTGAACCATGACGGTTCTGCAGCACGCCACAGGTTAATATAAAAACCGAGAAATAGAAGTAGTATTGATAGACTCCAGATTGCGATGCTTTTTACAGAGTCTTGATTGCCGAAGCGTGTCAACTTATTGATAGACATATTTGTAGTTCCTTGTCGCAGGTAGGAGTTCCAAATCAACGGTCAGAGAGATTAGTAACCGGAACTTTGTGCCAGCGGTTCCCCTGCCGAACCCATGTAAACCTTTGTTCATCAGGCGACTTAGTATTAGAAGCATCTTTAGTTTTAGGCGTATTGGCTGTTTTGTGATGTTTTTCTAACATTTTCTGTAATTCTACTAAATCGGTTTCAAGTTGCAGCTTCTTTGCATTCTGGTTGACCGTGACAAACAGAAAGGTATGGATAATACATACAAGAAGGATACCAAGTCCCCATAGAAATTTCTTTTTCATGTGTTTTACGCCTTATAGTGAGAAGGATTATTTAGTTTTTTCTTATCTTGTATCTCCAATTATACCATGAAATAGGTTAAATAGTTACGATAGTTTTGAACATTTTAAGAGTATCGTTTAATTGTGAATCTTACAATTTTTACGATTTTTACGATTTTTTTTTGACATCAATATTTTTGCATGGTATACTGAACGGTGATTCCCGTTATATTGTCCAAACAAACGAAATTTAAACGTTAATGAACCCGTAGAACTAAAACACACGTTAAACTAAAACACACGTTAAGTAGAATATGAAAAATTTGAGGGAGTAAATATGGCACGTGAAAAACAAACGACACCGATAGCCACGGCAACCTTGAATTCTGCCGAATTAGGTCTCTCGTTTGAAGATGCTGGCGGGTTGAGTGGATTTGGAGCACAAAAACAGGCGACTGTTAGATTTGGATCAACATCAATGCAGGAAGGTACTAAAATGTTGCAAGCACTCGCTGCACTGGGAATCTTGGGATCTCAATGGCGAGATATGTCTCAATTTACTTTGGCGATGCTACTAGCGGAATCAAGGACCTCTGGTGCAACAGCAGAGAGCCCATCCCAATCGCTTGTTGCGGCCGTTGACGCGTTGGTTGGTGTCACCGAAGAACAATTCTTTAATTCATTGACAGAGGATGATCATCAGCGGCTTGTTGCCTCACTGGACAAGTTAAGTGAAGTAGTCAGAAAGAATAGAAATAATCTCTGTGCCCAATTGATAAACTTTATTGGTAACATCATTGAAAAATACGAGGAGAAAATGGATATGAAAGTCTTACCGGTACCACAAAACAAGGAAACGTCCGCAGAAGCATGGGAAACCTTGTTGCGCTTAGGACATCGCGGACTTGAGGCAGCATACGGCGAGGACGAATACGATTATACGGCAGAAAATGGAGAGACACAGGGAGCATGGGAAACCTTGTTGCGCTTAGGACATCGCGGACTTGAGGCAGCATACGGCGAGGACGAATACGATTATACGGCAGAATTGGGAGGTAAATCCTGATGACGTATAAACCACAAGAACGTGATGTTATTCTGGTACCGTTAGGGGTGTATGAAGCTTTGAGACTAATCCAGCAGGAAAAACAAAACTTTCAGGCAGGGATCAAAACATACCTTGAGAAAAAGCAGGATTTGGCTACATTAGGACTTACGCAAAATGACCAATTTTCACAGGATTCGGCAGAATACGCGTTTGGTATTCTGCATTGGTTAGAAACCGCACCTACTAGGAGTGCGTAATTCCTGAGGAGTAAACTATGCCAACCAATAGACAAAGTACAGCGCAGACACCGCTAATGGCGGACCATGTTGAATTAGATATTGCATTTGAAGATGCTGGTGGGTTAAGTTCAGCTGAATACCAAAAGCCGGCTCCCAGTTCACTTATTCCCAAAACGGTTGAGGCATCTCAATCGCTTGCTGTAGCTGTGGATACATTGGTTGATGTAGTCGGACGCAATGAGAGTCATCTGTTCGCCTCGTTGAATCCCAACGATTATCAACAGCTTGTTGGAGCTTTGGAGGCTTTGACCGCTGTCGTTGGCGAGAATAAAAATCATCTTTTAACTCCCTTGATGAACTCCATTGATACCTTCATTGAGAAGTGCAAAGCCGATATTGAAGAGGATAATGAGGAGAAAATTGATATGAAAATCCAAAATCATTCCTTGGGTCAAGGCGTGCCCAAACTGCATCGTTCCGAAAAGGTTGGTCGTCCAGTAACACGACCTCGCGTAAAATTGTCTGACCTCCTTGCACAAGATGCTAAAATGACTGGATCCAATGGTGCTGTAACTGAAAGACCTTTTAAACTACATCGTCCCGAAAAGGTTGGTCGTCCCGCAACACGTCCCCGTGTAAAATTGGCGGATCTCCTTGCCCAAGAAACTGATGATACTCCATCCGGAGAGGTAAAGACTGGACCACCGGTAGGTAACGAAGTATGGTAACATCGGCCCAGTACGACCCGGAATACGTGCCGGTGAGAGGTGACGTTGTGTGGATTGATTTTAATCCTCAAGCCGGGAATGAAACAATGAAACGGCGGCCCGCTCTTATTCTATCCTCTGTGAATTTCAACTTTTATCGAAAGGTCGCCCTTGTTTGCCCCATTACCCGAACTGTCAGAACGAGTCGTTTTGATGTTGTCATCCCAGAAGGTCTTGAAGTGTATGGTGCAATTCAGGCAGATCAATTTAAGTGTTTGGATTGGTATGCAAGAAATGCTGTTTTTGAGATTGAGATGCCAGATGAAATAGTAGAACAAGTTTCTGACATAGTTGAAGCAATTTTATGGGGTGAATGAGTTTTGCTAACTTCAAAATCAAGTAGAATAGAAATTAGTGTCCGTAAACGCGTATACACAACAGTCTACCCTCCTACTCTGAAATACCCTTTAGAAAACGAATATCAATATACGAAATGGCGTGAGGTCTCCTATTCTCTTCAGATACCTCATCAAGGAAAACCGTGAACGCAGAAACGCTCATTAAAATTATAGAGGACATCAATAATTCAGAGACGAGTGGAACAATTGAGAACATAATTGAGCAATGGCGTGCCGTGGCTACCCTTGCAGAAGCGGTGGATGCTGAACTCGCTGCCCAAGCTTGGTTTTCAGTTGGATCCCTTCTTTCAGAAAATGATCGGAAAGAAGAAGCACTCTCTGTATATGACAAGTCCCTATCTCTCAAACCTAATGATGCTGTTTTTTACAACGATCGAGGGGCTACAAAGGCATTGATTGGTCAATTTGAAGGGGCAATATCTGATTATAACGCAGCAATCCAGTTAAACTCAGAATATGCGGACGCATACTACAACCGTGGGATTGCCAACGGTGAATTGGAGCGATATGGAGCCTCTATTGTCGATTATGACGAAGCGATACGCTTGAACCCGGATCATGCAGACGCATACTACAACCGTGGCATTGCTAAAGGGGAACTAGAGAAATATGAAGCAGCCATCGCTGATTATGACGAAGCGATACGCCTGGAACCGGACCACGCAGACGCATACTACAACCGCGGCATTGCCAACGGTGAATTAAAGCAATATGAAGCAGCCATCACTGACTATGACGAAGCGATACGCCTAAATCCCGATTATACAGATGCATACTACAACCGCGGCACCGCAAAGAACGAAATTTACCGCCATGAAGACTCCATACTTGACTACAATGAGGCGATACGCCTAAAACCTGACTTTGCTGAGGCTTACACCAACCGAGGCGTTGCCAAATACAATTTAGGAAAATATGAGGATGCGATTGCTGACTTTGATGAAACAATTCGTCTTAAGCCAGATAATGCCGTCGCTTACAATGATCGCGGACTTGCAAAGATACAACTGGGCAAATTTGAGGATGCAATCTTGGATTATGACGAGGCAATACGACTAAAACCAGATGATCCAGCTTATACCGTATCATATAGCAATCGAGGTAGGGCGAAGAACGCATTAGGACAATATAAGACCGCGTTAGCTGATTGTAATCGGGCAATAAACCTAAAATCTGATAATACCTTTGCCTACAAAAACCGAGGAATTGCGTATACCGGATTAAGGCAGATTCAGGAAGCAAAAGCAGACTATCAGACCGCGCTGAAGTTGTTAGAACACGTCTGCAATGAAAGTCTCAAAGTCGAAGTTGAGGAATTGCTCCAAGAACTTGAGACACCCAGTAGAAGCGATTAACTACGATATTTCCGGTTGCGGCTCATCTACAGCAGACTTCTCATCCCGCAACAACGACACCGCATTGCCAACAAATTTCTTCAGACATGTCATCAAACACACCAGCATGTCAGATGCTGTCTGTGATCCGGATAACCTACATTACACGTATCTTCATGCCAGTTGAAATAACAAAAAAATCCGCGTTGTCCGTGATAATCAGCGATTCAGACAGCACATACAATAACTTTACAAATCCACATTGAAAAGTCATGTTGACGAGACTCGCATTTCAGTTTATAATATATATATATATATGTGTGGTTTGTATAGTTTTTGTAGAAACACACCTGTCTGTTAGAGCGCGATTCGGAAATCGCACCTACCCTAAGTGGGGTAGAGTATAATTTTTATCAAATTTTGCCAAAGAAGAAGGATATGCGATGAAATTATTTGTTCCAGGAAGGATATGTCTTTTTGGTGAACACAGTGATTGGGCAGCTCGTTACCGTCTGAATAATGCGGAACTTCACAAGGGATATACACTCATCACAAGCACTAACCAAGGTGTCTACGCGGATGTTCAACCCCATCCAACGAGCCTGATTCTAAAAACCTGTCTTAGTGACGGAACAAGACACGGTCCTTATACGTTACCTATGGATCCAGCTCCCCTACTTGAAGAGGCGGAAAAAGGCGGGTTTTTCAGCTACGCTGCAGGTGTTGCCTACCAGATCCTGACAAACTATCGCGTGCAAGGTTTAGAGATAGATAACTATCTGACAGATTTACCCGTAAAAAAAGGATTATCTTCAAGTGCAGCAATTTGCATTATGGTTGCCAGGGCATTTAATCGAATATACGATCTTAAAATGACAACACGCGGAGAAATGGAATACGCATACCGAGGCGAAACAACTACACCATCTCGATGCGGACGAATGGATCAAGGATGTGCTTACCAACATCCGATCCTGATGCGTTTTGATGGGGATCTTTTAGATGTAAAGGAATTTAGTGTTCCAACGAACCTATATATGGTGATCGTTGACTTGGGTGCTGGAAAAGATACACGTCTGATTCTAACGCAATTGAGTCACTGTTTTCCATTTGCTGAAAATGATCTACAACGAGATGTTCAACACTTTCTGGGACCACTGAGTGCCGAGATTACATTGGATGCTTATGAAGCTCTACGCAGGGGAGATGCAGAGGCAGTAGGAAAACTTATGACACAGGCACAACAGGAGTTTGATAAGCATCTGATACCTGCATGTCCTACGCAATTGACTGCACCAGTTCTACATAAAGTTCTGAATTATGAGCAAATTCAACCTTATATCTGGGGGGGTAAAGGTGTGGGTTCTCAAGGGGACGGTTCTGCACAATTTATCGTTAAGGATGAAGAAAGTCAAAGTAGAGTAATTGAGATAATTGAGAGGGATTTAAAAATGTCTTGTCTGAAACTCGTTATAGAAGCGAGTAAGCATGTGAGAAAAGCAGTGATCCCTGCTGCAGGTTTTGGCACCCGTCTCTTTCCAGCATCTAAAGCGATGAAAAAGGAACTGTTTCCCATAGTTGATCAGAGTGGACGCGCAAAACCCGCAATTATGGTGATCGTTGAAGAAGCAGTTAATGCAGGTATTGAAGAAGTCTGTTTGATCGTTCAGGAAGCGGATATAGACCTGTTTGAATCGTTTTTCAAAACACCTCCACGGATTGAACATTACAATAAACTTAGCAAAGAGAATAAGGCATATTGCGACTATCTTATTGAATTAGGGAGTCGTATAACCTTAGTTGTTCAAGATGTTCAGGAGGGGTTCGGTCATGCTGTTTACTGTGCAAGGGAGTGGGTAGGCAATGAGCCTTTTCTATTGATGTTGGGAGATCATCTCTACGGGTCTGAAGAACCGAGTTCATGTGCAAGACAGGTATTGGATGCTTATGAACGCGTCGGGCATAGTGTCGTTGGATTAAAAGAGACGCCAATTGACGAGTTGTCAAATTTCGGCTGTGTAACGGGTGTCTGGAAGGAAGAAGGGGCAATGTTGTCGGTAACTGAGTTTTACGAGAAACCTGACCCAGATTATGCCAGAGAACACTTACATGTAGATGGAATGAAAAGTGAGAGTTTCCTGACTGTGTTTGGTATCTATGTGATTGAACCGCAGATATTCGGTTTTCTTGAACAGAACATAGAACACAATTTCCGGGAACGGGGTGAGTTTCAACTGACATCTTGTTTAGACGATTTGCGGAAAGCGGACGGTTTTTCTGGATATGTGGTAAAGGGACGACGTTTTGACATCGGTCTTCCAGAGGAATACCGTCAGACGGTAATTGATTTTAGGACAGCATAAGCAATAATACCCAAAGACCGAGTTAACGGTATCATTTTCAATATCCTTGACGCAGTTTTAAGATGGGTTTTCAAGGCGTGTTTGAACTTGTGTTCTTAATGTACTTTGTGACGATATCCTTCTGCTGCCGTGCATGTGGCACGATGGTGTTGTTAGGAAATGTAGTTAACAGTGTTGTATACGCTTCAAGCGCATTCGACCAATCCTGTTTCTGTTGATATATATCTGCAATGTTCGCTAATGCATGTGGTGCTAACGCACTTTCCAGCGTAACGACTTGACGATATGAATGGATTGCATCTCCGTAAGACTTCTGTGATCTGTGTATTTCACCAAGAAGCATCCACATGTCATCAACAATCAGTGATTTGTTATGTAGTGAGATTGTGTCTTCACACTGGACAATTGCAGTTTTTACATCACCTCTTAGATAATGTTGAAGCGCATTAACATAATCACTTAATGGTATACCCAGATAATCCGTGTTCGCTTGGATGAGGACTATCCGTTCAAGCGCATCGTTGGTGAGTTTATCTGATCGTGTTCTTAGTAGTGCTTTCCTATATTCATTAAGAGCTTGATCAAATTCTGTAGCAAAGAGGTATGAATCACCGATGAGTTTTCTGGCTGAAGCACTAAAAGGACTTATACTATCTGCAATAGGTGTCAGGGTTTGTCTTGCAAGTGTATACCTACCTAACAATACATGGATTTCACCGAGGGTCAATTGTACCTGCATGTGTTGACTGTGGTCTAATCTTGTCGTCAGCAACGGTTGCAGGGTTATCTGTGCTTCTATTGGATTGTGGAGACCGTACAATTGGATTTTTGCCCGTATCAATTTGCTTTCTATTGATGCTGTACTGTTTTTTTCAAGTTCTTTCAAGCTCGCTGCTGCTTGTTCCCATTGCTCAAGATTCTGGTATATCTTCGCCAGGGAATACCTTGTATTTGTCAATATGTTTATGTTTCTTGATAGTCCTAACAGCGTTGTGAAGAACGTTATTGCTTGAGGGTCTCGATCTCTCTCTAAGATTCTTGCGAGTCTTTGCAATGCTGCCTCAATAGTTGTTGGAAAGAAGTGGTGAACAAGTTTGTAGGTTTTGAGCGTATCATTAAACTGTCCATCATAGAAATAGAGTTCTCCCAATATGATTGCTGTGTTCAAATTATTTGGTGACGTCTTTAGTGCATTTCTATATTCTGCGATCAGTTTTTCTCTTAGCGGTTTCTGCTGTGCCCCTTGATAGATTTCGAGCATCGCTTCCCATATAGATTCTCTTTGGCTGGCACTCGAACCGATCTGCCGTAAACCTTCAAGGTAAGTTCTTGCAGCTTTATCAATATTGCCTTGTATTTTGTATGCAAAGGCTAGTTGTGTATAGAGATATCCGTATGTTGGGTATGCTTGAATTGCCTTGAGAAATGCTTCTATCGCTTCATCATACATTTTATGTGACAAGTATATAGAACCAAGCTGCTGATATCTATTGAAACCGTCTTTTACCATTTTTTCCCATTCTGCGATTGCCTTCTTCTTGTCACCAAGTTCAATATAGAGTGAACCGAGTTTTTCACGAATGGTTGCACTGTTAGGATTCTTTTCAAGGACATTTTTGTATAGGTCTAAGGCTTTCGGATATTTACCCTGTTGTTGATAAAGTGTTGCTAATTCCTCTAAGAGTGTTGTATCTGATGGATTTAGTTTTATACGCTCATTTATGAGTTTTTCTGCTTCAGCGAACTTTTCATTGGCAGTGTATAATCTGACCAGACTGTTTATGGCAGTTGAAGTATATATGGAGTCTGGGTAGTTTTTCAAGAAGTGTTTGTAACTTTCAATTGCTGCATCAAATTGTCCATCTATATATTCGAAATAGGCATTAAGGTAAGCGGCGACAGCAGCGACAGCAGTGTCAGGATGTTGTTTGACTAAGTGCTTGCTCAAGATAATCGCTTCTTTAATCTGGTAACGTTGTCTGTAAAGACCCGTAAGTTGATGCACGGCTTGGGTTGCATAGGTGCCGTTAGGGTCTTCATTGATAATCTCAGTAAGGATCTTTTTTGCTTCTACGTCTTTACTAAGTCGGACATAACTTTGTCCTAACATGAGACGTACAGAACCTTTTTGGCTAACAGTGAGATCACCTTTTAGAAGTGTCTGATATGCCTCTATTGCTTGGGCATAACGTTTTTCATAGTAGTGGTCATTTGCCTTCTGAACTGCCCTAATTGTTTCTAACCTTGATTGTGCGTTCTCAGTTTTTTGTTGAACAATCTTTGGTTGCTTATTTTTTGTCTGAATCTGGGCGAAACCGGTATTCGCTATACAGATTATAATTAACAATAGGCACATTCTAAATGAAACTGATATGAAAGTCTTCCAATATATATTGTCGCAATTTAACTGCTTCTTAATCATCTTACACCTTTTTGCGGGTTATCCTTTTAAGGCAATAGATACTGACAATGCAGTACCGTATAGCATTGATTTTTCATCAATATCAAATTGTGGATGATGACACATGTTGACGATACCTTTCTGTTCATTGCCTGCACCGACCATAACAAAACATGCAGGTATCTGCTGCGAATAGCATGCAAAGTCTTCACCTCCGAGTATCGGTGAAATAGGGAAGATAGTATTCTTTTCACCAACTAATTCCCTTCCAGAAGAGAGAACACGCTCAACACAGGGGGCATGGTTAAATGTAACTGGACATCCTTCTTGGTAATCAAAACGGTAGGTGGCATCGTTTGCAGTCGTTATTCCTTTAAGGAGATTCTTTAACTGTGCTATTATCTTTTTCTGAACTGTCAGGTTTAAAGTTCGAACCGTTCCGCCTAATGTGATTGATGGAGTGATAACGTTCTTAGCATCTCCCGCGTGGAACTCTGTGATACTAATGACTGCTGAATCCAAAGGGTTGACGTTTCTTGAAACAATGGATTGGGCTGCGTTGACGAACTGTGCACCTAATAGCACAGGATCAACAGTCAGATGTGGAAATGCAGCGTGTCCACCTCTACCCGTGATAGTTATTTCAAAGGTATCTGATTGTGCAAGCATAGGTCCCTTACATGTAGCATAATGGCCAACAGGATATAGAGGGAAAACATGGAACCCATATATCTCGTCCACATCGTTTAAAACGCCATCATTGATCATAGCTTGTGCACCACCAGGATATACTTCCTCACACGGTTGAAAAATCAAACGGATGTTGGTCTTGAGGTTGCTTCTAAGTTCAGTCAATACTCTTGCCGTTCCAATTAACATTGCCGTATGTGCATCATGTCCACATAAATGTGCTTTCCCATCAAACTTAGATTTGAATGGCACTTCTGTCTGTTCCTGAATAGGCAAGGCGTCCATATCTGCACGTAGTGCTATCCTTTTTGTTGCACCAGGTACATCAAGATTTCCGACAACGCCAGTTCTACCAATACCGGTGTTAACCTGAATACCGAGTCTGTTTAGTGCATCTGCAACAATTCCTGCAGTACGTTCAACCTCAAACCCTATTTCAGGATGTTGGTGGATATCACGCCGAATTGAGACGATGTCATCGTAATGGCGTTGGCAGTAATCAAAAATCAGTTTTTTCATTGATATTTAAGGGATCTCCTTAGAATACTCTTGTGTCCTCTATCGTTTTCCAGTTTATAAATAACCGTGTAGGTTCCAGGTATGGTTTGAAAAGAAGTTTGATAGAGTTTTGGATTTAATCTAATAATCGTTGACTTATCATTTGGTATCTCTGTTTTCTGAGTAAAGGGACCGTAGCACCTTTCACCTAACGGATTCAATACTTTCCAAGTTAGTGTCAGCTGTTTAGGACGCGGTGGATTGTTAATATGCACATTTATCGTATCGAACACATGCGTATTGCCATCAATGCTGAGTGTCCCTAATTTTGACAGCATTTTCTCGGTCTGTGTTATCGGGGGAACATATTCAAGGTAACCCTTCCCTGGTATAGCACGCCAAGTCCCTTCTGTTGCAAGCGCAATTTGCTTGATTGGGAGATAATCGATCCCAATCACATCAACCCTGACAGCATTCCTTTGTAGGGTGGCGATTACCTCGTCCAGGCTATAGCGGGATTTCCCATCGTAATCTGCATCATGAAACGCAGCATCACTAGCATAGATGAAATGTCGCTGTGCATTCTTACGGAATTTGAACGTATTCACTGCATCCATCAGTGCATCTAATCCTGCTTCTGAAAGGTCACCCCCATGGTCTACATCGATTTTGAACAACCAATTATTGAACTTGCCGAAGTCATCAGTAAATCCGAAGGTTTCAGTTCTGTCTGTAAATGTCACTAATCCATAGTTAACATCAATTCTATTTCTTTCAAAAGCGTCAAAAATCAGATCGAAATATGCACGTATGCCGCGTATATTGTCAACCATACTTGCAGTTTCATCAATTAATAGTATGAGATCAACCTTTTCTGAAGTGTTTGCTTTGATGAGTTCATCTGCGATAACTTTCATCATCTTGATGTATGATCCAGTAGTTTTGGTGCCGCCTGAACTACTACTTCCACCCCAATTATTACTCATACTGCTTGCACGTAAGGCATCACCCCGTCTGCCTATATACTGTACATTTGGAGCATTCACGGATGGTGAAATACCACTTAAAGTGTTCTTTATATCAAATTCTACTTTTTTAGTATCTTCTTGAATATCCTCACTCTCTGTTCCTGTTGAACGTGATAACGACAACGTTTCTCTATTGACACTTTCGGGTGTTGTGCGAATCTTTTGTAGCTCAGAAACATGTATACGTGAGCTGTGCGCGTAAGTGTCCTTAGAAACGTCATCAGGTTTCGGTTTGCCGGTATTGGCCTTACGTATATCCCTTACAGTATGCGTTTCGCCCTTACTGTTACTAACACTGGCACTAACATTCCATTCCAATTGCAAGTTTATAGTTGGTTTTGGGACATGTGGTATTTCATCCTTAACTTCAACAGTGGGTTCAGTCTCAGTCGTAATTGGTTCATCAAGTGGTTTAGGTAGTCTAATTAAGTTAGTTCGAGGTAAGTTAATAGGTTTCACTTCTATAGAACCGTCATCAGGCGGTGGGCTTTCAACAATAGGATTGAACCACCATAGACATAATAGAATAATCATGTGTATGCTGCACGAGTAGACAAGATATTTAAAGGGAGATTTATTTGATTTTATCATGTGTCTTAGGTCACGATTCGGAGATCGCTCCTACCAATAACTTGTTCTGTAGGAGGGAACTCC
>CAZURU010000100.1:0-14109 GCA_964623585.1 uncultured bacterium
ATCTAACAGAATGTGCTACAGTAAAGAGGCATTTTCATTTAGAAATGGTATTATAACAAAATGTTAAAAACATATTGATTTTATTGACTTTTTACATTTAAAAATAGTATTCAATCATTTTCATTTGATAGTCCATACAAGAACCTATATCTTCTGTATTTATTCTAACATGTATTTAAGTTTTGTGCAACCTGTTTTTTATCTATTTCCAGGATTTTTAGATTTAAGAGCGTCCCATAATTGAGATTTACTAAAAGTTAATGCAAAAAGGTGGGGGGATTCCTTAATCGCCCCAGATTGATGCTTTTTATTATCTTTGTTTAATTCTCATTCTGCGGGTTCTTATGAGAACATTGGGTTAAAAAAAGGGATTTGAAGGTATCACGTAATTCAGTATCTTCTATAACCGAAACAGTATCTTCAATCTGATTTTCCATTTCAGGTGAAACAGATTTGGTAACCTTTTCAGGTGTTCCTGTATCCGAACCGGCAACACGTTGTACGGATTTCTTCCCAACATTATTTTTGCGAAAATTCGGGTTGAAACGGAATTGAATGTCAATGATTTTAGAGTTGGCAGAAGATTTATGTCCACTTATATTTTGATTTTCCTGTTGGGTTGCAAGTTTTTTCATTAGATGATCTTTCTCAAAAGACAGTTCCTGGGCAAACATGGGATGGGATACTTCAACTCGTAAAATACCTCTTGATAAGGATATCGGTTGACTATGTTGTATCATACCCTCACCGGCAATTGAGTCCCAGAGATTAAAAATACGTCTTTCATCAAATTTACCGAACCAGCCTCTATTCCGTATAACAGCATCCAAAACACCTTTAACTTTAAGAGTGCCACTCGGTTTATGTGAACTACGTCTGTGCCATCTTTTAAACCGCATTTACAACAACCCCATCTTCAACCATTAGCAAGTGAACATCTGATAATTCATCTCCCAGGACATCTTTATCAGTTGCAGTTATCACAGTCTGTGCTGAAACACCTTGTAGATAGGCTAATAGGTGTGCCCGTCTTTTTAAATCTAATTCAGATAACACGTCGTCCAATAGGAAAAGCGGTGGGAACCCTGTAGCCTCTCTGATAAACTCTAATTCCGATAACTTTAGTGCCAGGGCGATGGTCCTATGTTGTCCTTGTGAACCGTAAGTTCGTGCAGTTTCACGAAATATTACGTCATCACCATTCAACGTTTCCAGAACCAATGTAAAATCATCCCGATGCGGTCCGACCAATGTCATGCCGCGGCGTACTTCATCTCCTTGCACCTGTGCCAATGAATCCTGAAAACAATCTAAAAGGTTAGAAATATCGGAATTGACAGCTGCAACTCCCGGAACATACTTCAGCAAAAGGCGTTCTCGTTCCCCTGTTAATGATAGGTGAGTTGCTTCTAAAACAGGACTGATAGAAGATAAGGCGGCGTGTCTTGCCGTAATTAAAGCGACACCCGATTCAACCAAAAGTCCATCCCAAACCGATATTTCACTAATAGAGCCTTTTCCTATACTAATTCGCTTCAATAAAGCGTTGCGATGTTGCAATATACCGCGATAACGTTGGAGTTCTTCCAAGTACTTTCTACTCAACTGCAATAAGAGTAGATCGAGCCATCGTCTACGCGAGGTAGGAGAACCTTTAACGATATCCAAGGATTCAGGTGAGAATACAACAACATGAAACTGACCGATCCAGTCTGATCGCCGGCGTTGCAATACACCATCAGTTTTAAGACGATACGCGCCTTGACGGGGTTTTACTGCCTCAAGTTTTACTAAAGCATTAGATTTCTTTCCACTTCGCAAATAACCTATAACCGCAAATCCTTCCGAAGTATGCCTGATTAAATCTGCAGCAGAAGTTGCTCGGTGTGATTCACCTGTACAAAGGAAATAAAGTGCTTCCAGCAGGCTTGTCTTTCCCATTGCATTTCTACCGACAACCAATGTTACTGGTGCATTAAATGATACCTCACATTCTCTGTAATTTCTAAAATTCCGGAGACATAGACGTTCCAAGTACGTATGTATCTTACAATTGCTATCGTTCATTTTATCCCGTTGGAATGTTGTTATGAATTGAAAATGAACTAAAGCATATAAAAAACTCAGAACTTTAATATCTGTTAAAAATGAGTTTGTTCCGAATTGATTTGTATGCTCTAATTATATTATTAATTACGTTGTTTAATTTAAAATTGTACTTTAGTAGAAGTAGTAGTAGTGATAATATGGTAATAACTGCTCTAAAGCTATATTATGATTGACATAAACGCTGATAATAACATGATAACAATTTTTGTGTTTATTATCAAGTTATCAAAGTGCGCAAAATTCATTAAAGTTATTATCAAGTTATGAACATTAAAAGTGGAGTTATTCGCGACTTATTATCAAGTTATTATCAAGTTATTATCAGTGTTGTGATGATAAGTGTATTGACAATTAAGTCAGTTCATCCATAAAATTCTGAATAAGTATTTTTGTTTCCTTGTCTTCAAGCAATTTTTCAACTTGTTCACAAGCATAGGTAATGGTTCTATGGTTTTGCCTATTAAATGCGTCAGCGATATCTAATAGAGAAAGTTGTGTTAACTCTCTGCACAAGTACATAGCGATCTGTCTCGGATACACCAAGACCTTTGTTCGTCTTGGCGAAGTAAGCTCGTTGCTTTTCAACTGAAAATGATCTGCCACGGTTTTTTGTATTGTTTTTGCAGTAATGATTTTTTGCTGCGATCTTCTCGTTATTGAGGATGTGTCATTTAGTGCCTTGCGTGCGAAGTCTATGTCTAACTTGACACCATAAATTGAAGCTTGTGTATATAGTCGTAGTAGTGTTCCTTCTAATTGTCGGATGTTTGCTGTTACTATTTCTGCGATATAATTTAGCACTTCATCGTCCACATCTTCCAATCCTTGTTCTTGACATTTCCCCTTTAAGATGGCATACCGTAACTCAAAATTGGGTTTGTCTATTTCTGCGACCATTCCCCATTCAAATCGTGAGCTCAACCTTTCTTCAAGGTTTTCGAGCATATGGGGTGAACGATCACAGGAGATCACAATCTGGTTTGAGTTTTTGTGTAATTCGTTGAAAGTGTTAAAAAACTCTTCCTGTGTCCCTTCTTTGCGTTGTAAGAATTGAATATCATCGATGAGTAGTAGAGCAGTTTCTCGGTATTTTGTGCGGAATCCTTGTGCTGATCCTCGGTTGACAATCGATTCAATGTATTCGTTCATAAAGGTTTCGGAGGTAACGTAAAGCACTTTTTCTTGTGGGGTTTTCTGATGGACGCGATTGCCAATTGCATGAAGAAGATGGGTTTTTCCAAGTCCTACACCACCGTAGATAAAAAGTGGATTATAATCACTGCCCGGATTTTCAGAGACTGAAAGTGCTGTCGCATGACAGATTCTATTACTCGGTCCAACACGAAAACTATCAAAAATATAACCCGGATTCAAACCTGTCGGTTCAGTGTTATTTCTGTTTTGTGGGGAGACAGAACCGTTTCCATCAGGTTCCGGAGTTTTGACGAGAGATGTTTCCACAGATATTCTGACCATGCAATCGGGACTAATACGATTCGCTAACACCTTATTGATGTCTCTGATAAAACGGTTTTCAATCTCGGCTTGTGTATAATTGGAAGGCACAGCAAGGTTTAAGCACGCATCGGTTAGCGAACGGGGAGTGACTTGGCGCAGATAGATATCACTATCAGCTGATTCATCAAGTTCCGCAAGTATTTCTAACCAGAGTGTATCGGCAGTGTGTTGCATGATCGTATTCCTAAACTGTGGTTGGCAGTCAGATATTTTGTTAAAATGTTTCTGAATTTATACAAAAATGTTAATGACGCGAACGTGAATTATAGCATTTTTGATTTTTAATTAGCAAGTTAAAACAGGTTAAATTTAAGGGGTAATTAGTTGTCAATTTTTAAGATTTTAGTTGTGAATTTTCCATTCAAATTTGCTTTAACAGTGCATATTTCCGGATTCCAATCGGAAGATAAATTATCAATATGTTATGAATAAATGTGCGTTATATTTCCGGTTTTTAAAGAAAACTGAGAATTTTTTAAATTTAAATCTGCGGAAATGACTAAAATGACCTCATCCTATATTAACGTCATTTTTCTGCAATAGATACTATTCTGAGATGAATGTAGAAATATTTGACAAAACAGGTAAAATCAGGTATTATTTTAAACGTTAATTCAGAAAGATTACACTATTTCGGTGGGTACTGCTTGCCTATAAGTAATAGAAAGGAAAGAACATTATGAAACGTACCTATCAACCGCATCGACGAAAAAGGAAAAATAAGCTCGGATTTCGGAAACGGATGTCTACCCGAGACGGACGAAAAATCCTTGCACGCCGTAGGGCTAAGGGTAGAAAAGTTCTCAGTGCCTAAAGTCGTTTAGGAACAACTTAGAGATGCCCCGTACTTTTAATATACCACGTTTTTATGAGAGTCCAATTATCTCAACTGTTAAGGCGTCGCGTCGGAGTATGGACACCCGTAAGCGGGACTTATCACCTTCCGTTTTAGATTTCGGTCCTGTCCGTTTTAAAATTGCGCGCCATTTTGGATTCTGTTATGGCGTTGAAAATGCGGTTGAAATAGCCTATCGTGCTCTTGAAGAGAATCCAAATAAGCGAATTTTCCTGCTATCTGAAATTATTCATAACCCGCGTGTCAACGAAAATTTAAGACATAACGGCGTGCAGTTCCTCTCTGATACTGAGGGAAATCCGTTGTTACCTTTTGATCTCTTAGTACCAGAGGATGTGGTCATTGTTCCCGCTTTTGGCACAACTCTGGAAGTCGAAAAGGAACTTAACGCTCGCGGTGTGACCCTTTCCTCTTATAATACAACCTGTCCATTTGTTGAAAAGGTATGGAAGCGGAGCCAAGAAATTGGTAAGCAAGATTATACCGTTGTTGTGCATGGTAAGCGTTACCACGAAGAGACACGCGCCACTTTTTCTCATGCACAAGCGGAGGCTCCCGTTGTTGTCGTGCGAGACCTCGCTGAAGCTAAGGAACTCGCTAAAGTAATTCGCGGTGAAGCAGATGCTGACTTCTTCTTTGAAAAGTTTAGCGACAGACATACCGAAGGTTTCCATCCAGATATTCATCTCAAACGTATCGGTGTTGTTAACCAGACAACAATGCTTGCAACAGAGACACAAGCCATTGCTGACCTATTACGTCAAGCGATCATTGCAAGGTATGGTGAGGAAAACATAACGAATCATTTTGCTGATACGAATGACACGCTCTGCTATGCGACAAAAGAGAATCAGGACGCCACACTTTCACTCATCGCTGAAGGTGGTGATGTCGCCGTTGTCGTAGGTGGCTATAACTCATCTAACACGAGTCATCTTGTGGAACTCTGTGAACATAAACTGCCAACTTATTTTGTGAGAGATGCGGAGGAATTGCTTAGTCCAGAGCGGATACGTCATTTATCACTTGAGACGAAACAGGTGCAAATCACAGAGGATTGGCTTCCAACAGAACATTCCAATGGGGATCCGATTGATATTGTCTTGACTGCTGGTGCCTCTTGTCCGGATATTCTGCTTGATGAGGTGTTGCGGAAGATTGTTGGGTGGTTTCCTGATACGCGTTCAGTAGACGATGTGCTTGTACCGTTTGCGTAGGGGCCTATTAGGCGGACTATATCGATAAGGAGAATAATTATGTTCTTCGTGACTGATGATTTGGAAATCATCAATTTCAATCACTACCAAAATTTACATGTTGAAGGCGAAGATCCCGGCGAAGGTAAGCTAATTTTAACAGCACAAGACGTTTCCAAACGCGTCATTGCCGAATTTGCCGATTTTCAGGAGGCGTATAATCTCTTCGCGGATATCCGAGATGCCATCGTGGCAGGAGAGACGTGCTATAGTTTAGAAGGATACTAATGAGCAGAAGTCAGCGCGGCATTTTACTGATCAACAAATACCATTGCTGCGGGAATAGATAGGGTAAGGAAACACCGATCTGTCAATAGATTGGCTCTTTGCTCCAGCGGAGCAAGATGTCTATAGAAAAATGTATGTCAAGTGCCCGCACTCCAGCGGAGTACTATGTAAACAAAACCGAACATAAGCAAAAAACCAATCCTTTGCCAAAAACTTTACACACCCATGATTTATATATCGGGCGTGGAAACCTCGCTCCTACGAACGGATCTACTCATCATTTGAGTGTAGACAGAACATTAGCCCTGTCATCGCAAGTTGTGCAAATACAATGTGCGATAACTGTCGTATAAGTGTTGTAGATAAATATGGATAAAGAACCGTAAACAGTGCTATAATTTCTGGCATGGGCGATTGTCCTTTCAAAGTTATTTGTTATAGATTCTATAACTTTAGGACATTTGCCCAATTTATTCAACAATTTTGGCGAAGGTATTGATTCTAAACAAGTTAGGTAATATAGAAACAAAGATAAGTAGTATAGAGGTTCAGGTACAAGAGAACGCAAAGGGAATCGCATCTGTTTCAGAACGTCTTGCTTATTTTGAAGGTAGATATATGAAGTGCCTAACTTGTGTGTTGCTACGCTAAACCATTATGCACACTGCTCAGTTAAACTTATATATCACGCAAAGGAGTAATTTATGAGCACGCGAAATAGAAATGTAAGAATTACTTATCCCGATAGTACTGATGGTATATTGGAAATGGATGTTATTCAAGGAATGGAAGTGTGTTTGAATCTGCCATTTTCCGAACTACGACACTATTTAAAAGATGGCAAAGTTAAAATCCAGCAAAATGTTTTTGCCCTACCAGGGTACCGTAAATTTATACGTAGTAAAGTTGCCCGGATTTGCCCTAGAGATGGTGAGTTTCCAAACAATGACGTGTCGTCAAATGACAGTAAAACATTAAACGTTGTAATGAAGTGGGTACCCGGAAAGGACGATGAGTCACTGGACAATGAAGAATAATTTTGGAGGAAATTTTCTAAATAATTAGCACCTCATAACCCGATGAGGAAATTTCATAGGAATAGGATTTTTGGAGTTGCTAGATGAAATTAACAAGGTATATGGATGTCGAAAAATATAAAGATTTAATATCTACACAAACGCTATTTTTTCCTCGGTATAATAAATTTGAGGATAAGTTCGAGGGTTCTTTGAGTTATGTTTCTCCCAGTAAATTGATAGATCAACATACACAAAGATTAAATCAAATAACTAGTATGCCTCAACCGGGAAAAACTTTGACACGGGAGTTCTTAGAGGCTTTTGAGCCCCTACTTTACCATAATTTCTTGCGAAATTTTACTTTTGTGAACTGCTGGCATAAGAATGCTAAAGAATCATCTCTTATGTGGAAAATGTACGCACAAAAAGGGATAATGGTTAAATCTGATTTGTCTTCATTAAAAAATGCTTTAGGGATCAATGTTGACACTTATCAAAATGCTAATGTATTTTGGCAAGATCATGGGCTTGATAAATTAGATGGGTATGAAATTTCACTAAAAGTTGATAAGGTTAAATATCTTCCACGAGGCACTGAGATCCAAGCTGTTGGTTTAGATCGATATTTCCATAAACAACCTGAATACGCATCTGAAAAGGAATTGCGGGTTGTCCTTCAACTTCAGTTGGGACTTCATCAAAGACCAAACTTTCCATATCTATTCAATAATGTTCCCTTCATTGCTAATCACCTGGAAATGAATAATTTAATCGTAGAATTTTGGGAGGACATTGAGCGGACCCATGCCAAACATGCTTCAATATTGAATAGCATTTTGTCAGAACCTGGAATACGTTGTCGTGTGGATGTTAATTCTTTGATAAAGGAAGTTGTTGTTAATCCGTTTGGAAATGGAGATTTGGATGTATCAGAAATAGAATCTTTGAATCGTAAATTTAAGGTGAATGCTAAAGTTAAAAAATCTGCAATAGAAACTGCTCCATCCCCTACTAAATTTCGTATAGGTCTTGGAGATGGAAAGAGTATTGATTTCGAACTCTGAGGTTTAATTTTCATGAACAAACTCTACTTCGGTGATAACTTAGAAATCTTACGTGAGATGGATGACGAACGCGTTCACCTAATCTGCACTGATCCACCATTTTACAGTGGGTGCGATTACAACGCATTTCTCAGGGACTCCCTCGTCCAAAAGAGAGGATTTACCGACATCTGGACGTGGGATACTGCCACTGAGGAATCACGCGCCGATATTGCGGAGCGTGCCTTGAGTTGTGATACCTATAAGGCTCTTGACGAATGCCTGCGGGGTTATGACTTTGTGCTTCAGCGTTCTGTGTCTGGTAACAAAGGGGCGATGCGTGCTTATCTCGCGTTCATGGGACCGAGGCTTGTAGAAATGCACCGCGTTCTCAGTAAGAATGGGAGTATCTATCTCCACTGTGATCCGACTGCATCTCACTACCTCAAAGGTGTTATGGATGCTATCTGGGATCAGCAGAACCGGAATAGGAATGAATTTTTTCGGAATGAAATTGTGTGGTCGTATCGTCATTGGGCTGCAAAGCATCCAAATTTCCAACGAATGCACGATATTATCTTACGCTATTCAAAAGGCCTGAACGCGACTTGGAATCAATTGTATGAACCCCGACCAGCATCAACCCTGAAAAAGGTCGGTATCAAAGAAAACAAAAGTGCCTATGCATCAGATGGCAGACGTATACCTTCTGAGATGACAGACAAAGCATCTAAAGGGGTGCCACTTCGAGATGTATGGGAAATAAACGTTATTGCACAATCTTCCAAAGAACGCCTTGGCTACCCTACACAGAAACCTCGTGTCCTTTACGAGCGGATGATTAGAGCTTCCAGTAACGAAGGAGACACATTCCTTGATCCATTCTGTGGATGCGGCACAACCATTGATGCAGCGCATACGCTTAAGCGTCAGTGGATAGGTATTGATTTTACTATTTTAGCACTGGATCCGATGCGTCAACGATTGGAGGATCGGCACAACCTAAAACCAGTGAAAGACTATGAAATTCACGGCTATCCGACGAACATGCAGGAGGCTAAAAAACTGGTTCACGATAAAGAGAGATATCACGACTTTTCAAATTGGGCTGTTACGCAATTAGGGTTGCAGCCAACAATGGATAACGGTGACGGTGGGTATGATGGTGTGGGGCATTTCATGATGTGGACACCGCGGGGTATGGAAGATACGGAAGCCCGAGTGGTTGCTGAAGTCAAGGCAGGCAAACCTAGCTTGACAAGTGTCCGTTCTTTCTGCCACATAATGGAACGGAACGAAGCAAAGGTTGGGATTTTTATCACAATAGAGCCAGTTACAGCAGGCATACGGCAAGAGGCATCATCAATGGGGACTTTTGAACATAATGGATTGAGATACCCGCGTCTTCAGTTTTGGCAGATAGACGATGATTACTTTGAGAACCCAGAGATAATCAATACCATCGTCCGATTGCCGTATGCGTGACGGATTCGTCCAACTCAGAAGTCAGAACGTCATTTTGACAGCCAACAGATGCAATTGCTGCGGGATAGATAGGATCAAGAGGCTATCAAACTTCGGGTAAACTCGTATCCATCAGATACCCAATGGCACCGAACACCTTTTTGAGTTCACTTATTGTGAGGGCGGTCTCGTTGCGCGTAAACTGATTTCCAACTAATTTTCCGAATTGCCAGAACTCCCCATCCGTTACAATTCCGTATACTGCCCTTTTGTCGTCATCATTGATTTTTTGAACTGCAACTAACTCCGCTAAACACTGTCCCCATCCCTTTATAAAATCGTTTCGTTTTGCTTCTGCCACGATGATAATTGGTGTTCCTGGCACTGTTTTCCCTAATCCTGATTTTGTTGAGATTAAATAGTCTGGTGTGCCACTGAGATCCTCATCGTAAGAAATCAATTCATGACTCCACAAGGCGAACCATTCTACATAGTTTTTGTATACATCCCTTAGGACAGGATAAATCACATTTTCGCAACGGGCAGCTTCTGATGAAAACACGTTGATGTGACGCTGGCTGAATTTAAATTCTTCCAGGAATGCTTGGGAAGGTTCAATATCCACGTATTCAATATATTCCGCTTCGGTATATTTAATATTGAAGACTTCTTGCACTTGTGCAATTGAATTAAAATCGGTAAATGCCATCTTAATGAGTCCTCATTCGTACGGATTGTCAGATGTTCTCACCTTAATTGCCGCAGGTGTTAATGCGCCGAGAGGTGCTTCTCCCTTAAGCACGCGTGCAAAATCGTCAACGATCATATCAGCGACTCGTAGGTTGGCATCCTTTGTTCTGCCGGCGATATGCGGTGTATGTACGACGTTATCTCTGTTCCGTAGTTCATCATCAATCGGCACGGGTTCTCTGTCATAAACATCAAACGCGCCTGAAAGTTCATCTTTGACAATCCGTTCGCGTAGGGCAGCCATATCAACAGCGTGTGCTCGGGTGATAATAACAACTAACGCTCCTTTCCGTAGATGATAGATACGTTCACGATTTAACAGATGTCGTGCAGATGGGGTCGGCGGTACAGATACAAACACAATATCTGCTCTATCAACGAGTGTGTCCATATCAACCCGTTCTACATCCCATTCTTGTAGAAGTTCGTCAGGGACGAAAGGATCGTATCCCATAACGGTAGCACCGAACACTCGACACCACTTTGCGATTTTTCCGCCAATTTGTCCACATCCGATAACGCCGATCTGTTTTGTACCGAGGTCCCCGTTCACAAAATCTGGGTCATCACAGAATTGGTGTGCGACTGGAAGTTTGCCGGGTCCCCATATAGGGTCGCTCCAATTCCATAGTTTTTCACCTTGTGCCATCTGCATGTGCCACTGTGCTGTCCTTCGAAGTGAAGACAGAGCGAGTCCGAAAGCACACTCCGCCACAGATTGTGCCCATGCCCGGGTGGATTCAATCACAGGAATACCCCGTTCTTGACATTTAGCGTAAGGGATACCGTGTCCGGTGTTATCAGTCATTGTTCCGACGACTTTGAGTTTTGGTGCGTTGTCAATACAAGCATCGGTGAGACTACCGCCCCATTGTGATATTCCGATAACCTCGCTTAGATCTACCTGTTCGTGTATAGGGTCTCTGCTGGTCGTATTAAGGACGAGTGTTATACCTAATTTCTCAAGCCGTTTTACCATCTGTTCGTGGACGAAGGGCCAAGACCCTTCTAAACCGGGGTTCCGTGTAAATAGATATTCAAATGCTGCCATTCAATAGTTCCTCCTTCAAATTATTCAATATAGTTATGAAATGAGAAGATGGGGTGCTGTCGGATATCTACCGCGACGATTACCGTAAAGTGATAATCCACCCCTATTTTCTGCGTTGCCTTTGACTTCATAACGTACAGTGAGTGTATCTGCAGAACCACCGTTCAGACATACCTCCTTATCTAACGGGACACGACACAGATAACCGTAGTTCCCAAGGTTCTGATGAATATAGGTCAGTACACCGCGAGCATCCGCAGGACAGTCCAGGAGAGTTACCGTCTCTATCTCTTTACCGTTGACTGATATTGTAACGTCCGATGGATATTTCTCAGGTTCTGTCTGTCGTGAACCGCCATTTGATGATGATGCTTCAAAAACAAGCTCCATTTTGGTAATATCATCAACGTTGACCTCTTGCGGTAACTTCATCTGATATTCAACGTATCCAGTACCTTGTGCTGTGAGCAGTTGTTCCGTTATTTCTGATCCAGCATCCCATTTACTGACAGATATGTTTCCCGGTAGATGGCTAAGCGGTGTTTCCGTTTCAGAGAATATCTCAAAATTGATATAATTCCGTGCGACAACTGTTCCACTCTCATCGGATACCCATACATGTAATGTGCCAACGGCATTGTCAATCTCAGGGATCGTGAGTTTTAGTTGATGCACCTGTTCTACTTGATACTGCGGGAAGGGGATGTCAACCTTTCCGCTGACACGTGCACGTGTCAATTCTCCATCGTGCCCGATCGTATCCAGTTGCCAATGAAGTGTTGTGTCTTCAATCGTCTGGTGTGAGAAGTGGCTGGCATAGATATCTGCCTTTATACTATCACCGGGTGCAACCGTTGTCCCCGGCGGATAGTCAATAGCAATAAAGTCAAGTGTATTGATGTCGTTATAGTCGTATCCGAATTCCTTTACAGAGCGGTCATAGTTCATAAAACCGTTGTGTTCCCACTCAATGTCCTGTAGTTCGGTATAGATGTATCCACAGATTTTCGGGTGTAGTCGCAATTCATTTGTCAGGTACTTAAAACACCATGCGATATCCTTGTCCCCCGCACCTGCACCGATACCTCCATATTCGCTATTGATCAGTGGAACATCAGTTTGGACGTTATCACCGGCATAATTGAATTTTGAACCCGGGAATGTATGCTCAACCACATTAGCGATATGATCTTTCGCGTGTTTATAATCGTTGATATAGAAATGCCAAGAGTTGATATCGGTTTCAACATGGTCATAAAGGCAAGGTGAGTTGTCTTCAATAAGCCGCGTAGGATCAAGTTCTTTAGCGAGGTGATACATTTCTCGTACCCATTCTTGACACTCTTTATCTTCCTTGTAGCCGCCGCCTCCGAGTCCCCATGTTTCGTTAAAGTTGCACCAGGAGATGATGGATGGATGGTTGAAGTCGCGTTCGATGTTTTCGTGAAGCGTCTGTTTAAATCTTGCTTTTGCTTTATCGGTATAGCGTCCAAAGTTGGGGATGTCGCACATAAAGAGCAGTCCTAATTTGTCTGCCCAATAGTATAGTCGTGGTTCATCAACTTTTATGTGGAGACGGAGGAAGTTGAAACCGAATTCTTTTGCCCGTTCAACATCCGTTTTGATCGCCTCATCGGTGAGGAAGGTATACACACCTTCTGGATTAAACGACTGATTGAGAGCACCTAACAGGTATATCGGACGGTTGTTTAGATAGATGTAGTTATAGTCGCCTCCCGGTGCCTTTTCTATAGAAACTTTCCGCATACCGAAGTAGGTGTAAATTCTATCAACAACAGATTCATCAGAGACCAATTTTAGCGTAACATCGTAAAGATGTGGTGTATCTACATCCCAAAGTTGAAGTTTATCTGATGGGATATTGACGGTGATTTCGGTCTTATCTGTAGCAGTAACGTTACCGCTCATTCCATCACATTCCCAGTGCAGTTCTGTGCCTGATGCGATTTCACCATCAACCGTAACGTCAAAAGTAGCGGTACTATTGTCAATATCGGGAGTGATAAGACACTGCTTGATATAAGTTGCGTTTCTGGGTTCGAGGTATACTGTCTGCCAGATTCCACTTGTCCGTGTGTACCAACCTATCTGTTTACCAGCAAGTTGTTCCCCGTGGTCTTGTGCATCGTAGGCACGGACGATAATAGTAGCAGGTTCTCCTGGGATGAGTGCATCTGTGATGTCAAATTCAAAGGGTAGATAGCCGTTTTCATAACTACCGATTGTTTTACCGTTGACCCATACAGTTGTTTCCCAATCAACAGCGCAGAATTTCAGAATTACGCGTTTGTCGTTCCAATTTTCGGGAATGGAGATAGTTCTCCGATACCACCCGATTGTGTGTCGCGGTTCACCCTTATAATTTCCTTCTCGTGAAAGTCCGCCACATGTGATTTCTTCAGGTTTTAGATAGGCATTTGTGCTAAGGTAGTTTTCATTATCAGCGAGGTGTTCTTCTCCCCATGCTGCGAGGCTTTCCCATGGATATGGCACACGTATCTGCAGGGGGAAGTTTGTATCATCTGATGAAAACCATTTCTCTTTTTCACCGACATCGTCAGGGTCAAAGGCAAATTCCCATGTACCGTTTAGGTTTATCCAGTCAATTCCTTCAGAGGTGCCCCGTTGAAAGTCGGGTCGGGGATATTCTGGACGCGGCAATTCTATTCTTGTCACGATAGTCTGTCCTTATTTGTGCAGCACATCGCTGCTGAGTTTGATCTGTTATAATCTATCTTCAAGGGTTGTCATGTATAGATAACTTGTGCTGTCCATTATAAGCAATACGGTGATT
>CAZURU010000101.1:0-14093 GCA_964623585.1 uncultured bacterium
TGGTGATGCTACATTTGAATTAGTTTCAGTAGTCTTCCCACTCTTAAATGGTTAGTTCTTGCAATTGCGAATTGGAAGTCACTCCTACAATATCCGAGGTATTTGTAGGAGTGACTTCCGTGCTCGGTTTGATAATATGCTTCCATTTACTAACAAATAAAGAAACCTCAGAATGGGAAAGACATAACAATTCACAAATACCTTGAAGCAAACAGTATAGAAAATGCTCTCGTTTTTGTGAAAGACGCGCCGACCTTTCGAGTACATTATCCATTTAACGCACCTTTTGCCAAATCGCACATCTATGCGAAATATAGAGGCAGTGAGAACAGAAAACTCGCTGAAAAGTTTCCAGGGTGCCGATACTTCATTGCCGATGAGGAAAAGATTGAAGAAGTCACTCTTGATGAGCTTCAGCAGAATGAGAAATAACTGCAGTTAAACACTGATGGGACAACGATCTACGAAGCAGCTAAGTAATTATATTCCTGAATACAGAAGAGTAAGGAAGATGATCCTATGAACCCGAAAAACTCGGTAACGGCAAACTATTCATTTTAGTCAAGGGAGAGTTTCAATCCACTCACCCAATACCCTTGCCATTTCAACAAAGACATCCTCATCAGACTTACGTGAACGTTTCAGTGTCTTGAATCCATGGTCAGCAGTGTCTATAAGATGAAGGGTTACCTTTTCTCCAAGTCTCTCACAGACCGGTTCCAACAGTTCAAGTTTTGCCAACTTGTCGCGTGTTCCAGACAAGAATAACATCGGAATTGTTACATCAGGGAGGTGTTCGGCACGTTCAGTGCCTTCTTTACCTGAAGGATGCAGTGGGAAAGCAAAGAATACCAGTCCTTTAACATGTTCAATAGGTTCTTTTGCAGCAGACATTGAGGACATACGTCCGCTATATGAATGTCCACCGACAAGTATTGATAAATCAGGAGCGGCTTGATGTGCAGCATCAGCAGCTGAGCGGACGGTCTGAAGGGCAACTGCTTCGGATTCTCGACCGCCTCCACCCCGTTCCATATATGGAAACTGGTAACGGAATGTTGCAATGTCAATGTCTGCTAACCTTTCAGATATAGTCTGTAACGTTGAACTTCGCATATTTGTACCTGAACCGTGCCCAAGTACCAATATCCATTTGGCGTTGTCAGGACGTATAAGAATTGAGGATACTTCCCCTTTTTCTGGTGTTGCGATAAATTTAGACTCTATTGCTTCATAAGCCATTTACATCTTCTCCTAATTTGTGTTGATTTCACTATAATTATATCATAGATTCAGGTTTATGGACATGAAATTTGTAGAAATGGGGTGTGTAGAGTTTTTGTACTCTATTTGTCAGAATCGCGGATTATGCGGAGGGCACGGAAGGGGTTTCTTGTGCATTTCAAGTTGTGCTACAGCAGTATCAGGTTTTTCTGCGGAGGAGATGGGAATGAAAAATGAACGGGTTTTTGACAATTTAGATTCTCTATTGTTATTCTTTCCATAGAATCTACACTTATGAAAGCAAATCCATGAGCATCAGGATGCTGATAGTCTATCTCATTATTGAAGGATGATTTAAAGGAATTAAAGATTTTGTTTACAGGATAGGAGAGAATCAGGTTACAGATCTGAAACCAATTACGACCTTAAGCAATCTCAAAGTACTTCTACTACGAAATTCTCAAATCAAGGATCTGACACCCTTATAAGAATTGACTCAACTTGAAATGTTGGTGTTGCCAAATAATGAGATTACTGATCTTATACCATTTCTATTAATTTTTCTCCCATTACCTGCTGCTTATAAGTGAAGCGGGGAACGGCACAATCTAACAGAATGTGCTACAATAAAGAGACATTTTCAATTAGAAATGGTATTACACCTATAGCGGAGTTGATTAGACTTCGAGAATTAGTCCTTGAATAGAATCAGGTTACAGACATCAGTGTTATAGAAAACTTCAAAAATTTGGAGTATATTTCTATTACTGAGAATCCCATTCAGGATGTGTCACCAATAGAGAAAGTCAAGACACTGAATCCACATTTGAGGGTGAAAATGTAATGCCCCTTCAAGGTTTACATTGAAACACCTAACAACCCACGAGTCAACTGAAAATCGGTATTTCCTTTACCATGCAACTTTGGTGTATATCGGCGAGATGCGGTTTCAGTTATCAGCTTCAGTATCTCGTTGACATCGGTAGATTGTAGGTCTAAATCTGATCCAAATTTTGTCTGGGTGTTAGTATCAGTTGATGCTTGTAATAACGGAATCATTTCGTGGGATTGTAATGGTGAACCTATTATATGAGCAAACGCAAGTTCTACGCCGGTTGCACCTAACCCTGTTAGTGTTTCTGTGGGTTGATCTGTTGGCGTTTCCATAATATGTAAACCACTTTTTTCAAAACGTTGTCCATAAGCTAAAGAGGGTGTTGAATTCAGTGAATCTGATAAGAAGGTTGCGTTAGTAGGTACAACAACTGTTCCGCCTTCTGAGACCAATGTCTCTGTCAATTTCATGAGTGCTTCAGATACTTTATTGGGATTTTTTCCTGTAGAGGTAATGGCTATAGACAGATGCTCTAATCCTGCATCTATAATCGGTGTCGACTGTTTACCACTTAATTGGTCAATAAACCAGGTCTGGACTTTCTCTACAACTGTATCAATACCGCCGTCCAGCTGAATACTTGCCCATCCAAAACTGTCAGTAGAAATCCCCAGTTTCTGAATTTCATGTTGCATGTGGTCATTGTGTGTCTTTTCACATCCGTGTTCAAGCAATAATCCAAGCGCGACGGTGGGATGGGTTAAATGTCCAATCATCGTTCGCATATAGATCTCTTCTGATCGTCCACTTGATACACCGCAACCTTCAGTATGGGGAAGTGCAATAAAACGTGAAATACCCTGTTCTTGTCCGATCTTCTTATCGTTGCATCGGTGAGCGATCATCTGCGCAATCTGCCCTGAACAGAGACTTGTTGGTAAAATTAATGCTAATTGTTCAGATCGATAACCGTTTGAAGTTTGAAATGCACTGAATGTAAAATGTGAAGTTTGCAGCCCAGAATCTATAGGCTTTTCAAATTGAATGGGTTCACCAGACTTAACATCAGATGAGTCATATACCGGTGTTAGATCCGTATTTTCTGTCTGTTTCCAATCTCGCCAAATAGATACTTGGGAGTGTCCAGCTTTTTCACCAGCGGAACGTTCACCAGAAGCCACTTTCACAGTGCGTTCGAGCGTCTCTTCACCCAGCTGTTCCATCGGTGTTCCGGTTAAATAAGCACCCGCATTTACATCCATATCTGCTTGAAGCATTTCGTACCGCTCAGTAGTCGTGACGATTTTAATAGTAGGTACAAAAGGAAAATTCGTGATTGACCCATTACCGGTAACAAAGAAAATCATATTTGAACCAGATGCTACCTGTCCAGCAATACTCTCTAAGTCATTACCGGGACTGTCCATAAAATAATACCCGGGTTTATCCATCAATTCACTGTAGTTGATGACATAGTCTAAACAGACATCTGGATGTCGCTTCATTGCAGCCCCAATTGACTTTATTGCAATGTTATAGAGACCTCTATAGTTATTTCCGCCAGATGGATTGCCCTCTGCTGAATGTCCATGCCAGTGCACACGTTCTTTAAATGTCTCTATAGTATTGAGAAATTCTTTTGCAGTTTGAATGTCTCTAACGTTCTGTAGTAGATATTCTTCTGCTCCTATAAGTTCATCAGTTTCTGCAAGATTTGCACAACCACCATATCTTATTACATCCTTTGCAACATAAGCTGCGAGTGGATTTCCCGAAACGCCAGAAAAGGCATCAGAACCACCACATTGCAATGCAATTTTAAGATGTTTTAACGATTGCTGGATACGTTGTGTTTTGTCAACTACATCTAACCAATTCTTTATTATCTGCTCCCCTCTGTCTATATTAGAATCAAAACTGCCGATGATTCTAAAGAATTCGTGATGAACATTTCCAATTTCATATCCCTCGCGCAGCATATACTCTCTGAGCAGGTCATTGTTAACAGATTCTGTTCCGTAATCAACAAGTAGGATAGCACCGATGTTTGGGTGGACTGTGAAACCTGAGAGTGTCCTGAGTAGTAAATCTAAGTTATTTGGTGCAGTATTCTCTCCACCTTCAGTATGGGCTATATAAACTATACCGTCGATGTTCGGATAGGAGTTAGTCAGATTCCTACATCTATCTGTGAGGATTCTCGAAAAAGCGGAAGTGCGTGCTGTTGTCCCCATTACGACTATGTAGTTTCGTGTTCCAACACCCCGTTTTCCTGGTCTTCTATAGCCTAAGAAATGTCGTTCATCTTCATATTGTGCTATCTGCCTCCCTGGCTCAAACTGTTCTGTGTTTAATACATAAGTTTTCATTTTGTCACTAAAGTTTGGACTTGAAGGCAGCTCAAAATCAGGGTTACGTATAGAGAGCGAATCTATCATTTTCTGATTGCACACATAGTTTCCAGGCACAATTGGTCGCGTAGCGTATCCAAATGGTAATCCCCAGGACAATAACGGTTCACCTTCACCTATGCCTTGTATAGCAAACCGATGTCCTTCTAAGACTGTATGTGAAAGAGATAGTTCATGGGTATTATGTAGTATCTGTGTGCCTGCATCAAGTCGTTGTGTGGCAATAGCCACGTTATCATCAGGTGTAGGCAACCTTGCGACCTCTAAAAAATTATGTTGAGAGGGGAGGAGTGGCGTATTATCCATAATTGAGTACCTCTAACTTTGAAAAATGCTGACTTCAATTGCATCCTTCTTAACCCAAGGCAAATCAATAGCAAACCAATGAGTTTCACTCTGATATGCTGCTCTCACATGTTCAAGATAATCAGCCATAGCGTCTGCCCCGATCCCTACATTGTCTGCCAGAATAGTTGCGGGATTCGTTAGCTGCGGCTCAATTGCCTTAAAACATGGATAGTAATTGTCAAAGTTGTTGTCGAGAAAAAGAAAGTCCACAGGTTCTTTTATACTCTTCAGTATTTTCTGTGCATCTCCGATACGGGAATCAACGATGTCTGTTGCCCCTACGCGTTCAAAGTTGGCTCTTGCTTTCTCAGCACGTTGCGCGTCAATTTCAAAAGTAATCAATTTTCCTGTACCGATTTCCTTAAGAACTCTTAGTATCCACAGACCGGAATATCCGATTGCAGTTCCACATTCAACAATCAGAGAGGGTTTAGCATCTGCTACACATTTTGCGACAAACTTTGCTTTCTCTGGACCTAACATGGGTATTCTATCTACTCTGCACTGCTGTTCTACCTCTTTAATAACGTGTTCAAACATATAATCCCCCTTTTACTGTATTTGACTTATATGGCATTGTCATGATAAAATTAGTATCAGACTATGTTCTTGACAATATAGTTGAATATTCATTTAACATTTGTCAACAATAAGTCAATGATACACAAATATCGTGTTAAGGTCAAGTCTAATCGCGTAAAGTATAAAAAGATGCAACCGATTTATCTTACGGGTGTGTAATAGAATAAGCAACTCTGGAGACTTCCAATGGTTGAGTTAGATGATGAATTAATGCTGCGATTTCAAAAAGGGGATGAAGAAGCTTTCAATCTATTGGTGCGACGTCATCATAAACCGCTGATCAACTTTATTGCGCGGTTTACCGGAGATAGAGACAATGCAGAGGATTTGGCACAAGAGACCTTCCTACGCATATACAAAGCTGCAGATCGCTACAAACAGGGGCGCGCAAAGTTCAAAACTTGGATGTACATTATCGCTAAGAACCTGTGCAAGAATGAAATACGGAACCGTAGTAGAAGAGACCGATATAGAGTTGACAACACCACAATAAACCGACACTCCACTGATGTAGATAGTGAAGAAATAGATATTGTCGCAACCGCACCTGCAAATTCATCTTACCAACCTGAAGTAGCACTGCAACGAAAGGAACTAAACAAGACTATTCAGGCTGCCATAGAAGAATTACCTGAACAGTATAGATATCCACTCATTCTGCGAGATATACAAGGACTTAGTTATGACGAAATCAGCGATATTCTTGAATTGCGGAGTGGAACTACAAAATCACGAATAAACCGGGCACGCATAATGCTAAAGGATAAACTAAAACCGTATATGGAGATGCTATGAATTGCTTAGAAGCTGTAGAGAACTTTTCTGCATATTATGAAGATTTGCTTGATTACGAATCATTGAAACATTTTGAGATACACATCTCAGCGTGTTCAGAGTGCCAGCGAGAATACGATCAATTCTACCAAGCAATTAAGGTAACACAAGAATTGCCAGAGATTGAACCGTCCCCCTTCTTTTTGACAACATTAGAACACAAACTCGTCGGTAAGGAACGTGACTCTATAACATTATGGGAGAGAATAAGCAGACTTTTCAAAATGCCGCATTTTAATCTTGCACATTTTAATATTAAAAAGAGGGCACTTACAGCGGCATTGATTCTGCTAATGGTTGCTGCAACAGTTACCGTTGTATTCCGAGATGACGTACTTGACCGAGAGAATCAGGCAAATATCACGAATTCTGGAATCACATCTGAAAGACAGAATATTGACAGAAATGAACTCTTTCCAATAGAAACGGGTTCTGATTTTTCATCAATCGGTGTATCACCATTGATGCAACAGAACTATACCCTTAAGCAGGTGAGTTACTCCACAGTCTCAACTGGCGGAGGACTATAGTGCTTAGTCAAATGCTTATTGATGGGTTTGAAAGGATCGGGAATCGGCCAGTTTTATATATAGTTGGCCGCCTACCATAAGCAACCTGTCGGTAGGAGCGATCTCCGAATCGCGACCTACAACAATATGTTGACAAAGAAATAGACTCTAATAACTTTATGAAAACTCGTAGAGATTCTTTTGTAGAGGTAAAACGCATGAATAGTCAAAGACATAATCAGAGGCATATTTTACTCGGTCAGCTTACATTCAATCAGACAGTATTCTACTCAAGTATTATCATCTTTCTTCTCTTAATTACTATGGGCAGTTATGCTGGAGAGAATATACTTCAATTGTTTGAAAAGGATTTCAAAAAAGTTGTTACTTCCTCTCGTCCTGCTGTTGTTAAAGTGTTGGCTACTTATGATTCTTCTCGTGAGTTTACGAACACTATAGGCAAGGTCACGCTGTTTCATCAAGACATTAGTTCTGGAATTCTACTTGATAAAAAGGGACATATTGCAACGACTACTTTTTCAATGGCACCAAGTAAAATTGAGATAGTTCAGAATGGTAGGAAGTTTCCTGCAGCGTTTATTGGTAAAGACGATTATACTGAGCTTGTCGTATTGAAGGCTGATCATCAATTACCTAAAGTGATCAGACATGGGGATTCTACCAAGATAGATACCGGTTCTCTTGTCTTGACTATCGGGAGTTCACAAGGAAATCACCCAATAGTGTCATTTGGTATTGTAAGTGGTTGTGAGATTCTACATGCACATCCTTGTGCAGAACTTATAAAGATCAATGCACCGGTCTCACCTGGAAATAGCGGCGGTGCAGTTGTAAATACCTCAGGGGAAGTTGTTGGCATGATACTAGCCGTTCTGATGCAACCGAACCAGTTCACTGCTTTACCTTTACAGTTTCCACAACAGATGATGAATAAACAGATAATTACTTTTGCTGTTCCAATGGATACAGTGAAGTCTGTTGCTGCAAAAATAATAAAGCATGGTAAAGTGCCGCGTGGTTTTTTAGGTGTGGACCTTATGAACAAAAATGAAGGTGTACTCATAACACGTGTTTTTGAGGATAGTCCTGCCCACAAGAGTGGCCTTTTACCTGGAGATATGATTCAGAATTTTAACAAAAAACCGATAAAGACCTACGTAGAACTACAAAGACGTGTCCTAAACTCTTCTCCAAATTCTAAAGTCATCCTTAAAGTCATAAGGCAGGGCAATGGGAAAAACTATACCATCAGGTTGGGTGAACGGTGAACAATACTGTATCTGGTTGGTAGACTCTCATTTATACAATCTCTTAAACTCCTCCATATAAGTTTTCCCAATTTTACTATTGTTCTTGATAATGAGTAGGTTTTCACTGTTATTGGTTTCAGCATTTCTTGAGAAGTTATACGATCCCGTAATGACAGTTTGTTCGTCAATTATTATCACTTTATGATGCATCGTACCTGGCGATTCATCTATTTTCACTTGCATCCCTATCTCTGCCATTTTGGCATATTCAGAATACCGCGAGATCTGTTTTTCGTCAAATACACCTCTGACAGTAATACCAGATTCAAACATATCTATCATTGCTTCACCTAATTGATCATGTGTATATGAAAATACCATGAAGCAGATGGATGTCTTCGCGCTTCTTATCTCGTCTATTAGGGGTGGAATTGTTTCACTTTTTGGGGAAAACAACGTCGTGATCTCTGTTCCATCATTAAGGGTAATCGTCGGGTATGGTACATAAGATGCATTGGATTGATTAAACTGTCCAGAGAGATACAAACTTCTGAACTCATTCGTAAAATTGTTCGCAAGCGGCACGGAATCAATCCAGATAACGTTGTTATCATTCTTATATGCACCATTGTATGTTGTGTTGTATGAACCGGTCCATACGTATCTATCGTCAATTACGATGAACTTATGGTGCATTAGACCATCTTCACTGGCGTCATCTTTTACAGAAATACCCGCAGATTTCAGTTGTGTAATTTCCTCCTCATTCACATATTTGTTCTCTGTAAAGACTCTTACTCTTACCCCGCGTTTATGTGCCTTGATTAATTCAGCAGCGACAGGAGATGCATTCAATTGCTGTAGAGCAGCATCAATACTGACATCTGCCAATCTAAGTTTACTCACAAGCAATTTTTCCAAAAATCCACTGTTTTGACCAGTATATGCATCACTGAAATAGACTTCTAATTGATGTTCACCGGGTGTAGTGCCTTTACTTAGGAAATACTTGATTGCAAATCCAATTCCAACTGCTAATGCTATAATAAGAAAAAATGGAATAAACCTGGCGTTCCGGCTTTTATGATCAGTTGTTGATGTCCCTTGCATATTTATAAAGTACCTTTCTGATGAACAAAATTAGACACCCCACTTTCTACGGGATTCTTCTAATGGTTCTATATTGGCATCCTTCTGTTTCCAAGCATAATGACCTTTCGGTTTCTCTCCGATCCATCTCTCATCAATCGGTTCCGAAGCGAGTTGATATCGTGTATCTGCAGTAATCCGAATTCTGTTAGATGTATTGACCAAAGATGCATGCATCAGATACATGCTGAATATAATGACATCTCCTGCTGAGAATGTGGTTGTAGTCCAGCGTCCTCCGAACTTATCTATGACTTCTCTTGGATCATCACTAAAATGTCCTTCAATCAGATCCCTGTCAACATCTGATTCTCCATAAGTTTCGCGAACTTTGTCAAATCGATTTGATCCGAGACAGAATACAATTGGCCCCATATCTAACGATACGTCACCAAATGGAGTCCAACAGGAATATAAGTCTTTTGTCCCTCTTCCCATAAACACGATATCGTAATGAATTAGAGAACCGGAACCGGGTCCGGCAGTGCGCAGCCATTTAAAGTCGAAAGTCCGTGCTTCTCCTCCAAGTAGAAGTTGGAAGAAATTCATTATCGATTTACCCTCTACAACAGCCTTGAAGCCTGGGAGATGCGTCAAATCTATATTTCCCATTGAACCTGTTGAAGTTGGTTCGGGATACTCAGGATTGAAAATACCTTCCATCAACGGAGTATCAGGCGCAAGCATTCCCTTTTCTTCTAATTTCTCCAGTATCTGATGGCGTGCAGTCAGTACAGTTTCTTTGTCATGTAATCCACGGATCAATAGGTATCCGTCATGGGCAATCCGATGACGCAATGCATCGGGATTGTCCAAAATGTCGTTACTATCCCGCATATCAATATTGACATCAATTTCTTGATTTATAAATGGTAATTTCATATTATTTCACAACTTCTGATGGTGGTGGTTCAGTTAACCATGCATAGTTGAACCGATAGTGTTGTTTGCTACTGATGAGATGTATTATGCCATCATCTCCTTGGCAAACAGCAAGGTATCCACCCGGTTCAGCACTGTTTAAACCCAATCTAAATAGACGTCCATCCATAGTTTCAATTTCTCTATCAGGTCCGTCATCTGTTACCAATCTGATATTCTGCCATGTTTCACCATCATTGTATGAAAGTGCCGTAAAAAGTCCTGTAACGGACCTCTCTTTACCAGATGCGTCAACTATTGGCATTGTTTCAGGTGTTTTTCTACTCCCAGTGAAAGATGCCAGAAGAATTGGTCCTTCTCTCAACCGCAAAAAGACACAACGTTGTCCACCAGAAACAGGAGGGAACGGACTTGCACTGTAGTGCCATGTTTTCCCATCATCCTCTGAGACACTCTTCGGCATTTTGCCATTTATTGTATCTCCTCTACCGTAAGCCATCAAGCGACCATCGGTCAATTCTACGACTGCGGCGTGGATTCCAGCAATCCAACCACCACTTTTACCATCTGTGAATTCAGGGATGGGTTGTGCTTGCCCCGGATCAGACCATGTTTCTCCATCATCCTCACTAATCCAGATAGCAGTTCCGCCGTTTCCTCCACTCACTGCATCACAAGCGAGGAGTATTGAACCGTCCTTTCTACGAAATACTGAGGCGATTGGCATATTTCTCAGTTGGTGTTCAGGACAAATGAAACGTGGTTTTGACCAATTCGCGCCATTGTCATCAGAGGAACGCATGACCAATGCCAAATGCCCCCAGGTCGCAGCTGCCGATAGTCCATTAAAATGGTATAGACGTCCATTTTCGTTCCGCCAAAGAGAAGTTGCATGGTTGTTTCTGTCGGGTGCTCCCCAGAAGGGTTCTGCTGTCTCCCATTCAGATTCACCAAATCTTAGTCGGCTTGCGGCAACAGTCAATTCGCGTCCTCTCTCTGTAACGCATGAATACCACGCGGCGAACATATCACCGTTCGCACATTCAACAATTGCAGGCACGTGATTGTGATTGGAAAAAAGTGGTCCACTTGAACCATCAGGTATATTTACATAAGGTATAGGTTCAGCAAAGTAAGGTTCTGCTGTGCCTTTAGGTCGTTCAGGTGTGTTTTGCTTTACATGCAGTCCCCATCTCGCCACCTTTGGCTCGGGGGAGCACGTAACCGATTCCGGCAATTCACCACAAACCACACGAAAACCGATGTACCAATGTTTATCTTGAGGTAATGCTCCCATACGATTAGCCGACCGTAAGTAGGTTAGCAA
Organism: uncultured bacterium; assembly: GCA_964623585.1. Taxonomy (GTDB): domain Bacteria; phylum Poribacteria; class WGA-4E; order WGA-4E; family WGA-3G; genus MSPOR6. The sequence goes on from CAZURU010000101.1 coordinate 11,373, forward strand.
GGTAGAATGACTTCCACCGCGTGTAACACGGTATAGTCCTTCCTTACTACCGATAGGGTCAACCTGTGAATGTGAACCGTATGGTGCATACCAATCCTGACACCATTCCTCAACGTTACCGTGCATATCGTATACACCCAATGCATTCGGGGTTGTTTTCCCTACATGAAGCGGTACAACTTCCGCTTCACCTTGACTGCGACCTGCATCTGGATACCAACTTTCAGAGACGTTCTTATGGAATTCAGGTGGTAAAGTGTCGCCTGTATGAAAGTGTGTCGTTGTCCCGGCACGACAAACATATTCCCATTCAGCTTCAGTCGGCAGTCTATATGGTCTACTCTCCTTTTGAGATAACCATTTACAGAAATTTGAGGCATCAGTCCAATCAACAAAAATGACAGCTTCATCATCATCCTTTGAGAATCCGAGTTTCCCTCGCAGTTGTCGGTGTTGTGGTTGGAATTCCTCAAATTGAGCATTTGTCACCTGATATATTCCGATAAAGAATGGTTTTGTGATTGTGACTTCGTGTATAGGTTGTTCATCCCAATCACCATCCCGCAAGTATTCTTTTCCAGCGATTACATCGTCTGGAAGGTTGGCTTTTTCTGAACCCATTAGGAAGGTGTTAGGTTCAATTCTAACAAACTTCATACCGATTGAATTTATGAATGAGCTTTTCTGAGATATATGATCTTTCATTTTGTATATGTCTTTTCCCAATTATTGTAATTCATCAGTTTTGTGATGGTCTTTCTTGTAACACAGGTATGGCATAACTGTGGATGACTAACCCATCAACAGTATCTGTTTCTACTTTAGAGATTGACTTTTCTCGATAATCAAATACTATATAATAACCTTCTTGTGCTTTTTCATTTTTCATGTAAGCTGCTAACTGTTTTTTTCCTAATTGATAGGATTTTTCACTTCTCCATATTTTGGTTTCAATGATATACTTTCTCCTCTTGTGTACAACAATGAGATCCGCTCTACCTCTACCAGTTGGTATTTCAAGAAACATAGTTGCACCTATAAGGTTAACATATTCATCAAGATAACCGAATAAGAGATATTGACCAACAAACTCTTGAGGAGTTTCTGGGACTTGGAGAATTCTAAAACCTGCTCGGGTTATGAAGTTACTGAAATTATCAATTAAAGTATGCATTTGCAGTTGTCCCCCAGCATTGACAAATTCTCTAAAATCATTGGGTCCATCTTCAGTGAAGTATTGATCCTCAAGTCCATTGATTAAGGGTTGAAAGAATTGTATCACCCGTTGGAGATAGATAGGATTGTGAACTGCACACAATCCATTTTCGTCTTCAGCAATTATCCCATAAGTTGCAAGTTCACTAATGATTTCATTATCAAGATTGAATCGTCGGTTCTCACCATTTAATGCGATCCCCATCAAGAATCTTTCAAGACGGGGGTCTTTCCGTAAATTTCCCGTAAGATGTGATACATTTGTGTTGCTTTCATTAAGGAGTTGTTTGTAGGCTACATTAAAATGATCCACCTGAATAATCTCAGATGTGGGTAGATTAAGTTCCACAGTAAGAATTTGTCCAAATCTATTTACGAGAAATGGTTGTCCAGCAGAATGTTTATGTATTGCTCCGATGACCCTCGTGTCAATTTCTTGTCTAACTTCATCAGTATATTGGTCATAGAGTTCTTGAACCTGTTCAAGTGTAAAGTTTGGCAGTTTAAACTCATCTTGGATATTAAAAGGTGATATAGAACGATCATAATTCAGTTGCGTGATATTTTTGACACCTACTATGCCTACACTATACGGACATCTATGTTCTGCGTTAGATAGGTAAATATGTCGTAAGGCGTGTAGAAAACCGCGGAGTGCATCTGGAGGGATTCCATCAAATTCGTCAAATATGATAACTAAACGAATGCTCTTTATAAGTTTACCAAAGTCATAAAAAAAATCAGACATGGAAATATGGTCTGTAATACTAACTGAATTTAAGAATTTAGAGATCTGATCTTTTGGTAATTCATCTTGATCCATAATGGCAGAATTAATCTCTCCACAGATCTCCTTACCGAGAATGTCATAAAACCTATCAGCATTGCTATCCACAAACCTTTCAAAGTTTAGTTGTATAGGCAGATAATCTGTTTCATGCGCGTTTAGTCTCGTAATTGCATTTTTAAAAAAGGTTGTTTTACCAGTCTGTCGTGGTGCGAACAGCACAATATATCTGCCTTCTTTCACCCGATTAATGAAATCTCTGAGTTCATTGTGGCGAGAGACAACATAATTTTTATCCGGAAATACAGGACCGAATGTTCCAAAAGATTTCATATATCCACTCCAATAATCTGCCATTAATTTGAATGACATGCGTAGTATTATTATACACACTCACTGTCAGAATGTCAATATGTCTTGAACCTGAGAGTGTGTGGGTATTTTGTCACTTTTTTCATAAGAGACGGCACTCGGAGAGTGCCTACTACTATTAAGAGCATAGGAAATTCCAAATGAAACAGATTTATGATAGTCGGAAAGCTGACCTATTCTGTTGCAATGGTGTAATGATGTTAATAACATCTCATCAGGTGTAATCTACGATTTTGTATTTGTTGATGAGGAGAGTTTTCGGACATATTCACCGACAACATTTCAGCAAATGCAGAGGCATTCAATTGTCGCGTTTTCGGTGTTTCTTACAAATATTATCCAATTAA